>QHVJ01000080.1 GCA_003222275.1 Acidobacteriota bacterium | reverse complement strand
CGTCGCGGGCGATCGAGGCGACCACGTTGGATTGCTCCGCGCCGAGCTGACGCACGGCGGCGACCCGGACCTGCGGGTCGGGACTTTGCCAGGCGGGGCGGGCGCGGAACCTGTCGAGGAGGGCCATCACGTCCCTCCGCGAGGATACTCCAGTTCCGGGCTAGGATAGTCCGCTCCGAGGGAGGTCCGAATGCGCGTCCGTCTCTTGGTCTGCGCCGCGCTGATGGCTGCGCCCGTCACCCCGGCCGCAGCGAACCCACGTCCCATCACGGAGACGGACCTGTTCCGGTTCGTGTGGGTCGCCGAGCCGCAGATCTCGCCCGATGGGAAGCGGGTGGCCTTCGTGCGGGTGGCGGTCAACAAGAAGAAGGACGGCTACGACACCGCGGTGTGGGTCGTGCCGGCCGACGGGGGCGATTCTCCCCGCGCGTTCACGAGCGGCCCCCAGGACGCTTCCCCCCGCTGGTCCCCGGACGGGAAGTGGATCGCCTTCACGCGCGTCCTGGAGAAGGACGGCAAGCCGCAGCCGCCCCAGCTCTACCTGATCCCGAGCGGTGGCGGCGAGGCGCGAGCCCTCACCGATCTGCCCAAGGGGGCGGGCTCGCCGGAATGGTCGCCCGACGGCGCCACGATCGCCTTCACATCCAACACCAACGAGAAGGACCTCGCGAAGAAGGCGAAGCAGGACGCGGCCCCGAATAAGGACGAGACCGGCCAGGCGGACGTGGCTCGGGAGAGCGACGTGCGGGTGATCACGCGCGCCGTCTACCGCTTCAACGGGCGCGGCTACCTGGACCGCGAGCGTCCGGGCCACATCTGGACCGTAGCGGCGCTGGCCGAGGGCCCGGCGCTGCCGGTGCCGAAACAGGTGACGACGGGCGAGTTCGACGAGGACGGGATCGCCTGGTCCCCCGACGGCAGCGAGATCTTCTTCACGTCGAACCGCGAGAAGGAGCCGTACTATCTCGCGCCCGACAGCGACCTCTACGCGGTCGCGGCCGCCGGGGGGCAGCCCCGGCGCATCGTCGACATGGACGGGCCCATCGGCGAGTTCGCGTTCAGCCCCGACGGCCGGCGCATCGCCTTCCGCGGCATCCTGAACGGCAGCCCCGCCCGCTCCTACGACCAGCCCGATCTGTTCGTGATCGATCGCGCGGCCGGCGCCAAGCCGCGCAACCTGACCGCCGACTATGACTACGACGTCGGCGGCGGGCTCACCGGCGACCAGCGCGCGCCGCGCGGCGCCAGCCCGGCCGTCCTCGTGTGGACGAAGGACGGCCGGTCGATCGTGACCGGCACCGCCGAGCGCGGCCGCGCGAACCTCGTGAAGTTCGATGCCTCCTCCGGCCAGCCGACGCCCTTGACGACCGGCGATCACGAGGTCATGAGCTCCAGCGCCACGCCCGATGCGTCCCGCTTCGCCCTCGTCATCTCCACGCCCATCGCCGTCGGCGATCTGTTCGTGCTCGACGCGGCCGCCGGCCCGCCGCGCCCGCTGACCAGCTTCAACGACGGCCTCTTCTCCGAGCTGAGCCTGACCGCGCCCGAGGAGATCACGTATCCGAGCTTCGACGGCAAGCCGATCCAGGCCTGGATCCAGAAGCCGGCGGACTTCGACCCCGCGAAGAAGTACCCGCTCGTCCTCAACATCCACGGCGGCCCGCACGCGGCGTACGGCCACACCTTCGACCACGAGTTCCAGTGGATGGCGGCCCGGGGCTACGTCGTGCTCTACCCCAACCCCCGGGGCAGCTCCGCGTACGGCCAGGAGTTCGGCAACGTCATCCAGTACCACTACCCCGGCGACGACTACAAGGACCTCATGGCGGGTGTCGACGAGCTCGTCCGCCGCGGCTACGTGGACCCGAAGCGGCTCGGGGTGACGGGAGGCAGCGGGGGCGGGATCCTCACGAATTGGACCATCACCCAGACCGGCCGGTTCGCGGCCGCGGTCGCCCAGCGCTCCATCGCCGACTGGGCCGGCTTCTGGTACACCGCCGACTTCACGCTCTTCACGCCGCGCTGGTTCCGCGGCGCGCCCTGGGAGGACCCGGCCGACTTCGCTGCGCGGTCGCCGATCACGCACATCGCGAAGGTGACGACGCCGCTGATGCTGATCGAGGGCGAGGCGGACTACCGCACGCCGCCGGCCGACGGCGGCGAGCAGATGTTCCGCGCCCTGAAGTTCCTGAAGAAGCCGACGGTGATGGTCCGCTTCCCCGACGAGAGCCACGAGCTCAGCCGCTCGGGCAAGCCGTGGCACCGCGTGGAGCGCCTGCAGCACATCGTGGGCTGGTTCGACAAGTACCTCCAGGGCAAGAAGGCCGAGGCCTACGACGTGCCATGAGCTCCCCGCGGCTCGAGCGGATGAAGGACGCGGTCCGGTCCCTCTACGACCGCAATCGCCAGCGCGGGACGGCGCCGTGGTGCGGCCGCGACTACGACTTCGTCTGCCCGTCCATGGGGACCTACCCGTTCCAGTGGTTCTGGGACTCGTGCTTCCACGCGGTGGCGCTCTCCCACCTCGACCCCGAGCGCGCGCGGATCGAGGTCCGGAGCCTGCTCGCCAACGCCCAGCCCGACGGCTTCGTCGCCCACGTCACGTTCTGGCAGCGGGAGAAGTACGAGGACATGCTGGCCACCTACTCGATCGCCTACCGCACGCCCTACCTGAGCGACTGCATCCAGCCGCCGCTGCTGGCGGAGGCGGTCCAGGCGGCGGCCCGGGGGGAGGGCGGGGCGGCCTTCCTGGCCGAGGTCACGCCCGCGGTGCGCCGCTACTACGACTGGCTCGACCGGATCCGCGATCCCGACCGCGACGGCCTCGTGGCGACGCTCCAGCCCGACGAGTCCGGCCTCGACCACGCGCCGAAGTACGACGCCTACCTGGGCATCTCCGGCCTCGCCCCGGAGGAGTTCACCACGGCATGGGAGCGCGTGGCCGGGCCGTACGCCGAGGTCGGCCGCGACCCCGACCGCATGTTCGGCCTCGACCTTTTCGTCGTCGAAGACGTGCTCGTCAACACCGTCTACGCCGAGAACGAGGGCGTTCTCGCGGAGCTTCTGGAGCGGACGGGCGACACCGCGGGGGCGGAGGAGATGCGCCGGCGCGCCCGCCGCAGCACGACCGCCCTCGTCGAAAAGTGCTACGACCGGGACGCCGGGCTGTTCTTCGACCTCGCGGGAGCCGAGGAGGAGATGTTGCGCACCAACAGCATCTCGTCGCTCATGCCGCTCCTCCTTCCCGATCTACCCGCGCCCATCGCCGCCACGCTCATCGACCACCTCGAGGACCCGCGCGAGTACTCGGCTCCCTTCCCGGTGCCGTCGGTGGCGATGAACGTCCCCTCGTTCTCGGCGGGACCGGTGGGCAAGCTCGTCTGGCGGGGGCCGTCGTGGATGAACACGAACTGGTACCTGTCGCGGGGCCTGCGGCGCCACGGCCGGACCGACCTCGCCTCGGTCCTCGAAGACCGCTCGGCGCGGCTCGTCGAAGAGCACGGCTTTCGCGAGTACTACAACCCGTTGACGGGCGAAGGCGCCGGCGCCCGCGACTTCTCGTGGACGGGGATCGTCGTGGACATGCTGGCGAGACGCGAGGGGGAAGCATGAAGGCGCTGAATTGGGACACGGTGCCCGTCGAGCCGGTCACGGCCCAGATCTCCCGGCAGGTGGTCACGGGCCAGAACGAGATGATGGCGCGGGTGCTGCTCAAGAAGGGCGCGATCGTGCCCACCCACTCGCACGTCAGCGAGCAGATCACCTACATCCTCGAGGGTGCCCTGCGCCTTTGGATCGGGGAGCCGGAGGAGGAGGTGACGGTGCGGCCAGGCTCGTTCGTCGTCATTCCTCCGAACGTGCCGCATCGGGCCGAGGCCCTCGAGGACACGGTGGACGTGGACATCTTCAGCCCCATCCGCCAGGACTGGCTGGACGGAACCGACACGTACTTTCACGACAAGCCCGGCCCTCGCTAGCCCGTCCAACGCCTTGAAGTGAGGCGGCGCGCAAGGTGGGAACCGATCGGGTCTCGATCGGCAACCACCTATAGCCGCCCACGACGAGGCGGCGAGGAGGACAGCATGAGAAGTCAGGTCCTTTCCGGGCTCGCGGCGGCGATCCCGGTGGCCGTGCTCGCACTCATCCCCGTACCCGCGCGCGCCGACGCCATCGAGTGCCAGATCCCGTTCAGCTTCGTGGTGCACGGCAAGACGCTTCCCCCGGGCCGCTACCGGTTCTCGGACGAGTCGCAAGCGCTGCTCGTCCGCGGATACAGCAACGGCGCGGTGGCGCTGACCAATCGCCTGGAGTCCGCGACGGAGGACGAGGCGAAGGCCGTCTTCGAGAAGGACGGCGACGAGTACATCCTGAAAGAGGCGTGGATGGGCGGAGGCGTCGGGCGCGAGCTCCTCCTGCCGCGCACGGACGGCGAGCGGCGCAAGTCGGCACGAGACGGCCAGGTCGAAGGCGGGCGTGAGCTCGTCACCGTCCCGGCGCTCTGACGACGTACGCGGCGGCGGCTGAGGCGGGGCGCTACTCCGCCCTCAGCGCCACCGCGGGATCGACGCGCGTGGCGCGCCGCGCGGGCAGCTCGCACGCGATCGCGCACACGGCGAGCAGCACCACGGGCACGGCCGCGAAGGTGGCGGCGTCGGTCGGCCCCACGCCGTAGAGCGAGCCCCGCAGCGCGCGGCTGGCGGCGACGGCGGCGCCGGCGCCGATCGCGGCTCCCCACGCGGCCATGGCGAGCCCTTGACGCAGCACGAGGGCCCGCACCTGGGAGGGCGCCGCGCCGACCGCGATCCGGATGCCGAGCTCGCGCGTGCGCTCGGTGACCGCGTGCGCCATCACGCCGTAGAGCCCGACCGCGGACAGGAGGAGGGCGACGAGGCCGAATGCGCCGAGCAGCAGCGTGTTGAATCGGCGGGGGGCCATCGCGTCCGCGAGCCGCCGGTCCATGGTCGCGACGTCGTGGACGGCGAGGCCGCGGTCGAGCGACGCTACCTCGCGGCGCAGCGCGGAGACGAGGCCCGCGGGATCCATGGGCGCGCTCACGGCCACGAACGCGAAGCGGCGGGGGTCCTGGGTGAACGGCCGATAGACGACACCGCGCGGCGGTGTCTCCAGCCCCTCGTGGCGCACGTCGGCGAGGACGCCGACCACGGTCACCCCGGTCGGGGCGTGCGGGAAGCGGATCCTTTTGCCGATCGGGTCGGCCGTGCCCCACATCCGGCGGGCCAGCGTCTCGTTCACGATCGCGACTTCGGGCGTCCCCGGCCGGTCGGTGTCGAGGAAGGGCCGGCCACGGCGCAGCGTCATGCCGAGGGTGCGGAAGTAGTCCGGCGTCACCGCGCAGAGCGCCAGCTCCGGCCCGCGGCCCGGCGGGGCCGCCGGGGCGTCCTCGGCGGTGCCACCGATCATCACCATGGAGAACGGCTTCAGCGGCAGCGAGTCCCCCGCCGCCGCCCACTGCACGCCCGGCAAGGAGTGGACGCGCTCGAGGAGGCGCTCGAAGAACGCGAGCTGCGCGTCCGGCGCGGCGTACTGCGTGCGCTCCAGCTCGATGGCGACGGTCACGACCTGGCCGGGGCGGAAGCCGGGATCGAGCGAGGTGAGCTGGAGGAAGCTGTGGACGAGGAGGCCGGCGCCGACGAGGAGCACGAAGGCGACCGCGACCTCGGCGGTGACGAGCAGCCGCCGCAGCCGCCGTCGGCCGGCGCCCGGCGATGCGCTCCGATTGCCTCCCCGCAGCCGGTCGCCCGCATCCACGCCGGCCGCGAGCAGGGCCGGCGCCAGGCCGAAGAGCACGCTGGTCGCGAGCGAGAGGAGGAGCGCAAAGACGAGCACGCTCGTGTCGAGGCGCACGGCCGCGCTGCGGAACGCGGCCGCGACGTCCGGCGGCATCAGCGCGAGCAGCGCGGAGATCAGCAGCGCCGCCACGACCAGCCCCGCCGCGCCGCCGAGCAGCGCCAGCACCGCGCTCTCGGTCAGGAGCTGCCGCACCAGGCGGCCGCGCCCGGCGCCCAGGGCCGCGCGCACCGCCATCTCGGGCTGGCGTGCCGCGGCACGGGCGAGGAGGAGGTTGGCGGTGTTCGCGCACGCCATCAGCATGACCAGGGCCACGGCGGCCGAGAAGAGCAGCAGGGCGGGGCGGAGGTCGGCCACCAGCGCGCGCTGCAGGGGGACGACCTTGAGGAACGTGTCGAATCCGTACGGGCGCTTCGCGTTCGGGGGCGGGGCCGGCGCCTCGCCCATGGGGCGGGCCGGCGCGTCCGGCCCCGACCGCGTGATCATCATCCCGCCCCGCGGGGCTGCGGGTGCGGCCGCGACCGCCGCCGCCTGGATCGCTTCCAGCTCCTGGCGGGCCTGCTCGAGCGTGACCTCCGGCCGCAGGCGGCCGATCACCTGCACCAGGCTTTGTCGTCCGCGGGCGCGCTCACCGGGCTCGTCGAGCGCGAGCGGAAGCAGCAGATCCACCTCCGGGTGACCGGGGAAGACGAAGCCGGCGGGAAGGATGCCGGCGACGGCGTGCAGCGAGCCGTCGAGATCGATGCTCCGCTCCTCGCCCGGAGCGACGTCGGGAAAGAGCCGTCGCCACAGTCGCGGCGTCACGAGCGCGGCCTTCGCGCCGCGCGGCCGGTCCTCCTCCGGGCGGAAGTTGCGGCCAACGGCGGGCGCGATGCCGAGCGTGGGGAGGAAGCTCGCCGAGACGCGCGCGGCCGGGATGCGTTGCGCTTCGCCGCGGTCCGTGAGCGTCACGCGGTCCGACGACGAATACGCCGCGAGCGCCACCAGCGATCGGCTGCGGTCGCGCCAGTCGAGGTAATCCCCGCCTCCCGCCAGCTCGGCGCGGAGCTGAGGGATCACGTTGGTCACGAACACGAGGCGGCCGGGGTCCGCGTACGGCAGCGGGCGGAGCAGGACGGCGCGGACGAAGCCGAAGATCGCGGTGCTGCCCCCGATCCCCAACGCGAGCGTGAGGACGGCGGCGGCGGTGAAGACGGGCCGCGCCGCCAGCGCGCGCAGGGCCTGCCGGACGTCCATCGCCAGCATGTCCACGATCACCTCCCGCGCAGAGCCACGGTGCCCTCCAGTGATACCGCAGGCATGCGCACCCGTCAAAGGGTCGACGGGACGGATTACAATCCTGCCGTTCCCGACCCGCCTGGAGGTGACATGAGCGCCATTCTCCTCTTCACCCTGTTCTCGATGCAGGCCCGGACTCCGGCCCCGAGCCCGCTGCCCGCGCGTGACCCGAGCCTGCCCGCGGCCGAGGAAACCGCGAAGGCCGCCCTCGACGCGTCGCCGCGGCACGGCGAGTACGCCGACGTCAAGATCGACATGGGCCGACCGCCCATCCGCGCCTGGATCGTCTATCCGGAGCGGAAGGAGAAAGCCGGGGTGGTGATCGTGATCCACGAGATCTTCGGCCTGAGCGATTGGATCCGCGGCGTCGCCGATCAGCTCGCCCGCGAGGGCTTCATCGCCGTCGCTCCCGACTTCGTATCCGGCCACGGGCCCGGCGGCGGCGGTACCGACTCGGTGGCGAGCCGCGACGACGTCGTGAAGCTGGTCCGCGAGGCCACGCCCGAGGAAACGGTCTCCCGGCTGAACGCGGTCCGGGATTTCGCGATGAAGCTTCCCTCCGCCAACGGCAAGGTGGCCACCATCGGCTTCTGCTGGGGGGGCGGGCGCAGCTTCGCGTACGCGGCGGCGCAGCCGGCCCTGAGCGCGGCCGTCGTCTACTACGGCACCTCGCCCGAGACGCCCGCGCTGGGCGCCGTCCGCGCGCCCGTGCTGGGACTCTACGGGGGCGACGACGCCCGCGTGAACGCGACCATCGGTCCCGCCGAAGCGGAGATGAAGAAGCTGGGCCAGACCTATGAGCCGCACGTCTACGACGGCGCCGGCCACGGGTTCCTGCGCCAGCAGTACGGGCGCGACGGCGCCAACATGAAGGCGACCACCCAGGCCTGGCCACGGACGATCGCCTTCCTTCGCGAGCACCTCGGCGGAGTGCGCTCCAAGCCGTGAGCGCCGCCCGCGCGGCGCTCTTCTTGTTCATGGCGGCCGCCACCGCGCGATCCGCGGTGGCAGATGCCGTGCTCGTCACGCCCATGCGCGTGGGAAGGCCGGACGCCCCGCTCTCGCTGTCCGTGTGGGCCCAGCAGGACTACTCGCACCTGGCCGCGCGGCCGGCCATCGCCCAGATCTTCACCGACGTGTTCCGGGAGTGGGCGGAGACACACCCCGGCGTCCAGCTCCGCGTCTCGGTGATGCCGGCCCTCGAGCAGCACAAGGCCAAGCTGCTGCTCGCCGCCGCGGCCGGCCGGCTGCCCGACATCGCGTCGGTGGACAGCTTCTGGATGCCGCTGTTCATGGCCGGCCACCACGTCCAGCCGCTGGACGACTACTGGCCCTCCGCGGACCGCGCCGACTTCCTGCCCTTCACGATCCAGACGCTCTCGGACGGCGCCGGCCACGTCTACGGCGTCTGGCACGGTACCGACTGCCGCGTCCTCTACTACCGCAAGGACCTCGTGGCCCCGCCGCCGCGGACGTGGGCCGAGCTGCTGGACACGGCGAGCCGGATCGCACGCGAGCGCCATATCGCCGGTTACCTCTACAACGCCGGGCGGTGGGAGGCGGCGGTGTTCGACCACCTCCCGATGTTCTGGGCCCAGGGCGGGGAGCTGGTGGACGCCGAGGGCCGTCCCGTGTTCGGGGAGCCGCCCAACCGGGAGCGGATGGTGAACGTCCTCGCGTTCCTGCG
Organism: Acidobacteriota bacterium; assembly: GCA_003222275.1. Taxonomy (GTDB): domain Bacteria; phylum Acidobacteriota; class Vicinamibacteria; order Fen-336; family Fen-336; genus AA32. The sequence continues at coordinate 13,498 of QHVJ01000080.1, read as the reverse complement.
CGACACCATCCGCACCGGCGCCTCGCCGCGCTCCGTGCTCGCGAACAACGACTACCAGCAGCTCACGTCGGCGGCGGTCGCCGGAGACGTGGCGATGTTCCTCGGCGGGAGCTGGCAGCTACGCGATCTGCAGACGGGACTCTCGCCGGCCGAGTTCGACAAGTGGGACATGGCGCCGATCCCCCAGAGGGACGCGGGGACCGGGTCCACCGGCACCGGGGGATGGGTGTGGGTCGTCTTCGCGCGCGACCCCGCGCGCCGCCAGGCGGCGGCGGAGTTCCTGCTGAGCGTCGAATCGTCCACCAACGTGGGTCGGATCGACCAGGTGACGGGACAGCTCCCCGTGCGCCCGAGCGTGTACCGCAACGTCTCGTTCTTCCGCGACGACCCGTGGTACGCGCGCTTCGGGCAGATGCTGGTCCACGGGCGCGCCCGGCCCGCGGTGCCGATCTACCCGGCGCTCTCGGAGCAGCTCCAGCTCGCGGTGGGGTATTCGGTGTCCGGCGAGAAGACCCCCGAGCGTGCGCTGGAGGACGCCTGGCAGGCCGTGCGCGAGATCGACGACCGGCAGCAGGCGGAACGACGCCGGCAACAGACTTCCCCTCGCTCTCTCGACCCCATCGCCCTGCTGCCCGCGGCGATGGCCCTCCTGCTCGGCCTCTCCGTCGTCGCGCCCCTTCGGGGCCGGCAGGCCGGCCTGCGGGCGTGGCTCGCGCCCGCGCTCGTCCTCGTGACGACCGTGCTCGTCTATCCGATGCTCGACCTCCTCCGGCTCTCGCTTACCGACACGCGCACGGCGGGGGCCGCCTACTCCTACACGGCCGCGAGCTTCCGGGACCTGCTCACCGATCCCGCCTTCTTCGGCATGGTCGGGGTCACGCTCGTGTTCGTGGCCAGCTCGGTGACCCTGCAGCTCGGCCTCGGCCTCGCCATCGCCCTCCTCATCGACGCCGCGCGGCGGCGGGGGGCGGCGGGCACGCTCGCGGCCCGGGTGGCGGTCGTGAGCGCGTGGGTGATCCCGGGCGTGCTCGTGGGCGTGCTGTGGCGGATCCTCCTCGTCGAGAACCGCGCCGGGATCGTGAATTACTGGCTGTCGCTCGCCGGCGTGGGGCCGCTGCCGCTGCTCTCCTCGGGAACGCTGGCCATGGCGTCCGTGATCGCCGCCAACACGTGGCGGGGCTGCGCGTTCAGCATGATCCTGCAGTTCGCCGGGCTGCAGCGCATCCCGCGCGAGCTGCACGAGGCCGCCGACCTCGAGGGCCTCGGCGCGTGGGCGCGGCTCCGGATGGTGGTGCTGCCCATGATCGCTCCCGTGGTCGCGCTGAACCTCGCGCTCATCACGATGCAGACCCTCAACACGTTCGACCTCATCCTTCCCCTGACGGGGGGCGGGCCCGCCCGCCGCACGGAGGTGATCTCGCTCTACATGTATCGCTCGGCCTTCTACAGCCTCGAGGCCGGACGCGCGGCGGCGGTGGCGGTGGTGATGCTGGCCCTCAACCTGGCCCTCGCGCTGGCCGCCACGCGGCTGCTGACGCGGCCGAGGAGGGCCGCCGCGTGAAGCTCTCTCCGGCGCGCCAGTGGGCCTTCCGCCTCGGCCTCGCCGCCGTGGCCGCCGCCTTTCTCCTCCCGCAGCTCTGGCTGGCCTCGGTCTCGCTCAAGAACAAGGCGGGCGTGTTCGAGTTCCCGCCGCGCTGGCTTCCCCCCGACGCGTCGCTGGCCAACTACGGCTTCATCCTCACCCACACCCAGGTGCCGTGGTACCTGTGGAACAGCGCGAAGGTCGCCCTCCTCGCGACCGCGCTCACGCTGCTCCTCGGCGTGCCCGCCGCGTTCGTCCTGTCGCGGGAGCCCTTTCCGCACCGTGAAGGCATTGTCACCGCGCTCCTCGCCACGCAGATGGTCTCGCCGATGATCCTGCTCGTACCGATCTACGGCCTCGTGGCGGGCCTGCGGCTGCTCGACACGCACGCCGGCCTCGTGCTCGTCTACGCGTCGGTCCAGCTTCCCTTCACGATCTCCGTCCTCAAGACGTTCTTCGACGCGCTCCCCGCCTCGGTGCTGGAGGCGGCCCGCCTGGACGGGGCAACCCGCCTGCGCACCCTGTGGTCGATCGTCCTCCCCCTCGCCGCCCCCGGCCTCGCCGCGGTCGCGATCTTCGACCTCGCATCCTTCTGGTCGGAGTTCTCGCTCGCGCTGGTGCTGCTCGACTCGCAGCATCGCTTCACGATCCCGATCGGGCTCTTCAGCTTCCAGAGCGGCTACGAGACGGACTGGCACCTCGTGGCCGCCGCGAGCTTCATCGGCCTCGTGCCGGTGATGGCGGCCTTCGTGCTCCTCCAGCGCTACTTCGTGGCGGGTTTGACCGCGGGCGCGGTCAAGGGATGAGGCGTGGCTGAATCGGGCCGCGGATGTAGAGTGGGAGACATGCTCCTGTGCCTGCCGATCCTCGCCACGCTCGCCGCGCCGCCGGCCGCCGCCAGCGAGGGCCCCGAGGTCCGCATCGTCCAGTACCTGAAGCAAAACGTGAAGCCGGGCCAGCGGGTGGTGGTCTCCGAGCTGTACAACAACGTCTTCACCGCGCCCGAGGAGCGCGCGGCGCTCAACCGCATGTTCAACACCTTCTTCAAGATTCCACTCTTCGCGGCGCAATATCAGAGGGCCACCGGAAAGCCGCCCTCGCTCCAGGAGATCGCCGAGCAGTTCCGGTTCGACGTGCCGGGAGAGACGGAGGTGATGCTGCGCATCATGGAGTCGGACCCGCGGATGCCGAAGTTCCTCAAGCGCAACGCCGAGACCGCCGAGATCGAGCGCGTCGACGTCGACGCAATCCTCGCCCACCCGCGCTTCGGAAAGCTGCTCGAGCGCACGATCGCGGGCTTCGAGGGCAGGGTCGCGGCGCCGTTCTCGATCCTGGCCTACGACGGGTCGCCGCTCACCTCGGAGGCCCTCACGGGTCGGCCGTACCTGGTGTATTTCTGGTTCACCGGCTGCCCCCCCTGCATGAAGACCGCGCCGTTGCTGGTCGAGCTCTACCAGGCATACAAGCCGAAGGGCTTCGAGATCGTAGCGGTGAACGCGGACAAGGTGCTCGAGGTCCCGGCCGACGAAGCGGACCGCGCCGCGTACGCCAGGAAGAGCGGCCTCACCTTCCTGCTTGTTCACATGACGCCCGAGATGCAAGCGGCCTATGGGCAGGTCAGCGTGTTTCCGACGTTTTTCTTCGTGGACAGGAGAGGGACGATCGTCAAGCACTTCGTAAACTTCCAGGACAAGGCCACGCTCGAGTCGGCGATCAAGCTCACTCTCCCGTGAGCCCGCCGGCGGCGATTCCTCGCAACAGCTTGCTCATACGCTCAGCGCTCCTGCCAATCGCGGCAGCGTCCGACGGCTTTCTGCCAGGACAGGTACCGGCGGTCGCGCTCGGCGGGGGCCATCCGGGGGGTGAACTCGCGATCGAGGGCCCAGTTGCGGGCCACGTCGGCGGTGTCCTTCCAGTACCCGACGGCGAGCCCGGCGAGGTAGGCGGCGCCGAGGGCGGTCGTCTCCGCCACCACCGGCCGCCGCACCGGTACGCCGAGCAGATCGGCCTGGAACTGGAGCAGCGCGTCGTTCGCCGCCGCGCCTCCATCCACCTTCAGGTGGGCGAGGGCGAGACCCGCGTCGCGCTGCATCGCGTCGAGGACGTCGCGCGTCTGGTACGCCATCGACTCCACCGCCGCCCGGGCCAGGTGCGCGGCCTTCGTGTTGCGGGTGATGCCGAGCACGCCGCCCCGCGCATAGGGATCCCAGTACGGCGCGCCGAGGCCGACGAAGGCGGGGACCACGTAGACGCCGTCGGAGTCGGGGACGCTCGCGGCGAGGCGCTCGACCTCCGAGGAGGACCGGATGAGGCCCAGCCCGTCCCGCAGCCACTGCACGACCGCGCCCGCCACGAAGACCGAGCCCTCGAGGCAGTAGGTGACCTTTCCCCCGAGCTTCCACCCTACCGTCGTCAGCAAGCCGTTCTTCGACGGGATGGGTTCCGGGCCCGTATTGAGGAGCATGAAGCACCCGGTGCCGTAGGTGTTCTTCGCGCTGCCCGGCTCGAAGCATGCCTGGCCGAAGGTGGCGGCCTGCTGGTCGCCCGCGGCGGCGGCGATGGGGATCCGACCGCCGAGAAGGCCCTCCTCGCACTCCCCGTAGACCTCGCTCGACGCCCGCACCTCGGGCAGCATCTTGCGGGGGATGCCGAGGATCTTCAGCAGGTCGTCGTCCCACTCCAGCGTGTGGATGTTGAACACGAGGGTGCGGCTCGCATTGCTCACGTCCGTGACGTGGACGCGGCCGCCGGTGAGCCGCCAGATGAGGAACGTGTCCACGGTGCCGAAGAGCACATCGCCCGCCTCCGCCCGGCTCCTCAGCCCGGGGACCGTGTCGAGCAGGTGCTTGATCTTCGTCCCCGAGAAATAGGCGTCGACGACGAGCCCGGTGCGCGAGCGGAACAGCTCTTCGTGGCCCTCGGCCTTCAGGGCGTCGCAGATCCCGGCGCTGACCCGGCTCTGCCAGACGATGGCGTTCGCGACCGGCTTCCCGGTGCGCCGGTCCCAGAGGATCGTCGTCTCGCGCTGGTTGGTGATGCCGACGGCGGCGAGGTCGCCGGCGCCGATCTGCGCCCGGGCCATCGCGTCCTTCGCCACCTGGAGCTGGGACGACCAGATGTCCTCGGCGTTGTGCTCGACGTGTCCGGGGCCGGGGAAGATCTGCGGGAACTCCTGCTGCGCCGAGGCCACCACGGTTCCCTCGCGGCCGAAGACGATCGCACGGCTGGAAGTCGTCCCTTGATCGAGGGCGAGGACGAAGCGGCCGGCGGGGCTCATTGGATTTTCCGGTCCTCGGCGGGCGTCATGCGACCTCCTTGGTCCGCTGTTCCTGCGGATGATGGCGGGTGATGAGAAGGTCGTAGACGGCGCCCCCGAGGACGCCACCGACGCAGGGCCCGACGATGGGCACCCACCACCAATGATGCCCGGCCCGGAACACCTCGCTCCCCCATCCGGCCACGGCGGTGAAGAGCCGCGGACCGAGGTCGCGCGCGGGGTTGATCGCGTAGCCCGCGTTGAAGCCGAACGTCATTCCCACGAGGACGACCAGGAGGCCGACGAGGACGGGGGCGATGGCGACATCGGGGGCCGAGTTGCGCCGGTCACCGATGGCGAAGATCACCAGGATGAGCAGCGCGGTTCCCACCACCTGGTCGACGACGCCGCCGGGGAAGTTGCTGAGGAAATCCTGCGGGTAGGTCGCGAAGATGCCGGCCGTCGCGTGCGGCCCCGTCACCTGTCGCACGCCGCCGTCGAAGCGGTCGAACGCCTCGCGGTAGGTGGCGAAGGTGACCGCGGAAGCGACGAATGCTCCCGCCATCTGGGCTGCGCAGTATGGGAGCACCTTGCGCCAGGGGAACTGGCGGTGGACGGCCAGGGCGAGGGTGACGGCGGGGTTGAGATGGGCGCCGGACACGCCGGCGGAGACGTACACGCCCATCGTCACCGCCAGGCCCCAGGCGATGTTGATCGAGAGGTAGCCGCCGTGGCTGCCGCCGCTGAGGACCACCTGGGCCACCACCGCGCTGCCGAACACGATGAGGATGAACGTGCCCAGGAACTCGGCCGCCGCTTCCCGGCTGGTCCCGCTGAGCATGGGGGCTTTTCTATATCACGGTCCGCACCTCCCCGCTCGGCATCGATCCGCTGAAGCCTGCGGGCTAGGGCTTCGCCTCACGATAGCCCGCGCGCAGCGCGTCTTCCTCCGTCATGTACTCGCCCCCCGCCGTCTTCCCGTACCACTGGTCACCCTGGCGGTGGAAGACGTGCGTCGCGGGGTTCACCCACACGAGGGGCTTCTCGGCCTGGTGCTCGCGCGACTCGCGGTAGCCCCCCGCGAGCGCTTGCGACTCAGTCATGTACTTGCCCCGCTTCGTGTGGCCGTACCAGCGGTCGCCGGCCCGGTGAAACACCTTCGTGTCCGTGTTCACCCACACCATGCCCGTCGCCGGCGAAACCTCGGAAGGACCGGTCGGCTCCATCGAAGGCCGGGGCGGATTGGCCGGGGGTCTCACACCGGGGACAGGCGTGGCGGGCATGGGCGCGGGCTGCGCCCGCGTCCCCCGGCGGGGCCGGGGCTCGCTCGGAGCGGCCGCCGGACTCGGCGCATCTGCCGGCAGTCTCCTCGCACCGACCGTGACCATTGGCCGCAGCCGCTCGAGCGTCCTGCCCCCCACGCCCGCTCGGCTGAGGTCGTCGACGGAGCGGTAAGGCCGCGCGGCGATGATCTTCCCGGCGGTCGCGGTCCCGACACCGGGCAACGCTTCCAGCTCCTGCTTGCTCGCACGGTTGAGGTCCACCGGTCCGCTGGCCGCGGCGGGGGCCGCGGGCGCCGCCGCCGGAGGCTTCGCGCGTTCCCGGGTGGCGGCACGTCCCACCGTGACGTGCGGCGCGAGTTGTTCAATCGTCCGTTTCGAGAGCCCCGCCCGCTCGAGCTCGCCGACCGCTGCATAAGGCCGCCCGGCGATGATCTTGTCTGCGATCACTTCTCCGACGCCCGGAAGGGCGACGAGCTCGTCGCGGGAAGCGGTGTTCAGGTTGACGTGGCCCCGGCGGGCGGTCGCAGTGACGAGGACGGCCGATGCGAGCAGCCAGATGAGGCAAAGCGCGCCGAGCACGCGCGCCGACCGGCGAAGCGTGGTCCTGGTCATGGTCGTTCTCGCTATCGCGGGATCTTCAGGACCTGGCCCGGGAAGATCTTGTCGGGGTCCTTGATCTGGTCCCGGTTGGCTTCGAAGATGCGGTTGTACTTGTTGGGATCGCCGTAGTACTGCTTGCTGATCTTCGAAAGCGTGTCGCCCTTCTGGACGGTGTAGCTCCCTCCGCCCGCGGTGGCGGCCGCGCCCGCGGCGGCGCCTCCGCCGGCCACGACCGTGATCTCGGCGTTCAGGTCCGAGTAGAGGGGATCGACGGCCTTGATCTGATCCCAGACCTTGTTCTTCGCTTCTTCCGACGGAGCCTGGCCGCGAAGCCTCAGCTTGCCGCCGTCGAGATCCACCGTCTGGACCTGCACGCCCAACTGGTGCATGAGCCGAATCACCGGATCGTACTTGTGCCTCAACACCGCGAGCGGGTCCCCGCCTGTCGGCGTCACGACTCCGGTACCCGCCTTGTCCTTGCCAAAGAGTGCCATCGCTCCCTCCTCGCCGGCCTCGGTGGCCGGCCCACGTCCGGAGTTGCAATTGCGATGCCGCCGGGCCGACAAAGTGCCGCCGAGCCTTGTCGCCTCCCGGGGCGGGTGTTAGCCTTTTCGTGAAGCACGCACCGAACGAGGAGGGCACGATGCACGCGCGGAGACGCATGCGTTGGACGTTCCTTCTCCTGGCGGCGCCGATTCTCTACGTGGGCGTCCTCCAGGCCCAGGAGCCACCGAAGCGGAAATCCAGTTTCTCTCCCGTCGTACCCCAGGAGGACTTCGCTTCCGTGATGAAGCGGATGTCCGGGGCCAAGGCCGAGGTCATGGCGCGTCAGAAATCCCTGCTCGCCGACCGCTATGAGCTGGGCAACCGCCCGTCCGGGGATGCCACGATGTTCCGCGGCAAGGCCGTGCAGGGCGGCGTGCGGGCCAAGCTGCCGGCGGGCGTGACGTGGGAAGCGCTCGGGACCATGACCCCCGACCAGATCCGCGATCGCGGGGCCTGGCCCCTGGGCTTCCTGCCCCTGCCCCACCCGAACCATCCCGAGGGCGGGATGCTCTTCCCGCAGTTCCACATCGACGAGATCAAGAAGCAGGAGCAACGGGATCTCCAGCGCTTCGACCTCGACTTCGACCTGCCCGATCATTTCCTGCCCGAGTTCCCCGCGCCGATCTTCCTGATCACGCGCACGGACCTCGGCGACGTCTCGCAGGGCAAGCTGGTCACGATCGACAACTTCTTCGAGCTGTTCGACGGGATCCTCAACCCCAAGCAGCTCGAAGGCCTGCGCCTGCTGCTCACTCCCTTCCCCCAGCAGCAGTTCAACCAGACCGAGGACCGGCGCACGGTGCGGCCCAGCCGGGGGGTCGCGTGCCTGGACTGCCACTCCAACGGCCACACCAACGCGTCCACGCACCTCATCGGCGACATCCGGCCCCAGGAGTTCCGGCGTCGGATCGAGACCCCCAGCCTGCGCGGAGTGAACATCCAGCGCCTGTTCGGCTCGCAGCGCGCGCTGAAGACGGTGGAGGACTTCACGGAGTTCGAGCAACGGGCGGCGTACTTCGACGGCGACCCCGTCATCGCCACCAAGAAGGGGGTCAACCCGCTCGAGCGCGGCAGCCAGGTCCACTTCATGGCCGAGTTCCAGGAGCTGCTCGACTTCCCGCCCGCCCCCAAGCTGGCGATCGACGGCAAGCTCGACCCACGCAAGGCCGGCGAGGCGGAGATGCGGGGGCAGGCGGTCTTCTTCGGCAAGGCCCAGTGCGCCACCTGCCACGTACCGCCGTACTACACCGACAACACGATGCACAACCTCAAGCTGGAGCGGTTCTTCAAGGCGCAGAACATCAACGGACGAATGACTTCGGGCGACGGTCCCATCAAGACCTTCCCGTTGCGCGGGATCAAGGAGTCGCCGCCCTATCTGAACGACGGCCGGCTCCTCACGCTCGACGATACCGTGGAGTTCTTCAACCTGGTCCTGGAGACACACCTCACGGCGCAGGAGAAGAAGGACCTAGTCGCGTTCCTGAAGGCGCTGTAGCACGGCGCCCCGGGTTCGGGCGCCAGTGATCGTCCCCGGGGCCCAGGAGGAAGCCATGAGAGATGGCGGACGGTCCGCAGCCGTCGCGGTCCTGGTCGTGGCCTCGCTCCTCGCGGCCGGGGGCTGCGAGAGTTGGAACCGCACCAAGAAGGGGGGTGCCATCGGCGCCGCGGGCGGCGGCGCGGTCGGCGCCGTCATCGGGCACAAGACGGGCTCGACCGTACGCGGCGCCATCATCGGCGCGGTGGTGGGCGGGGCCGCGGGGGCCCTGATCGGCCGCCACATGGACCAGCAGGCGGAAAAACTCGCCAAGGACATCCCGGGGGCGCAGGTGTCACGGGTCGGCGAAGGCATCGCCGTCACGTTCGAATCGGGAATCCTCTTTCCCTTCGACTCAGCCTCGCTGCAACCTGAAGGCCGCGCCAACCTGCGGAAGCTCGCCGACAGCCTGCAGGACAGCCCGCGGACCGAGGTCATGATCGTGGGCCATGCGGACTCGGTGGGACGCCCCGACTACAATCGTGACCTCTCCGAGCGCCGCGCCCGAGCCGCCGCCGACGCCGTTGCCTCCCAGGGGATCGCGCGGGGTCGCCTCGTCACCTCCGGCAAGGGCGAAGACGAGCCCATCGCCTCCAACGACACCGAGGAAGGCCGCCGGCAGAACCGGCGGGTGGAGCTGGCCATCTACGCGAACAAGGAGTGGCGCGAGGAGGCGGGTAAGACGGCGGGCGCACCGTAGCACGGCGGGATCGCCCCCGCTTGATTTTTTAGATCGACCCCGGACAATGGCCGGGTGACCTCCAGGGCGTTCGAGGATCTATCCGAGCGCATCACCGAGCTGGGGCGGCAGGCGCATCACCGCGGCTGGGTTCTCGGCACCAGCGGGAACTTCAGCGCGGTGGTGAGCCGGCAGCCGCTCCGGCTCGCGATCACCGCCAGCGGCGTGGACAAGGGGCGGCTGGGGCCGGCGCAGGTCCTGGAGATCGACGGCGAGGGCCGCTCCATCGGGGGCAACGGCCGGCCCTCGGCGGAGACGAGCCTGCACCTGGCGGTCGTGCGCGCGCGGGGGGCCGGGTCGGTGCTCCACACGCACTCGCCCTGGAGCACGCTGCTCTCGGACGTCCACGCCGGCGCGGGCGGGATGGCCATCGAGGGCTACGAGATGCTCAAGGGGCTGGACGGCGTCACCAGCCACGAGCATCGAGAATGGCTCCCCATCGTGGAAAATACGCAGGATTGGGCGGCGGGCGCGGCGGAGGTGGAGGCGCTGCTCCGGCAGCGGCCCGACGCCCACGGGCTGCTGATCCGCCGGCACGGGCTGTACACGTGGGGCCGGGACTTCGACGAGGCGGTGCGCCACCTCGAGGTGCTGGAGTTCCTGCTCGAGGTCGTGGGACGGTCGGGCGAGGAGGGAGGGCGGTCATGGCCACGGTGAAGATTGCCGACGAGGGGAAGACGGTGAGTGGGTTCGAGCCGGTCCGACGTTGCCTGGCGGAGGTCGGGATCGCCTACCAGCGCTGGGAGCCGTCGCACCCGGTGGCCTCCGACGCGCCGGCAGAGGACGTCCTGGCGGCATACGGCCGCGAGATCGACCGGCTGAAGGCGGAGGGCGGCTACGTCACCGCCGACGTGATCGACGTGAAGCCGACGACCCCCGGCCTCGAGGGCATGCTCGCGAAGTTCCGCCGCGAGCACTGGCACGACGAGGACGAGGTGCGGTTCATCATCGAGGGGCGGGGCATCTTCCACATCCATCCGCGGGAGGGCGCGGTCCTCGCGATCGAGGTGGAGGCGGGCGACCTCATCCGCGTGCCGCGCGGGACGTGGCACTGGTTCGACCTCTGCGCGGACCGCCGCATCCGGGCCATACGCCTGTTCCAGGATCCCTCCGGCTGGACGCCCCGTTACACCGACAGCGGCGCCGACCGCGGCTACGAGCCGGTGTGCTTCGGCGCCGGCTACCTGCCCCCCCCGCCCGTCGTGAGCTGACGTGCCGGATCCGCCGGGCGCCCTTCTCCTCGACATCGAGGGGACGACGACCCCGGTGGACTTCGTCACCCGCGTCCTCTTCCCCTACGCGCGCGAGCACGTCCGCGACTTCTTGATCCGCCGCGCGAACGAGGTCCGCGACGACCTCGCCTTGCTGTCCTCGGAGCACGAGGCGGACCGGCGCGCGGGCTCGTCTCCCCCGCCCTGGCGCGACGGCTCGCCCGCGGAATCCCTCCACTCCGCGGTCACGTACGTCCACTGGCTGATGGACCGCGACCGGAAGTCGACGGCCCTGAAGGCGCTCCAGGGACGGATCTGGGACGAGGGCTATCAGGCCGGCCAGCTCCGCGGCCAGGTCTATCCCGACGTGCCGCGCGCGCTTGCCCGCTGGCGCGCCCAGGGACGCGACGTGGCGATCTTCTCTTCGGGCAGCGTGCTCGCGCAGAAGCTGCTCTTCTCGCGGAGCGACGCCGGCGACCTCACGCCGTTCCTCCGCGCGTACTTCGACACCACGACCGGCGCCAAGGGCGACGCGGAGAGCTACCGGAAGATCGCCCGCGCGCTCGGCCAGGAACCGCACGCGGTCCTGTTTCTCTCCGACGTCACCGCGGAGCTGGACGCCGCGCGCGCGGCGGAGATGGCCACCGGCCTGTGCGTCCGCGAAGCGGGCTTGCCGAGCTCCGCCCATCATCCGCTGGTGCGCAGCTTCGACGAGGTGTTGTAAAGGCGATTTACTCCAACGGATGTTCGACCCTTTCCTCCGGCGCCGGCCCGAGGGAAGGGTGGTCCATGAGGATCCGGGCGCAGGCGTTCCAGCGCAGGATGGCGTCGTCGTTGCCCGGGGGGCGGAGCGTCTCCGCCTTCTCATAGAAGCTCATCGCCTCCCGGAAGCCGTCGTAGGCCGCATAACCGGAGCCGGGTCCCCCCTTCTTGAGGTGGGCCTTGGCCCGGCGCTCGCTGATGATCCCGGCGTAGTAGACCCGCTGGTACTCGTCTTTCAGTCGATGCAGCACGCCCTGGGCCCGGCCGGCGTCGACCGCGAATCCCTCGAACTGGTCGGTCACGGCCAGCAGCATCGCCACCAGGGCCTTCTGGTTGTCCGGGTCGATGCGGAGGATGTCGAGGCAGATGCTCTCGGCGTCGCTCGGCTCGTTCAGCAGGCGGTAGCGCTCCGCCTTGTCGAGGGCCCGGGAAATGGCGTCCGGAGTGATCGGCTTCAGCTCGAACATGACGACCTCCGGAAAGAGGTCCCGCTAGGACGACATGTTCCACAGCGTGTAGGCGGCCAGCAGGCTCCCGACGACGGCGGCGCCGTAGCACAGCACCGCGATGAGCACGGTCAGGTGCTTCAGCTGGAGGCCGTCGTACAGCGTATAGCGGAAGCGATGGGCCCAGTGGAACAGCGGCAACGAGACCAGGACGAGCAGATACAGTCGCGTCAGGGGATGTCCGACCAGGGAGCGAAGAGACTCGTAGCGGGGCGCGGGCAGCCACCCGAGGGGGAAGGCCAGCCCGTTCAGGAAGAGATGGACGGGAAAGAGGAGCGCGGCCACGGTCCCTCCCGCGCTGAACAGGAGCCACAGTAGCGGCGTGATCGGGCGCGCCATCTATCCCCGCAACAGGATGGCGGCCACCGCCGCCGAGAGGACGACCCACGCCGCGTAGTTCGCTCCGGCCACCAGGAGGTCCGGCACCCGCTTGCCCTTCAGCCGAACCACCATCGCCTTGGGGGCCAGGTTGAACCAGGTGATCGAATGGAACAGGACGAAGGCGAGGGCGAGCGCGTTCAGGGTCACGAAAAGGGGCGAGCGCAGGCGGGCCAGCACGCGGGCGTAGGCCTCCGGCCCGTGCCCCAGGGCCCGGATCTGCCACAGCAGGAGCACGGCGAAGAAGGCCACGAAAACGCTCGTCAGCTCGCGCAGCACGAAGCCGGTGTAGGACCGGCTCTGCAGCCACCACCAGACCGAGACGCGGCGGCGGTACCACCGCGGATGATAGGGGGTGTAGCGAACGTCCGCGCTCACCTCGTCCCCCACGGAAGCAGGGTCTTGAACCAGTGGGCGGCGCTCGTGAGCTTGTATTGCTGGATGGCTCCCGCCGGGTCCACGTGCTTCGGGCAGACCTGGGTGCACTCACCCACGAACGTGCACTGCCACATGCCGTCGTGGTGGGAGAGGATCTCCAGCCGCTCGGACGATCCCTCGTCCCGGGAGTCCTGGTTGTAGCGCTGGGCCAGCGCGATCGCCGCCGGGCCGATGAAGGTGGGCTCCAGGCCGTAGATGGGACAGGCGGAGTAGCAGAGCAGGCAATTGATGCACATGCTGAACTGCTTGAAGGCGTCGAGCTGATCGGGGGTTTGCCGGTACTCCCCCTCGGCGAGCGGCTTTTCCTCCCCGCGCACGATCCAGGGCTTCACCTGCTTGAGCTTCTTCATGAAATCGGTGATGTCCACCACCAGGTCGCGCACGACCGGGAAGTACCGCAGGGGCTCGACGCGAATGGGGCCGGCCGGCTCGGCGGAGAGGAAGGACGCGCAGGTGAGCCGGGGCTGCCCGTTCACCGTCATCCCGCAGCTCCCGCACACGCCCATCCGGCAGGACCATCGGAAGGACAGGGAGCCGTCCAGCTTGTCCTTGATGTAGTTGAGGGCGTCGAGCACCACCCAGTCCTTGCGGAAGGGAACCTCGTAGTTCTGGACGCTCGGCTCCGATTCCTCTTCCGGCCGATAGCGGGCGATGGCAAGT
>QHVJ01000279.1 GCA_003222275.1 Acidobacteriota bacterium | reverse complement strand
AAGGGAACACGCAACGAGTGGGCGGAGGTGGACCTGGCCCGCGTGAACGCCTACACGATCCCCTTCACGTTCGTGGACGTCGGCCCCGACAACGTCCGCGGCACCGCCGACGACCAGACGCTGCAGCTCTTCGACCGGCCCGCGAACGCGGCTTCCAACCGCGTCTACACGAACCCGGGCCGGGTCGGGCTCCCGAGCTTCGATGGCGACTACCACACGGTGGAGTTCGCG
>QHVJ01000278.1 GCA_003222275.1 Acidobacteriota bacterium | reverse complement strand
CAACGAGCGCCGGTTCGGCCGCATGAGCAGCACCTTCTGGAACTACAAGCTGCTTGGGCGCTACGAGTTTCCCTGGGACATCGCCCTCGCCGCGTCCTACAAGCTCCAGAGCGGGTACAACTACGCCCGGTTCACCAACGTCACGCTGCCGAACGCCGGCTCGGAAGAGGTCCAGATGCAGCCCATCAACGCCAACCGTGCGCCCAACGTTCACATCCTCGACTTCCGGGCGGAGAAGGCGTTCAAGCTCGCTCGCTTCGGCAAAGTCACCGCGATGGTGGACGTCTTCAACGCCCTCAACTCGGACGTGGCCACCAACTTCCGTATCACCACCGGTCCGCGCTTCAACGAGCTCATTTCCCTCCTCGACCCGCGCATCGTGCGCTTCGGCGTCAGATATGACTTCTAGTCAGGAGGCAAAGCCTTGAAGACACGCACGCTGTTGTTCCTGCTTATGGGCCTGGCCCTCGCGGCCGGTCCCGCCTTCGCCCAGGGCGGCGCGGGTTCGACCGGGATCATCCAGGGGCAGGTCGTCGACGAGAGCGCAGCAGTGGTGCCCGGCGTTACCGTCACCGCGACCAGCCCGGTGTTGCTGGTCGCACAAACGACCATCTCCAACGCCGAGGGAATCTACCGTTTTCCCGGCCTCCCCGCGGGAACCTACAAGCTGACCTTCGAGATGCCGGGCTTCCGCACGGTCAACCGGGAGGGCATCCGCATCGGCATCGGGTTCACCGCCAACGTGAACCCGACCCTTTCCGTCAAGCAGATGCAGGAGGAGGCGACGGTGATCGGCGAGTCGCCCACGATCGACACCACCGCCACCCGCGTCCAGACCAACTTCGACAAGACGCAGCTCGACTCGTTGCCCAACGCACGCGACATGTGGTCGCTGCTGGCCGAGACCCCCGCCGTCTCGCTGAACCGCTTCGATGTCGGCGGGAGCACCGCGGGGACGCAGACGACCTACATCGCGTATGGCAACGGAGGGCAGAACCGGCCGCTCATCGAGGGCATCAATACCACCGAGGGCACCTCGGCCGCGGGCTTCTACTTCGACTACGGCTCGTTCGACGAGGTGATCATCGGCGCCGCGGGCAACTCGGCGGAGATGCCGAGCGGCGGCGTGCTCACGAACTTCATCGGCAAGTCCGGCGGGAACCAGTTCCGGGGCGAGGTGTACTACGAGTACGAGAACAAGGACATCCAGAGCAAGAACATCTCGCAGAACCAGTTGGAGCGGGGGTTCGCCAACATCCCGCGAAACGTGATCCAGCAGCTGGGGCTGAAGCGGAAGGAGGCCAATACACTCCTCGACTACAAGAACCTTAACGCGAGCGTCGGAGGTCCGATCGTCAAGGACAAGGTCTGGTTCTGGGCCGGCTACTTGCGCCAGCAGAACGTCACCTACCAGCCCGCCTCGGGCGCCATCCTCGACGGGACGCAGTTCCTGACCAAGCTCGTGAACTGGACGGGGAAGCTCTCCTACCAGATGACGCCCCGGGACAAGTTCATCGCCTACCTCCAGTACGGCACCAAGTTCCAGCCCTTCCGGACCGATTCGGTCGTGAGCGGTCCTCAGCACCTCACGAAGGACTCCACGCTGAACCAGGAGTCGCCCTCGTGGGTGGGCAAGGTCGAGTACAACCGGACCTTCGGAAACCGCGGCTTCCTCGAGGTCCGGGCCGGGGAGTTCGGCTACAACTTCGGCCTGGTCGGCAACGGCAACGAGCCCCGGCGCGAGGACACGCAGACGCTCCTGGTGACGGGCGGCGGCCGCGACTGGGAGCTTGACCGCCGGAGGAAGCAGGTCCACGGGGCCTACACCTTCTTCGTCGACAACAAGCTCGGCGGGAACCACCAGTTCAAGGTCGGAGGCGAAGTCCAGCACGAGACCGGGCGGACCCGCTGGAAGAGCTATTACGCCGACAACGTGGTGCAGGCCTTCAACAACGGCGCGGCGCTCTACGTGCGTCTCGGCCTCCCGGTGGACTCGTGGAACGGCCTCCGCAACTACGGCCTGTTCGTCAACGACACGTACAGTCTCCACAAGCTGACGCTGAACGTCGGGGCCCGCTACGACCGGTACCGCATTTTCCTGCCCGAGCAGGAGCGGGCCGCCAGCCGGTTCTCGGCCCAGGCCGCCCACTTCGACGCCGTCAGCAGCGTCAAGGTCCTCAACCACGTCGCGCCGCGCATCGGAGCGATCTACGACCTCACCGGCGACGGCAAGACGGTGCTGAAGGCGAACTTCGGCCGGTTCTATTTCAACCCCGGCGTCGACCTCGCCGATGCCGTGAACCCGAACACCTCGACCCAGTACACGGAGTACGCCTGGACCGACCGCAACGGCGACCGCTTGTGGCAACCGGGCGAGGAAGGCGCCATCCGGACGCAGGTCGGGGGCATCGCGAACGTGGAACTCGACCCCAACCTGCGGAACTCCCGTACCGACGAGCTTTCGGCCTGGGTCGAGCGGGAGCTGGGGGGCCAGGTCGCCGTGCGCGCCGGGTTCGTCTGGAAGATGGACCGGGACGGCTATTTCCGCTTCAACAACTTCCAGCGGCCCTACTCGGCCTACAACGTTCCGATCACCGTGCGCGACCCGGGCCCCGACGGGACGGCCAACACCGGCGACGACCGAACCGTCAGCATGCTCAACCTGAGCCCTTCGGTCCTGGCGCTGCCCGCCGTCAACCGTATCTTCAACCCGGACGGATACGAGGCCAACTACAAGAACGTCGAGATCGGGCTGAACAAGCGCTTCAGCCGGAAGTGGAGCATGGTCGGCTCGTTCCTCTACACGTGGACCGACGAGTTCACCGCCCAGTACCTCGGCGGCGGCCTCTTCGCCAACGGCAGCACGGCAACCAACCCGAGCCTGTTCGGCGGTTTCGGAAGCTCCGGCTTCCCCCTCTCCCCCAACGACGACATGAAGAGCAAGTTCACGACGTGGGGCTTCAAGGTGTATGGCACCTGGGAGCCGGCGTGGGGCCTCCACGTCACGCCGATCTACCGGATGCAGCAGGGGTATCCCTACGGCCGCGTGTTCACGGTAGGGCCCACGTCCGGCGTGAACGGGCCCGGCGTGAACTACGGCACGCAAAACCTCCGCGCCGAGCCGCTGACATCCCACCGTCAAGACACGATCAAGCAACTCGATCTACGCGCCGAGAAGAGGTTCAAGGTGACCGGCCGGGCACACCTGGGGCTGATCTTCGACGTCTACAATGTGTTCAACGCCAACCCGGAGCTGAACATCCGTCATACGACGGGCCGCCTGACCATCAGCGAGACGGGGGACAACATCCCGACCTTCAATACGCCGGTCACCATCCTGCCGCCACGCATTGCCCGCATCTCGGCGCGTTTGGAATGGTAATTTGAGCAGGGGGGCGCTGCGGCGCCCCCTGGTCCCCTTCGGGACGAGGGGCGACGCTCGCGCGTCGCGTCGTGCGCGCTCCTCAGCGCCCTGCCGTGAGATCCAGGGCGGTCAGCGCGAGGACCTTCGTGGAATCGACGAGGTCCTGCACGCCGCACCACTCGTCCGGCTGGTGGGCCAGCTCGAGGATCCCGGGCCCGTAGGCCACGCACTGCTCCACGCCCGCGATGCGGGCCACGTGCTTCTGGTCGTAGGTTCCGGGGCTGGCGATGAGCGCCGCCTCCCGCCCCCGCACGTGGGCGATGGCCCGGCCCAGGGCGGCCACGAGCGGTGAGCCTTCCGGCGTGCGCACCGGGTGCACGATCATCAGGTCCTTGATCTCGTAGCGGAAGCCGGGGATGCGCGCGGCCACCTTCTCGAGCAGCGCCGTGACCTCGGCCCGCGCGCCCTCCAGGCCCTCTTCGATGAGGAAGCGGCGATCGAAGATCGCCCGGCAGCGGTCGGCCACGCAGGGGGTCTGGACGCCGTCGGCCTCCTGCCCGCCCACGACGGCGTTGACGTTGAGTGTCGCCCGTCCCGCGCCTTCGGGCACGACCGGCATCGCGGTGCGTCGTGTGGCCAGCGCCGGCTGCAGCTCGACGCGCACGGCCTCCAGCAGCGCGGCCATGTGGTCGATGGCGCTCACGCCGAGAAACGGCATGCTGCCGTGGGCGATGCGTCCTCGCAGCTCCACCTCGAACCACCACACGCCGCGGTGGCCGATGCAGATGCGGTCGACGCCGAGCGGCTCCGGGATGATGACGTAGTCGGTGCGGCCGCGGGCGATGCGGCCGGTCTCGGCGAGGAAGGCCACGCCGGCGAACCCGCCGCTCTCCTCGTCCACCGTGCCGCTGACCTCCAGGGCTCCGGCGGTCTGCACGTCCGCCCGGCGGAGCGCCTCGACCGCATAGACGGCGGCGGCGAGGCCGGCCTTCATGTCGCCGGTCCCGCGCCCCCAGATCTTCCCGTCGCGCACCTCTCCTCCGAAGGGATCGACCGTCCATCCATCCCCCGCCGGCACGACGTCGAAATGGCCGTTGAAGTGGACGAGGGGGCCTTTTCCCTTGCCCGGCCGCGTCCCCACGACGTTGAGGCGAGGATGCCTCGTGGTGTGCTCGGGCCGGCCCTCGGCGGGGAGATACTCCACCGCGAAGCCGCCGCGCTTCAGCCGATCGCCGACGACGCGCGCACATTCCGCGTAACCCTCGCCCGGAGGGTTCACGGTGGGCAGCCGCACCAGCTCCGAGGTGAACTCCACCACCTCGTCGGACAGCTCGTCCACCGCGGCCAGCACTCTCTCCCTCGCGTCGGCCATCCCGCGCCAGTGTAACCCACGGCTGGTTGCCCGCTCCGCGCCGCTCGCATAGGCTCGCCCCGTGAACCTCCACCTGGTGCTGCTCCTCGCCTACTGTGCGCTCCAGATCGCGCTCGGGTTGTGGATCGGCCGGCGGGTGAAGAGCGCCGGCGACTTCTTCGTGGCCGGCCGCGGCCTCGGACCGGGACTCCTCTTTTCGACCATGCTCGCGGCCAACATCGGTGCGGGTTCCACGGTGGGAGCGGCCGGCCTCGGCTACCGCGACGGGATCAGCGCCTGGTGGTGGGTGGGCTCGGCCGGGCTCGGGTCGCTCGTCCTCGCCTTCACCGTAGGACCCCGGATCCGCCGGCTCGCCGAGGCCCGCGACCTGCGCACCGTGGGCGACTACCTCGAGCATCGCTACCACCGCGGTGTGCGCGGGCTGATCGCCGTCCTGCTGTGGCTCGGCACGCTGGCCATACTCGCGGGCCAGCTCATCGCGCTCGCGTGGGTCCTGAACGTCGTGGCCGGCGTGCCGAAGTGGGCGGGCTGCCTCGTGGGCGGCCTCGTGATGACCGTCTATTTCACCGCGGGCGGCCTTCTCACGTCGGCGTGGGTCAACCTCGTGCAGCTCGTGGTCCTGCTCACCGGTTTCGCCGTCGCCTTGCCGCTGGCCGTAGAGAGGGCGGGGGGCTGGAGCGCGGTGGTGGCCGCGGCGCCCGCCGCGGAAGGCTACTGGAATTTCTGGCACGGAGGCGGCTCGGGCTGGGGGTATCTGGCGCTGCTCGGTCCCGCCTTCGTCGTCTCCCCGGGCCTCTTGCAGAAGATCTACGGAGCGCGGGACGACCGGACGGTGCGCCTCGGGGTCGCGGCCCAGGGGGTCGTGCTGCTGGTCTTCGCCTTCATCCCGCCGGTCCTGGGGATCGTGGCGCGCGCCCTTCACGGCGACCTGCCCAACCCCGAGCTGGCCCTGCCCACCGTGCTCCTGCGCGACCTGTCCCCGCTCGTGGGCACGCTCGGGCTCGCGGCCGTCGTCTCGGCCGAGATCAGCACTGCCGACGCCATCCTTTTCATGCTCGCGACGTCGTTGTCCCAGGACCTGTACCGGCGCTTCCTGCGTCCGGAGGCGAGTGAGGTCGACGTGCTGAAGGTGGCGCGGCTGGCTGCCGTAGGCGGCGGGACGCTGGGGGTCGGCCTGGCGATCGTCGCTCCCAGCGTCATCGGCGCGCTCAGCGTGTTCTACAGCCTGCTGAGCGTGAGCCTGTTCGTGCCGGTGGTGGCTGGACTCTACGTGCGCCGGACGGGCACGCCGGAAGCCTTCGCCGCCATCGGCGCCGGCATCGCCGCCCTCGTCGCGGCCCAGCTCGGAACCGGCGGCCGGGGCCCGCTTCCTCCGGTGCTCGTGGGCTTGCTGGCCGGTGCCGCGGCCTGCGCGCTCAGCCTGATCCTGCGCCGGCGCCGCCCGGACACTTCAACCCGCTGAATGGGCCACCCGCGGCCGTGGGTCTGGCCGCTTGCCTGGGAGGAGCACGCAGAATGACGAAAGGCAAAGCGTTGAAGAGACCCGAAGCCGCGCTCCTGCGCGCGTTCGCGCTGGGCTATCCGGAGGCCTACGAGGAGTTCCCGTGGGGCGAGCGCGTGGCGAAGGTCAAAGGCAAGGTCTTCGTGTTCCTCGGAATGGACGGCGACGACCTCGGCCTCAGCGTCAAGCTGCCCCAGTCGGGCGCGTTCGCGCTGGGCTATCCGGAGGCCTACGAGGAGTTCCCGTGGGGCGAGCGCGTGGCGAAGGTCAAAGGCAAGGTCTTCGTGTTCCTCGGAATGGACGGCGACGACCTCGGCCTCAGCGTCAAGCTGCCCCAGTCGGGAATGCTCGCGCTGGGCCTGCCCTTCGCGTCCCCCACCGGCTACGGCCTCGGCAAGGCGGGTTGGGTGACCGCGAAGTTCGGGAAGCGAGAGAAGGCGCCCGTCGACCTGCTCCGTTCCTGGATCGACGAGAGCTACCGCGCGGTGGCGCCGAAGAAGCTGGTGGCCGCCCTGTCCGCGTCATCAGCACCCGGACAGGTGTCCGCGACCGGTCGGACGTCCGCCTCGCGCAAGCCCCGCCGCACTCGTAAAGGCATGTAGACACGCATGCCGCACCCACCCGCCTCTCGGGGCGAGATCTGGTGGGCGGGTCTGGGCCGCCCGCGTGGTTCGGAGCCCGGCCATCGCCGGCTGGTTCTCGTCGTGCAGTCCGATGATTTCAATCGATCCCGGATCGCGACCGCCGTCGTCGTGGCGATTACGAGCAACATGACGTTGGCCTTCGCACCCGGCAACGTCGTCTGCCGCCCGAAGAGCACCGGACTTACGCGCCCCTCGGTGATCAACGTTTCCCAGATCGCGACCATCGACCGGAGCCGATTGACGGAGCGGATCGGCCGCGTGACCGAGCCGACCATGGACCTGGTTGACGAAGGTCTTCGCCTCGTCCTGGCGCTCTAGCCTCAGCCACGCCCCCAACGAGTTCGGGCCTTTGAGGCATGGATCTTGCTTTTGTTGGATCTTACGGTCCCGGAGGACCGTCTGGATCGGAGGTGGCTCATGCGTGTACGCGACATCATGTCGAAGAACGTGGCCTATTGTTTGCCCGAGACCAGCCTATCCGACGTGGCCAGGATGATGGTGGACAACGACTGCGGCGAGATCCCGGTGCTCAACGCGGCCGGAATTCCCATAGGGGTGATCACGGACCGTGACATCACCTGCCGCACGGTTGCGGAAGGCAGGAACCCCCTCCTGATGGAGGCGGGAGATTGCATGACCACGCCCTGCGTGACGGTCAGCCCCGAGACCAGCCTGGGAGACTGCTGCCAGACGCTGGAGAGCCACCAGATCCGCCGCGTGCCCGTGGTGGACGAGACGGGCGCGTGTTGCGGGATGGTGTCACAGGCCGACATCGCCCGTCATGCGCGGAAGAACGAGACGGCCGAGGTGCTTCAGAAAGTCTCCGAGCCAGGTCAGCCCGTCTCGCAGGTCTACGGGCACTGACCCGGGGGGCTGCTTGATGCTGTTCCACGACCGGCGCGAGGCCGGCCGCGTGCTGGCCTCCCGTCTCGGCCGGTACGCGGGCCGGCCGGACGTGCTCGTTCTCGCGCTGCCCCGCGGCGGTGTTCCCGTCGCCTTCGAAGTAGCCGAGGCCCTGGGGGTGCCGTTGGATGTCTTCCTCGTGCGCAAGCTGGGTGTACCCGGCCACGAAGAGGTCGCCCTGGGCGCGATCGCCAGCGGGGGCGTGCGGGTCATGAACGATGAGCTCGTCCGGCGTCTCGGGATCTCGACGCCCGCGCTGGAGGCCGTGACGGCGCGGGAGAAGGCGGAGCTGCGCCGTCGTGAGCTGGCCTATCGCGGCTCGCGTCCGCGAGAGCCGGTGGAGGGTCGCACGGTCATCCTCGTGGACGACGGCCTGGCCACGGGCGCCAGCATGAAGGCCGCCGTGGCCGCGCTGCGCCGGGAGCGGCCGGCCCGCATCGTGGTGGCCGTCCCCGTCGCCGCGGCCGAGGCCTGCGACGAGTTCCGGGCGGACGTCGAAGACGTGGTCTGCGTGGCCACTCCGGAGCCCTTCAGGGCCGTGGGCGCATGGTACGGGGACTTCAGTCAGACCACCGACGAGGAGGTGCGATATCTGCTCGACGAAGGGGCCCGGATCCCGGCCGGCCAGTCGAAGGCTTGAGTCACGCGGTGGAAGCGTATCGGATGAACCAGGCCGCGGCGAGCTTGGCCACGACGTCCAGTGTGCCCGCCTCCTCGAACAAGTGCGAGGCACCGGGCACGATCACGAGCTCTTTCACGCATCGCAGCCGTTCGAGAGCCTGGCGGTTCATCTCGATGACCGCCGTGTCGTGGCTGCCGACGATGAGCAGCGTGGGCGCCTGAACCCTGGGCAGAGAGTCCCCGGCGAGGTCGGGCCGGCCGCCGCGCGACACCACCGCCTTGATCGACTCCGGGCGCTCGGCGGCCGCCACGAGCGCGCCGCCGGCACCGCTGCTGGCCCCGAAGCAGCCCACGGGTCGATCGCGGATACGCGCGTCCTCGGCCAGCCAATCCAGGGCCGCGATCAGGCGCCGACCCAGCAGGCCCATGTCGAAACGCAGCCGTGCCGTCCGCGCGTCCTCCTCCTCCTCGCGCAGCGTGAGGAGGTCCATGAGCAGCGTCGCCAGGCCGGTCTCCTGCAGCCGCTGGGCCACGAACTGGTTGCGGGGGCTGTGCCGACTGCTGCCGCTTCCATGGGCGAACAGGACGACGCCGCGAGCCCGCTCGGGCAGGGCCAGATCACCCTTCAGGAAGACTCCGCCCGCCGAGATCGAAACCTCCCGTGCTTCGACTCGTGTCTGCGCCTCGGTCTCACGCATGGCTCCGCCTCCTGGGTCTCCCGCTAGATGCCGGTGGGATAGGTCTCGGGCGGCTCCCGGTCGTCCCAGAGGGAGCCCCGCTCCAGGGGTTCCACGGCCCGCGTGACGTCGTAATGGAGGACGGCGTCGAACTGCGCTCCGAGCCGCGCCTCGAAATAGTGGCTGGCTCGCTCCGTGTCGGGCCGGTAGATCACACCGATGGCCCTTTGCAGCCGGGGCGGGTTCAGCGCGGGGGTCTTCCCCGGTGCGAGGAGCAAGAACCGCTCCTGCGCGGTCTCGTGGAAAAGCCGCTCGTAGCTTCCCGGTAGCGACGGCCGGACGCGCTTGCGCTCCGCCGGCGCTCCCCAGTCCGTGGCCGCCGTCACCGTACCGGTATGCGTGCTGAAGCCGGCGAGGAATGCGTCGCCCGGGTGGCGCTCCCGCGCGAGCTGGCCCAGATTGAGCTCCCCTTCCCGTCCCATCTGCGTAGCCCGTGCATCTCCCAGGTGCGAGTTGTGCGCCCAGACCACCACCTTCGCGCTGCGTCCCTGGCGGGCATGGTGGGCGACCAAGGCGTCCAGAGTGTCCGCCATGTGCGTGTCCCGAAGGTTCCACGACGAGACGCGGCCCTGGAACATGGAGCGGTAGTACTGCTCGGCGTCGAGCACGAGGCGTGCGTTCTGCTCGGCCTGGAAATAATCGTCCTCCGCCACGCGCCCGTCCCGGGCGGCGTAGTCCGCGGCGCGGCGGCGCAGCTCCACGAGCTGGGCTACCACCTCCTTCTCGCAGGTCTCGCTGAGGCCGAATCCCGCCGCATAGCCGTAGGCCTGGACGTCCTCGCCGAAATGGTCGAAGCAGGCGTAGCGCTCCCGGGCTCGCCGCGCGGCGGCGGCGTCCACGGTGTCGAGGTAACCGAGGACCGCCTCCATGGAGGCGTGCAGGCTGTAGAGGTCGAGGCCGTAGAACCCCGCCGCCCGCTCGCCCTTTCCTTCGTTGTACGCGCGGAGCCAGCCCACGAAGTCCAGGACGTCGGTGTTGCGCCACATCCAGGTCGGGAAGCGCCGGAACCCCGCCAGCGCCTCGGATGCGTCGCGGTCTTCGCTCCGTCCCCGCACGTAGCGGTTCACCCGCCAGGCGTCCGGCCAGTCGCCTTCGATGGCCACCGCCCCGAACCCCTTTTCGGCCAGCAGCCGCTTGGTGATCTCGGCGCGCACCCGGTAGAACTCGTGGGTGCCGTGGGAAGCTTCGCCGATCAGGACGAGGCCCGTCTCGCCGATGGCGGACAGCAACGGATCGAAATCCTCCCTGGAGCCCAGAGGGAGGGTCGCCTTCCGAACGACGTCGACGTCGGAGTTGGAGAGAGCCGAATCGCGGATGCTGCTCATGACGACTACCGACTCATCGTCATGCAAGAGAGGTGCCTGCAGCTCCAGGCAAGAGAGGTGCCTGCAGCTCCAGGCAAGAGAGGTGCCTGCGGCTCCAGGCAAGAGAGGTGCCTGCGGCTCCAGGCAAGAGAAGTGCCTGCGGCCGACGCCGCGGCCTATCCCCGCGGGCGGCGGTCCCACATCGTGAGGACGTCCGACAAGATCCCCAGGCCCCGCTCGAGGTCTGCGTCGGGAATGGTCAGCGGCATCAGGGTGCGGATCACGTTGTCGTGGATCCCGGCCTTGATGACCACCAGGCCCCGCTCGACGCAATCGTCGAGGATGGCCCTCACGGTCGCGGCGGGCAG
>QHVJ01000277.1 GCA_003222275.1 Acidobacteriota bacterium | reverse complement strand
GGTGCGGCGCCAGGAGCCTCACCGCGGTCAGGTTGACCGAACCCTCCGCGAGCAGGTCGAGGATCACCGGAAAGCGTCGAGCGGCGCGGGCGACCTCGATCCGGTTGTAGGCCTCCCATTCCGAGAGCCCCCAGGGCGTCCCGGCAGTAGACGAAGAGCGAGCCGTAGCCCTCGCGCAGGAACACGTCGCGCGTGTCGAGCTCGGCGAGGTGGGCCACGATCTGGGCGGTCAGGTCATGGTCGCGGGCGACAAGGCCCTTCAGCCGCGCGACGAGATCGTCATCGGAAAGGCGGGTCAGGGAAGCGAGGATATCGTTCTGCATACCCGCTTGTAGCACGGGCCTTGGACATCTCCTGGAGAAGGCGGGGGGATGCCCGGCAGGGGCGCGAAGCAGCACCAGGAGTCGTCGGTCCTACCGCGCGCAGCGCGAGGGGCACCAGCTCGCCGGCGGGGGCGAAGACGATCGCGGCATCGAGCGCTTCGGGCGGGGCTTCGTTCGACCCTCCCGCCCACGCCGCGCCCATCGCGAGCGCGAAGCGCCGTCGTTCTCGTCGCCCGGGCGCACGAACGCAAACACGCGCCGGCCTTGATGGCGCGCGACCTGGGCGACGATGTGCGCGGCGGCGCCGAAGCCGTAGAGCCCGAGACGCTCGCCGTCTCCGGCCAGCCGCAGCGAGCGCCAGCCGAACGGGCGCGGGGGCAGAGGTTCTCGCGGCCGGAGCGGCAGTACGTGCATTCGCCGCACGTCCATCCGAGCCACGGCACTCCGACGCGGCTCCGCGCCTCATGCCGGGCCGCCCCCGCGCCCGGCCCCCTCTCTTCGACCGTGGCCACGATCTGGTGGCCGAGGATCAAAGGCAGCTTGGGCCTCTTCAGCTCGCCGTCCATCACATGGAGGTCCGTCCGGCAGACGCCGCAAGCGCGGACGCGGAGCAGGAGCTGCCCCGGACCGGGGCGGGGGACGGGAACGTCCGCCGATCGCAGCGGCCTCCGGGGCCCGTCGAGCAGCATCGCGCGCATGGCTCCTACTCTAGTCGCCCCACAGCTTCTGCCACCACTTCTTCTCGTCGAGCGCGGTGACGCCCATGCTGCGGCGGATGTCTTCGATGCGCCAGCCGGTGAGCGTGGCGAGGGCCTGCGCCTCGTTCTCCTGCCGGCGGGCCAGCTCCTTCCGGTACGGGTCCACGGCGGGGCAGCTCTTCGCCTCTTTCCAAGGGTGGCGCAGGACGTAGCGCGCCTGGAAGTTCTGGCGGTCGCCGGTCTCCTGGAAAGCGAGGTCCTCGGGGAAGTGGGCGGCGTCGTAGCGGACGTGGAGGCGGGTGAGGAAGACTTCCTGGGCCTGCCCCTGCGGCCCCGGCGCGCCCTCGCCGAGCCAGAAGACGCCGAGCTGGCGCAGCTCGTCGCGCGAGAGCGGATCGGCCGCGCACGGGTCGCACCACGCCGTGTCCCAGGCGTACTCCAGGAACACCGAGCGCATGTCCTCGCGGCGCACCTGCTCGGCGAACATCGCCTTGTAGAAGTCGGGGAACTTCGACTTGACGTAAACGGGCAGGTCCATCCCGCTCGGGAGCCTCACGGTACGGTAGTTGGTCGTCTCCACCCGGCCCTTCCGGGTCAGGGCGTAGACGAACAGTTCCTGCGGCCCGTCGGCGTTCACGGTCCCCAGCCGGATCGGGAGCATGAACTTCGGCGACTCGTAGGCGACCTGCAGCGGCCGCAGGTACTGGAAGCCGAGCTTGGCCTGCTCCTTCAGGTTCACCCTCGCGACGAAGAACCGCATGCCCTGCTTGATGTAGCTCCCGAGCACCGCGGAGGCGCCCGGCGGGATCCGGTACCCGTTCTGTGTGAGCCACGTCTCCAGGCCCGTGCTCTCCTTGGCCGAAAGGATGAGGATGTCGTACTCGCCGATCGTGTAGCGCGCCTCGACGGTCACGCCGAGGCTCTTTTCGCGGGCCATCTTCGACGCCGCGGCGCCGACGGCCATCGGCATGGCCCGATCGTAGACGCGCGGCGCGCACGGGTCCTCGTCGAAGTACTCGACCAGACGCGGCGCCGAGTACGCGTCGAGGTGATCGAGCAGCGCCTTGTCGCCCACGTGGATCTGGTCGCGCTCCAGGAAGGTGGGGACGGGGATGACGATCGCGAACTCCTTCGGGTCGCCGCGGAAGTCGTTGGCCATCGTCATGACGGTCTTGTCGTCGAGCCGGACCAGGGCGACCTGGGAGGCCTTGTTGAAGAGCTTCGTGTCAGCCTTGGCCACGTAGAAGCCGCAGAAGCCGAATGCGGCCTTGACCCCCGCGGCCAGGATCAGCGTCGCCGCTCCGTACATCCACTTGCGCGCCATCGAGTGCTCCTTCCTCCGGCCGCCGAGGGCCGGACGCTTGCGGGGCCCACGCGTATCTGCGGGCCGGGAACAGACGGTCGAGGAGGGGAACCACCGCCGAGCCCGCCGCGAGCGACCACAGGATGCCGCGGGGGCGGAACAGGTGGAACTGCACGTACCACGCGCCGAGAGCGACGAGGGCCGCGAACAGCATCCGCCCCGTGCGCGAGTCGGGTGTGGTCTTCGGGTCCGAGATCATGAAGAACGAGAAGAGCAGCAACGCGCCGCTCTGGAGTTGGTGCAGGGGGATGGACAGCGGGTCGCCGAGCAGGAGGGCGCGCCCGAAGAGCAGGGCCGCGTAGGCGGCGAGGAACGCGGCGGTCACGTCGCTGCGCCATGCCCGGAAGACGACGACGCCGCCCAGGCACGCCATCAGGAACGCGAAGAGAGCGGAGTACCCCCATTGCCCCGGGGAGACCCACACGCGGGGCGTCAGCGCCATCATCGCGACCAGGCCGAAGTTGGTCGGGTTGAAGAGGTGTTTGCCGTTGAAGCGGATCAGGAACTTGCTGGCGATCGCGATGACGGCCGCGGCGGCGGCGAGGCCGGGCGAGCCGGTCCGGAGGAGCAGGCACAGCGACAGGCCCGAGATGAGCGCGCTGCGCGGGTCGAACCGGGGCAGGCCCCAGGCGGCGGTGAGCGCCCACTGGCTGAGGAGGGCCGTGGCCAGGATCAGGACGACATGGAGGGCGGGAACGTCGAAGTCGAGGCGGATGAGGCCATAGGCGAGGAGGATGGCCAGGGTGGCGATCTGGTACGGCCGCGGGTCGCGCATCGCGTTCCTGCTCCTGTACCGGCCCGGCGGGCACTCTATTCCCCCCGACCCCCGTCGCGCTATGCTTGGCGTCATGTCGGATGCCCGGATCCCCGCGATCAAGGTGATTCTCCTGCCGAAGGACACCAACGCCCTCGGCACGATCTTCGGAGGCGTCATCCTCTCGCACATCGACCTTGCCTCGGCGGTGGAGGCCCGCAAGGTCGCCCGCCGCCGCTACGTCACCAAGGCCATGCACGAGGTGGAGTTCCACGAGCCGGTCTTCCTCGGCGACATCGTGAACTTCTTCACCGAAACGGTGCGCGTGGGGCGCACGTCCATCACCGTGAAGGTCACCGTCGAAGCGGAGCGCTGGGGAGGCGGGGAGGGCGAGCGGGTCATGGTCACCCAGGCGGAGGTCGTGCTCGTCGCGGTGGACGAGCAAGGGCGCCCGACGCCGGTCCGGGAGGGTTGATGCGCCGCCTGAAGGTCGTCTGTCCCCACGACTGCCCCGACACGTGTGTCATGACGGTGGACGTCGAGGACGGGCGCGCGGTCGCGATCGGCGGCGATCCCGACCACCGGTTCACCCAGGGATTCCTCTGTGCCAAGGTGAACCATTACCTGGAGCGCGTGTACAGTCCCGACCGCATCCTGCAGCCGCTGAAGCGCACCGGCAAGAAGGGCGAAGGGAAGTTCGCGCCCATCGGCTGGGACGAGGCGCTCGACACGATCGCCTCGCGCTTCCGGCAGGTCATCGCCGAGCACGGGCCGCAGGCCATCCTTCCCTATTCGTACGCCGGCAACATGGGGCTGCTCTCCTACGGAAGCATGGACCGGCGCTTCTTCAACGCGCTGGGAGCGAGCCTGCTCGACCGGACGATCTGTGCCAGTGCCGGCGCCGCCGGCCTCAAGGCGACGGTGGGGAAGTCGATCGGGTTCGACCCGGAAGCGGTCGTCAACGCACGCTTCATCGTGGCCTGGGGGGCCAACATCGTCAGCTCCAACGTGCACCTCTGGCCGTTCATCGAGGAGGCGCGGCGGCGCGGCGCCCGGTTCGTGACCGTCGACCCCTACCGGTCGCGGACGGCCGAGAAGGCGGACGCCCACCTGGCTCTGCTGCCCGGGACCGACGCCGCGCTCGCGCTGGCCGTCATGCACGTGATCTTCCGCGACGGGCTCGAAGACGACGACTACATCGCGAAGCATACGAACGGCGTGGAGGCGCTGAAGGAGCGCGCGAGGGAATGGGCGCCGGAGCGGGCCGCGCAGGTCACGGCCCTGCCTGCGGCCGAGATCGAGGCCTTCGCGCATGAGTACGCGACGACACAGCCGAGCGCGATCCGCGTCAACTACGGCCTGAACCGCCACGCAGGGGCCGGCGCGGCCGTGCGCACGATCAGCTCCCTGCCCGCCCTCACCGGGGCTTGGCGCCACCCGGGGGGCGGGTTGCTGCTCTCGACCTCGGGCACGTTCCCGGTGGATTCGGAGGCCCTCGAGCGTCCCGATCTCATTCCGCCCGGCACCCGCATGCTGAACATGAGCCAGCTCGGCCGGATCCTCCTCGACCCCGCGCTCGATCCGCCGGTCAAGGCGCTGTTCGTCTACAACTCGAACCCGGCCGCGGTCGCGCCGGAGCAGGAGCAGGTCCAGAAGGGCCTCGGGCGGGAGGACCTCTTCACCGTCGTGCACGACCTGTTCCTGACCGACACCGCGGACTTCGCCGACGTCGTGCTGCCGGCCACGACGACGCTCGAGCACTACGACATCCACAAGGCGTACGGGCATCTCCACCTGGGCCTCAGCCGTCCCGCCATCGCGCCCCTGGGCGAGTCCAAGCCGAACACCGAGCTGTTCCGGCTCCTGGCCCAGCGCATGGGACTCACGCACGCTTCCCTCTCCGAGAGCGACGAGGAGATGGCACGTCATGCGCTCAAGTGGGACCACCCGCACCTGGACGGCATCTCGTTCGAACGCCTGGAGCGGGAAGGCTCGGTGCGTCTCAACGTGGCGGATCCTTTCGCGCCCTTCGCCAACGGTGGCTTCCCGACGCCTTCCGGCAAGTGCGAGCTGTTCGCCGACTACGTCCCGCCGCGGGAGGGGCCGACGAGCAACCCCGAACGGGCGAGGACCTACCCGCTGGCCTTCATCTCGCCTCCCGCGCACCACTTCCTCAACTCGACCTTCTCCGCGCAGCCGACGTTCGTGCGCCGGGAGAGCGGTCCCAGCCTGACCCTCCATCCCGACGATGCGGGCCCGCGGCGCATCCAAGACGGGGCGCTCGTGCGGACCTTCAACGATCGGGGCTCGTTCCTCGCCCAGGCGCGCGTGTCGGATGCCGCGCGGCCGGGCGTGGTGGTGGGGCTGTCGATCTGGTGGGCCAAGTCCTGCCCGGGCGGCCGCAACGCCAACGCCGTCACGAGCCAGGAGCTGACCGACATGGGCGGCGGCGCGACGTTCTATGACGCGCTCGTGGAGGTCGAGCCGGCCTGATGGTGGGCCTCTACGTCGCGGCCACCGTCGTCACGCTGATGCAGCTCCTGCGGCGGCACGAGCGCCGTCTCCTGCCCCTGCTCGCCACGTTCGCCTGTCTGGCCGTGGCGCGTTTCCTCGGCCCGGAAAGCCGATGGGCCACCGGCTTCGAGGTAGGCGCCGTCGCGGCCGGGCTCGTGCTGGTGGCGATGCTCACGCCGCGCCACACCGCCGTCCGTTGAGCGGGGCCCGCCTCGTCTACGCCGCCTCCGAGACGGACGCCGACATCCTCTATCCGACCGGTTTCTTTGCGCCCGACCCGTTCCTCTTCGTGCAGGCCGGACGCCGGCGGCTGATGGTCATGAGCGACCTCGAGCGCGACCGCGCGCGCCGGCAGGCCCGTGTGCGGCGTGTCCTGTCGTGGTCGGCGGTTGCGAAGCGGATCGAGGCTGCAAAGAGAAGGGCGACGCCGGCGGCGGTCATACGGGAAGTGCTGCGCGACCTCGGGATTCGCCGCGTCGAAGTGCCGCGCAGCTTCCCGGTCGGTCTCGCCCGCGAGCTGGAAGGCCGCGGCATCGTCGTACGCGCCGCGCCCGACCCGTTCTGGCCGGGGCGGGAGAGGAAGCGGCCCCACGAAGTACGGGCCATCGTCGAGGCCCTCCGGGCGGCCGAGGCGGGCCTGGAGGCCGGGCTCGCGGCGCTGCGCTCCTGCCGCATCGGCCGGGACGGCTACCTCCGCCGCGACGGCCGCCGGTTCGCCGCCGAGGACCTGCGCGCCGCGGTCAACACCGCCATCCTGGCCCTCGGCGGCGTCCCCTCCCACACGATCTGCGCGCCCGGGGACCAGGCCGTGGATCCGCACGAGGAAGGCCACGGGCCGATACGGGGCCATGAGCCAGTGGTGATGGACATCTTCCCGCGCTCGGAGCGCACCGGCTACTTCGGCGACCTGACGCGCACGGTCGTGCGGGGCCGTGCGAGCGAGCGCCTCAAGGAGGTGTACGCGCTGGTGGAGGAGGGCGTGCGGCTCGGCCACCGTCGCATTCGTCCCGGGGCCGACGGGCCTTCGATCCACCGGGAGATCCACGCGCTGTTCGTATCGCGCGGCTACCGGACGGGGATGAAGGACGGGCGCATGCAGGGCTTCTTCCACGGCACCGGGCACGGCCTCGGCCTGCAGATCCACGAGGCGCCGTCGATCTCTCCCCGGCCTTCCACGCTCCGCGCCGGCCACGTGGTCACGGTCGAGCCCGGGCTGTACTACCTCGGCCTGGGCGGCGTCCGCATCGAGGACGTGGCGCTCGTCACCTCCGGCGGCTCGCGGAACCTGACGCGGGTGCCGAAGCAGCTCGAGCTGTGAGAGCATCTCCCATGCGGCGGCCCCACTGCGCATCGCCCGGCATGGGCGCTGTGGTCTCCGCCGCGCTCATCCTGGCGGCCGCCCCCGTCTCGGCTCCGCGGGCTTCCGCGCAGGCCGCCGCCGGCAAGGACAGCCCGGCGCTCACCGTGTCCGTAGGCCCCCGTGGCGGGGAATGGAAGAGGGTCTTCAATCCCTTCCGGGACGACTCGGAGACGCGCTTCCCCTCCACGGCCGGGATCTACGAGCCTCTCCTCGTCTACAACCGGGCGACGGGCAGCTACCTCCCGTGGCTGGCGACGGGATACGAGTGGGCCGCGAACGACACGAGGCTTCGCTTCTCCATCCGCCCGCGCGTCCTCTGGTCGGACGGGACGCCTTTCTCCGCGCGCGACGTCGTCTTCACCTTCGACCTGATGCGCCGAGCTCCCGCGCTCGACCGCCAGAAATTATGGAGCTTCCTCGGCGACGTCACCGCCATCGACACGGCGACCGTTGAGTTCACCTTCAAGCGGCCCTACACGCCGGGCCTCGACTACATAGGGCATCAGCCGATCGTTGCCGAGCACAAGTGGAAGGGCGTGGCCCAGCCGGCGACTTACGACGACCCCGACCCGGTGGGCACGGGGCCGTTCACCGAGGTGCGTCGCTTCGAGGCCACCGTCTACGAGCTCGGGCGCAACCCGAAGTACTGGCAGAGCGGCAAGCCGCAGGTCGCGGTGCTGCGGGTCCCGCTGCACCGCAGCAACGAGGAGATCGTGAAGGCCCTGGCCACCGACGAGCTCGACTGGGCGTCCCTCTTCCTCCCCGACATCGAGAAGAACTGGGTGGCCACCGACCCCGCCCGCCATCAGTACTGGTATCCCGACTTCGGGCCGACCGTGCTGCTCTACCTGAACACGCGCCAGAAGCCCTTCAACGAGCCGGAGGTGCGGAAGGCCATCAGCATGGCGCTCGACCGTCCGCGGATCACGAAGGAAGCGCTCAACGGCTACGCGCTGCCCGCCGACGCGACCGGGCTGGCGGAGTCACAGAAGCGCTGGAAGGATACGACGCCGCCGGGCCCCGACTGGACAAAGCGGGACCTCGCCGAAGCGAACCGCCTGCTGGACGCGGCGGGGCTCGCTCGGGGCAGCGACGGCCTGCGCGTCGTCCCGGGATCGGGGCCCATGCGTTACGAGATCAACGTCGTGCACGGGTGGACGGACTGGGTGGCCGCCGCGGGCATCGTCCAGCAGAACTTCGCGGAGATCGGCATCGCGGGATCCGTGAAGGCCCTCGACTACAACCGCTGGCTCGGTGCGCTCAAGGAGGGACGCTTCGACGTGAGCCTGGGGTTCGGCAGCCGGGGACCGACGCCCTACCAGTTCTACCGCGGCCAGATGGACGGCGCGCTCGTTCGTCCGATCGGCGAGGAAGCGGTCGACGACTTCCACCGCTTCGCCAGCGCGGAGGCGGTAGATCTGCTTCGCCGCTTCGAAGCCACCTCCGACGTCAAGGAGCAGGCGGACCTCGCCCGGCGGCTGCAGCGGCTCTACGTCGCGGACGCACCCAGCCTGCCTCTCTACGCCAGCCCCCTCTGGGGAGTCTTCAACTCGAAGCGCTTCAGCGGCTTTCCGAGCCGGTTCCTGCCCTACGCCGGCGCGGCGCCGGGTGGCCAGCCCGATTCGCTGCCGGTGCTGATCGAGGTGAAGCCGCGGTAAAGCCCCCGAGGGCCGTCGTATCATGATGCCGGAATGGTCCCGGGCGGGCACCGGGTGCGGCAGGGGTGGCGGGGAGATGATGAAGCAACTCGTCTGGGTGGGCGCACTGGTGCTGGCGCCGCTGGTGGCGGTGAGTGCCCTCGAAAGGCAGGCGGCGGACCCGACGAAGGACGCCGACGATCCCTACGAGATCCCCGAGGCGGCGCGCGAGCGCCGCAATCCGATGGTGCGGTCCGACCTCGCGCTCCGGAGCGCCCAGACGCTGTGGAAGAAACACTGCGAAAGCTGCCACGGCGTCACCGGACGCGGAGACGGACCCGACGCGCGCCTTCACGAGAAGCGCAAGGGACACGCTCCGCGCAACCTCACCAACCCGAAGGTGCAGGACAACCTCACGGACGGCGAGATCTTCTGGCGCATCTCGAAGGGGATCATCGAGGAGGGAAACAACGTGATCATGCCGAAGTACGAGGACAAGATCCCTTCGGAGACGGAGCGCTGGCAGCTCGTGCTCTTCGTGCGGGAGCTGGGCCCGGCGGCAAAGCGTTAGCGTGCCCTTGCTGCTCGCGGCCATGATCGCCTCGTCGATCGTGAGCGCCCAGACGCCGCCCTCGCCGTCACCCCGGCCCGACGCGAATCCCCCCCTCTCCGATGCGCGCGCCGAGGATCCGGCCGCCGTCGTCCGTCTCAACGGGATGGCCGCGCGCTTCGCCCCCGTGCCGCTGAAGGCCGACGTGTCCGTCCTGCCTGCCCGCGAGCGCCAGGCGCTGGCCAAGCTGGTGCAGGCGGCGCGGATCATGGACACGCTGTTCCTGCGCCAGGTGTGGGCCGGCAACCAGACGCTGCTGCTGGCGCTCCTCGCCGACGACACGCCCCTCGGTCGCGCGCGGCTCCATTACTTCCTCATCAACAAGGGCCCGTGGTCGCGCCTCGACAAGGAGGCGCCGTTCATCCCTGGCGTGGGTCCCAAGCCGCCCCCGGCGAATTTCTACCCGGCGGGAGCGACGAAAGAGGAAGTCGAGGCGTGGATGAAGAGCCTCCCGGAGGCGGAGGCGGAGCGCGCCCGCGGGTTCTTCACCACCATCCGGCGGGCGCCGGACGGCCGGCTCATCGCCGTGCCCTACAGCGTCGAGTACCAGGGAGAGCTGGCCGGGGCGGCTTCGCTGTTGCGCGAAGCGGCCGCGCTCACCGCCCAACCGACGCTCCAGGCCTTCCTGAGCAAGCGGGCCGATGCCTTCGTGAGCAACGACTATTTCGCCAGCGACGTGGCATGGATGGAGCTGGACGCCTCCGTCGAGCCCACCATCGGCCCCTACGAGGTCTACGAGGACGAGTGGCTCAACGCCAAGGCCGCCTTCGAGGCGTTCGTCGCGCTGCGGGACGACGCGGAGACGGCCAAGCTGGCCCGTTTCGCCGCCGAGCTGCAGGAGCTCGAGGATCACCTTCCGATCGACCCGCGGTACCGCAACCCGAGGCTGGGTGCGCTGGCGCCGATCCGCGTCGTCAACGTCATCTTCTCCTCCGGCGACGGCAACCGCGGCGTGCAGACGGCCGCCTTCAACCTGCCCAACGACGAGCGCGTCGTCCAGGAGAAGGGCTCCAAGCGCGTGATGCTCAAGAACACGCAGGAGGCGAAATTCGAGAAGGTGCTGGTCCCCGTCTCGCGCGTGGCCCTTCCCATCGAGGACCGAAAGGGCATCGCCTTCGATGCGTTCTTCACCCACATCCTGATGCACGAGCTGATGCACGGCCTCGGCCCCCACAACATCGAGCTCGCGGGGCGCAAGACCACGGTGCGCCAGGAACTGAAGGAGAACTACAGCGCGCTGGAGGAGGCCAAGGCCGATATCTCCGGGCTGTGGGCGCTGCAGTACCTGGTGGACAAGGGCGTGCTCGACAAGTCGATGGAGCGGACGATGTACACGACCTTCCTCGCCTCCTGCTTCCGCTCGATCCGCTTCGGGATCACGGAGGCCCACGGCAAGGGCATCGCCCTCCAGCTCAACACGCTCCTCGATTCGGGAGGCTTCAAGATCCGCCCCGACGGCACTTTCACCGTCGATGCCAGCAAGATAAAGGACGCGGTCGCCGCCCTGACGCGGGACATCATGACGCTGCAGGCCGAAGGCGACTACATCCGGGGAAAGGACCTGCTGGCTCGCATGACGGTCGTGAGGCCCAGCGTGAAGCGGGTGCTGGACCGGCTGAAGACGGTGCCGGTGGACATCGAGCCCCAGTTCACGACCGCGGACGAGCTGGCCTCGCGCTGACAGGGGAATGGACATCTTCATCAACCGGCGGGGCGGTGTCCCGGTCCGGGACCAGCTCGTGACCCAGCTGGAGCTGAAGATCCTGGGCGGCGAGCTCGGCCAGGGCCAGCGCCTCCCGAGCGTGCGCGCCCTCGCCCGCCGCTTGAAGGTCCACCACAACACGGTCTCCGCGGCCTACCAGGACCTGGAGGCGGCCGGCCACGTGGATCTGCGTCGGGGCTCGGGCGTGTTCGTGCGCGCCGGCGGCCCCCGCGCGCTGGCGGAGGCAGAAGGGCTCGACGAGATGATCCGGCTCGCGCTCCACGCGGCTTTCGCGAAGGGCTTCGGAGGGGGCGAGGTCCGGACCGCCGTGGAGCGCTGGCTGGCCGCGGTGCCACCCGACCGCGTGGTGGTTATCGATCCGAGCCGCGAGATGGCGGAGATCATCGTGCACGAGGTGCGCCAGGGGCTCGGCATCTCCGCATCCAGCGCCACCTTCGAGGACCTCGTACGCGATCCCTCCCTGCTGTCGGGCGCGCTGGCGGTCGTGCTCCCGTACCACGAGGCGACGGTGTCGCAGATGGCCCCCGGAGCGGCCATGGAGGTCATCCACCTGGAGCTCTCGGCGCCGGACCGCGACGCGATCAACGCGCTGCCCGCGGGCAGCATCGTGCTCGTGGTCTCGCATGCGTCTACCGTGCTGCCGTTCGCTTCGATCTTTCTTCGCAGCCTGAGGGGCGAAGACATCCACGTCGAAGTCCGGCTCCTCTCGGCGGCGCGGGAGTGGCGCCGGCTGGTCGCCGCCGCGGACTTCGTCCTCGCCGATGTCCTGGCCTGCGACCACGTACGCAAGGCCCGTCCGCGCCGGCTCCGCGAGGTGCGCATGCTGTCGTCGTCCGCGCTGGAGCGACTGCGGGAGGCGCTGACGGTGGTGGTGCCCCGCGGGGAATCGCGGACGCGCGGACGCTCCCGGGCTTGAACCCCGGTTCGCGGGTCACCCCCCTGCGGCGCCTCGTGATGACCCTTGCCGAAGCGCTTTGCCGCGTCCTCTTCACCTACGACTGCGTCGGGGAAGAGAAGATTCCGGCCCAGGGCGGAGTCGTCATCGCCGCCAATCACCCGTCCTACATGGACCCGGTGCTGCTCTCGCTGCAGGTCGCGCGTCCCATTCGCTTCATGGCCTGGGAGGCGCTCTTCAGGGTCCCGCTGCTCGGGGCCGTGATCCGCGCCTTGGGCGCCTTCCCGGTGGATGTGCGGAGGGGCCGGGGCCGGGAGGCGTACGCGCGCGCCCGCGAGCTGGTGGCGGCGGGCGAGGTGGTGGGGATCTTTCCGGAGGGCAAGCGCTCACGCACCGGATGGATGGAGCAGGCGTTGCGCGAAGGCGCGGCCCGGCTCGCCCTGGAGACGGCGGCGCCGCTGGTGCCGGCGACGATCACGGGCGCCTTCCGGGCCTGGCCGCACTTCCAGTCGCTGCCGAAGCCGGCCCGCATCC
>QHVJ01000276.1 GCA_003222275.1 Acidobacteriota bacterium | reverse complement strand
CTCGTTCCCTTCTTCGCTCCGCTGCTCATGTTCCTGCGCATGACGGCCGTCAGCCCTCCGGCGTGGCAGGTGGCGTCGTCGATGCTCCTCATGCTCGCCACCATCGCGGTGATCACGTGGGCCGCGGCCCGGATCTACCGCGTGGGCATCCTCATGTACGGGAAGCGCCCGACGTTCCCGGAGATCATCCGGTGGGTGGGGCGGCCATAGACAATTCAGTCAACTCGTTCCGGAACGAGCTGCGGTCGGCCGGCGGCGAAGCGCGTAACCGAAAAGGGCGCCAGGTCCACCGGCGACGCCAGGCCGCGGACGAGGCCGGCCACGATCTCTCCGACGAGCGGGCCCATCAGGATGCCGTTGCGATAGAGGCCGGCCGCGTGGAAGAGGCCCGGGAGCATGCCGGGCCCGATCACGGGGAGGCCGTCCGGTGTGCCCGGCCGCAGCCCAACCCATGAATCGGCCACCGGCACGTCACCGAGGATGGGAGCGATCTCGAGGGCGATGCCCAGGACCGTGCCCAGGCCGGCGGCGGTGACGATCTTGTCGAAGCCGGCGCGCTCGGTCGTACTGCCGGCGAGCGTCCGCCCGTCGGCCCGCGGCACCAGGTAGCCTCGCGGCGAGCAGACGACGTGGCGCAGCAGCGCCGGCGCCATGTCGAAAGCCACGATGTGCCCCCGCACCGGCTCCACGGGAGGCGGCAGCGGGTCTCCGGCCAGCTGACTCGCCCATGCCCCCATCGCGTTGATCACCACCGGCGCGCGGAAGGCCTCCGCGGCCGCCTGCACCCCGGCCACCACGCCGCTTTCCACCACGAGGCCCGTCACGGGACGACCGGTCACGATCGAGGCGCCGCGGGCCACCGCCGACGCGGCCAGGGCGCGGACCAGGCGTACGTTGTCCACGCAGCGGTCGCCCGGGATGTAGAGGCCGCCGCAGACCGCCGGGTTGACGTTGGGCTCGGACTCCCGGACCTCGGCCGGCCCGAGCGCCTCCGCCGCGAGGCCGCGGCGGGTCTGCCAGGAGCGCCGCGCCTCGAGCCGGCGCAAGTCCTCGCCCGTGAACGCCAGCTCGATCAGCCCCCGGCAGGCGAGGTCGACGGACAGACCCGTCTCCGCTTCGAGGGCGGGGGCCAGCGCGAGGTGGTGGTCGCGGCCCCTCAGGGCCAGCTCGAGCAGGGGCGAATCCTCCGCCGTCTCCGCCTGGGGCGCCACCATGCCCGCGGCCGCGGTCGAGGCTTCGGCTCCCACGCGCGCCCGCTCGATGACGACCGTCCTCGCCCCCGCGGCGGCGAGCAGGCGCGCCGCGGACAGCCCCACGATCCCCCCGCCGACGATGATGACGTCTGCGTCCACGTGCCCCTTTCTCCTTGTGGACCTATTTTGCTATCCTTCGCGGCCAGTGGATACACAGAAGGTGAGGTGCGCCGAGTGCCGGACGGAGATTTCCGTCCCCTCGACCTACACGCACGGCGACCACGTCAAGTGCCCTACCTGCGGCACGCGGCACAAGGTCGTACGCTCGGGCGAGACCGTGCGCGTCGTGCTGGCCGACATCGGCCCGCTCAAGGACGCGCTGCACGCCAACGAGATGCAGCAGTCCCGACTGGAGGCGGAGCTGCGCCACGCCCGCGCCAGCTTCGGCATCGGCGTCAACGGCATCGGGCTCGGGGTCGCCTACGCGATCTGGCAGGTCGGGTTCAAGGAAGGCCAGATCGGGATGCCGCTGCTCTGGGAGGTCGTGGGCGTCGCGATCCTCAGCGGCGTGCTGCTCGAGCTCGCCAACTACTTCTTCCTCGCCAAGCGCAAAGCCATGAGCCGACTGTCGGGGGAGATCGAGGAGATCGAGGCCGAGCGCCGCAGCCTAGAACAGAAGATACGGGAAGCGAGCCGGGTCTAGCTACTCCACCTGACCCGTGTCGACGAGCGACGCCACGGTCCGATAGAGAGCGTACGAGTTGCGGGGAACGTCGCGCTGCAACTCGTTCATGGACGCGCCCTTCTTGAGCCGCGACCACACCGCCGCCGCCAGCTCCGCGGTATCGGCATCCTGCCAGTCGAGCTGGGACGCCTTCTGCCGGTACACGTGGTCGGGATCGGTGATGCGCTCCTTCAGCAGGGGCAGCTCGTCCTGGAGACGCACCGACTCCATCAGCAGCGAGATCGCGGGCATCGTGATGTCCGCCTGCACCTCCTCCTCCTGGACCTGCCGGCCGGTGAAGGAGAAGTCGCCTTCGAGCGGCGACTGGAAGAGCTGGAAGACGGCGTCGTCGCCGGTCAGGTGGCGCACCTTGGCCTTCGCGATGTTCCCCTTGAAGAAGAAGATCTCCGCGATCCGGCTCTTCGACTTGCCTCCCTCCTGCGTCACCGCGAGAGTCCCCGTCTGGTGCGAGCCGATGAGGGTCTGGATGACGGTGGCGAGGTCGAAGTAGCGGAGGTTACCCTGTAGCTGCTTGGAGCCGCGGGGCATCTTCAGCGTCGTGGCCTCCAGCCGCTTCGCCAGCACGAGGCAGAGGTTGCGGGCGAAGGCCGGCAGCGTCTTCATCAAATCCAGGAAGACCGCCTTGTCGACGGTGAACAGCTCCGCCCTCTCCGGCACCCGCGCGCTCGCGCTGCGGGGGGAGCCCGTGAGCAGCGCCAGCTCTCCCAGCACTTCGCCCGGACCGAGATAGGCCACCGGGATCGGCTCGGCCGCATCGGTCGGGCTGGCCAGCACCTCCAGCGCGCCGCTCTTGACGATGTAGAGCCGGTCCCCCTCGTCGCCCTGGCGGAAAACGACCTCCCCGGGTCCGTACTCCTGGAGCTGACCTTGGACGAGCACGGCCTTGAGTACCTCTTCGGGCTGTTTCTCGAAGAGGTCCGAGGCGCGCAGAAAGGCAGGGTCGATGCCGGCTGCCATTGGAAGGTGCGATTATACCGATTGGGGAGCGGCGGCGACAGCTATGCTAAGATGTCCCGCTCTCGCGCAGGTGGACCGGATTCCGGCCGCCTGGCCCCCTGCCAAGTGATTGAAAATAGAGCTATTATGACTCCGACTTTGGTTTCCCCGCTCAGCCCCGCCGACGTGCATCGAACGCTGGCGCGATACATGCTCGCGGACGGTTACGAGCTGGTCTTCGACTTCGAGAAGAGCCACGGCTCCTGGGTCCACGACCGGCGCGCCGGCCGCGATTACCTCGACTTCCTGACCTTCTTCGGCTCCAACCCCATCGGCTACAACCACCCGAAGATGAAGGACCCGGACTTCCTGAGGGTCCTGTCCCGGGTCGCTCAGCTCAAGCCATCGCTGCCCGACATCTACAGCGTCGAGTACGCGCAGGCCGTCGAGACCTTCGGACGGCTCGCGATCCCGTCCTACCTGCCCCATGCCTTCTTCATCGAGGGCGGCTCGCTCGCCGTGGAGAACACGCTGAAGGTGGCGTTCGACTGGAAGGTGCGGCGCAACAAGGCCAAGGGCATCGCGGGCGAGAAGGGCACGCAAGTCGTGCACTTCCGCGAGGCCTTCCACGGCCGCAGCGGCTACACGCTGTCGCTCACCAACACCGACCCCATCAAGACCGACTTCTTCCCGAAGTTCCGCTGGCCCCGGATCGACAACCCCAAGCTGCGCTTTCCGGTGACCTCGGAGGTCGAGACCGACGTCAAGGCGGCGGAGGAGCGCGCCCTCGATCAGATGCGCCAGGCCTTCGCCGACAACCCCGACGACATCGCCGCCATCATCATCGAGCCCATCCAGGCCGAGGGTGGGGACAACCACTTCCGGCCGGAGTTCCTGCAGGCCCTCGAGCGCATGGCCCGTCAGAACCAGTGCTTCTTCATCGTCGACGAGGTGCAGACCGGGATCGGGCTCACGGGCAAGATGTGGGCCCACGAGCACTTCGGGATCCGGCCCGACGCCCTGGCGTTCGGCAAGAAGACGCAGGTCTGCGGCTGCCTCGTGGGGCCGCGGGTGGACGAAGAGCCGCAGAACGTGTTCAGGGTGGGATCGCGCATCAACTCCACCTTCGGCGGCAACCTCACCGATCTGGTGCGCTGCGCCCGTTATCTCGAGGTCATCCACGAGGACAGTCTCGTGGAGAACGCGCGCGTGGTCGGCGAGCACCTGCTCCGCGGGTTGGAGGCGCTCCAGCGCGAGCTAGGCGGCCTCGTGACGGGAGCGCGCGGGCGCGGCCTCATGATCGCCTTCGACCTGCCCACGCCGGCGCAGAGGGACGCCGCCCACAAGAAGATCGTGGCCGGCGGGCTGCTCCTCTTGAAGTGCGGCGTGCGCTCGATCCGGTTCCGCCCGCCGCTCAACCTGAGCGCCGCCGAGGCCGACGCGGGCCTGGAAATCCTGCGCCGGACCTTGAAGGAGCTGTGACGGGCCAAGCCGCGCCCTCGAGGAGGAGGTAGCGATGATCGAGCGGGAAGCCGCGATCAAGATCTACAACGAAGCGCTGGGGGCCAAGGGAGCCAAGGGCCGGCTGGTACGCGTGGCACCGGAAGGCTTCTACGAGGTGACGCTGGAGTCGGGCGGGAAGTACTACGTGACGCTGCTCCCCGTCTCCAGCACCGTGATCCTGGCCGCCGAGCCCGAGGAGGAGGTCGCCGCTCTCGAGGTCGAACGCTAGCGGATGGCGCGTCCGCTCAAGGTGGTGCACGTCGGCCTCGGGCCCATCGGCCAGGGCATCGCCCGGCTGGTGGCGGAGACCGACGGCCTCCAGATCGTCGGCGCCACCGATCCCTTTCCCGATCATGCGGGCAAGGACCTCGGCGCCCTGCTCGGCCTGCCCCGGCGGTTGCGGGTCAAGGTCGAAGGCAACCCGGAGCGGTTCTTCCGCCGCGCGCGGGCCGACGTGGCCATCCTCAGCACGTCTTCCGCGCTGAAGACCGTCAAGACGCAGGTGGCCGCTCTCGTCCAGCGGGGCATGAACGTCGTGAGCACGTGCGAGGAGCTGGCGTTCCCCATCCCCGAGCGCGCCGCTACGTTCCGTGAGCTGGACCGCCTCGCGAAGAAGAAGAAGGTCACCGTCCTCGCCACCGGCGTCAATCCCGGCTATGC
Organism: Acidobacteriota bacterium; assembly: GCA_003222275.1. Classification (GTDB taxonomy): domain Bacteria; phylum Acidobacteriota; class Vicinamibacteria; order Fen-336; family Fen-336; genus AA32. The sequence goes on along the minus strand of QHVJ01000276.1, from coordinate 3,088 downwards.
GATGGACGCCCTCGCCCTCGTGCTGACCGCGCCCTGCGCGCGCGTCGACCGCGTGGCGGTGACCCGGGTCGTGGACGCGGGAACGCGCCGCCTTCCGCTGCAGCGCAAGGTGGGGGCGGGCCTGAACCTGAACCAGTTCCGGCGGGCGATGACGGAAGGCACCGTGCGCCACGTCGGCCTCGTGGAGTCGGTGCACATGATCGCCGCCGCGCTCGGCTGGAAGCTGGAGCGGGTGGAGGAGACGCTGGAGCCGGCGATCGCCCCCCGCGACCTCGACACCGAGTACCTCCGCATCCCCGCGGGCGCGGTGGCGGGGATCAAGCAGGTCGCCCGCGGCTACCGCAACGGAGACGTGGCGATCAGCCTCGACCTGCAGATGTACGTGGGGGCCGAGAACCCGCGCGACCACGTGCTCGTGGCCGGGCTCCCCCCGATCGACATGACGATCGCCGGCGGCGTCGCCGGCGACACCGCCACCGCGGCCATCGTGGTCAACGCCATCCCGAAGGTGGTGAACGGCCCCGCCGGTGTCGTGACGATGAAGGACCTGCCCATCGTCCACCACTACAATCCCGCCGAAGTGAAGGCCCGCCCGCCGAAGAAGCGCTAGCGCGCCTTCAGGTACGCTTTCAGGCGGCGCTGGTCGCGCGGGTCGACACCGACGAACTCCACGCCCACCTCGTAACCTCCGCGCGGCGCGGGCCGGCACCGGCGCACTTCGGCCTGCACCGACACCGTCTCGCCGTCCAGGTCGAGGGCGAAGTCGTGGATCTCTCCCTCGGCCAGCTCCGCCTGGAGATGCAGCAGCGCGCCGCCCAGGCTGAGGTCGAGCAGCCGGCCCGGCACTTCCGCGCGCGCGGTGCCGCGCAGGCGCGATTTCAAGGCGAGCTCCGGCCCTCCCGATCCAGGAACGCCTGGAGCAGCGCCTGGTCGTCGGGGTCCATGGTGAGGAAATCGACGTTCACGCGGTAGCCCGGCTCGCCCTCGGTCACCGCTTCCACCTGCACGACGCGGGCCTTCAGGTCGACGGACCCGGGGCCGAGGCTCAAGGTGAGGTCGCAGAGCGAGCCGAGCGCGAGGGGCAAGGGAAGCTCGAGCGTGCCGCCGTTGTCCCACAGGAAGACCACCCTGAACTCCGCGAGGACCGTGGCCCGTCCGACGGCGCGACCCTCGAGGCGGATGCGGGGATGGCGCCGGCGCTCTTCCCCCTGCGGCATGGAGAGCGCACATTCTACGCTATACTCCCGCGCGAGTGTCCGGGTGAAGGGAACCCTCGGCGAAGGCGTCCTCCCCAGCGTCCTGCGCGAGCTGTACGTGGGGCGCAAGACAGGCGTGCTGCGCTTCACCCAGGGCCCCGCACGCCGCACCATCCATTTCGTCAAGGGCAGCATCGTCAATGCCGCCAGCGACGTGCCCGCGGAGCACCTGGGCGAGGTGCTCGTCCGCCTCGGCCGGCTGACGCGCGCCGACGCCGACCGCGCGGGCGAGGCCGTCCGCCGCGAGCAGAAGCGCCTCGGAGCCGTCCTCATCGAGCTGGGACTGTTCAGCCAGGACCAGCTCGGGGACGCGCTGGCCCTGCACGCGCACGAGATCCTGCTCCGCATTTTCGAAGCTTCCGGGGAGGAGAGCTACGAGTTCGAGCCCGCCGAGAACGAGGTCGCCCAGGGCGAGTTCACCCTCAAGCTCTCGACCGGCGAGATCATCCTGGACGCGGTGCGGCGCGTGCGCGACCCCGACGTCGTGCGCTACGCCCTCGGGGACATCGACCGCGTCCTGACGCTGTCCAGCGACCCCTTGCTCCGGTTCCAGCGCATCAACCTCAGCCCGACCGACGGCTACATCCTCTCGCGCATCGACGGAACGGTGAGCACCCGCGAGGTCATGCAGCTCCTCTCGCTGCCCGCGGAGGACGTGCAGCGCAGCCTCTTCGGCCTGCTGTGCACGGGGATCGTCGAGCCGGCGGCCGGGCCGCCCAAGGCGCCGCCGAGGGCGGTGCCCATCCGCCCGCGTCCCGCCGCCCCGCCCGAACCGGCCCGCCCGGCGCCGGCGATCGTGCCGGCGGCGCCCGTCGTTCCCGTCGCGCGGCCGGAAGCCTCGCCCGACGCGCAGGCGAAGCGGCGCGAGATCGTGGAGGCCTACGAGACGCTGCGGTCCAAGAACCACTTCGAGGCGCTCGGCATCGAGCGCACGGCCACCGACGCTCAGGTGAAGGAGGCGTACTTTCGCCTGGCCAAGCGGTTCCATCCCGACACGCACCACGACCCGAACATGGCGGACCTGCGCGACAAGCTGGAGACCGTGTTCATCCGCCTCGGCGAGGCCTACGAGGTGCTGCGCAACCCGCGCAGCCGGGCGGCTCACGAGAGCGAGATGGCGAGCCGCGCTCCCCGCGCGCCCGCGCCGGACGCCCGGGCCGCGGCGCCCAAGCCCGAGCCGGCCGTGCCCGTCCCGGCCCTGGACCCGGCGGTGGCCGCGCAGTCGGTGCGCCGAGCGGAGAAATACATGGCGGAGGAGAAGTACTGGGACGCGATCCAGCTCCTCGAGGCCGCCGTGCCGGTGCTCGAGGGCAAGCCGAAGCAGCGGGCCCGCCTGGTCCTGGCCCGCGCCTACACCAAGAATCCGAACTGGGTGCACCAGGCCGAGGAGACGCTGCACGAGGTCGTGCGGGACGAGCCGAAGAACGTGGAGGCGTATCTGGCGCTGGGACAGCTCTACAAAGCAGGCGGATTGCGCGGCCGCTCGCTGAGCATGTTCCGCAAGGCGCTGGAGCTGAAGCCTGAAAACGAAGAAGCGCAGGCGGAGCTGGCGGCCGCCGGCCCCGAGCCGGAAGCCACGGAGCCGGGAGGCTTTCTCAAGAAGCTGTTCGGGCGGCGATGACCGCCCCCGCACCGCGGAGGTGTCGCGCCTGCCGGCGCGAGATCAGGGAGCTGGCCGGAGTGGGATGGGAATGCGAGTGTGGCGTGGTCGTTTGCACCGACGCGGATTGCTTCGTCGAGTACTTCAAACACGTCGCCGGGGGGGAGGGAACACGGTGCCTGACGTGCGGGCTGGTCACGTGAGTCGGCGGGGGAGAGCCGGGTGGGCGGCA
>QHVJ01000271.1 GCA_003222275.1 Acidobacteriota bacterium | reverse complement strand
GGCTGCCGACCATCGGGGTGGCCGAACCCGACGAAGGTAGGGTAGACGCCCTCCGTCCGGCAAAACTACGATTGGCGCAGATCGACCGTCAGCGACGCCGGCGATCACATATGGGCAAACACGATGGGCGGGTGGTCTGCATCGTGGACGACGACGCGTCACTGCGTCGATCCCTCAGGAATCTCCTGATGTCGGTGGGCTTTCGCGTCGAGACGTTCGAATCCGCGGAAGCCTTCCTGGAGTCGGTTCATCGAGACAGTATCGGCTGCGTGGTGCTCGATGTGCGAATGGCCGGAATGAGCGGCCTCGACCTCCTGCGACATCTGGTCGCCACGGGCTCACGCATTCCGGCGATCATGCTGACGGCTCACGCGGACGACGAGACGCGCCGGCGATCGCTCGAGGCCGGCGCGGTGGCGTTTCTCGAGAAGCCTTTTCGAAGCTCCACCCTCCTCGATGCGGTACGGACGGCGCTCGCCTCGGCGTGATGGCTGTGTCCACATTGGACGCGGGACGCGATACGCTTGCCGAGCGCGGAGGCTCTCGGGCACCCTGGACGGACCCCGCAGTCGAGATTGAGGGACGCCAGATGCAACGCCATGTCGCGCGGTTCGCGGTCGTCCGATACGGGGTCGCCGTATCATGCGTGACGGTCGCCGTGATCCTCGCGCTGTGGCTGCGACCCGTGGTGCTGGCGGGCGCTCAGCTCTTGCTCGTCGCCGTCTTGATCACGGGCTGGGTCGCCGGTCTGCGGCCGGCCCTCGTGGCCTGGGTCTTGGCCACGCTGGCCTTCGCCTACTATTTCACCCCCCCGTTCGATTCACTGAAGATCGACACTGGCCAGATGCCGCGTCTCCTCATCTTCACGCTCTTGGCGGCGTGCCTGGCCACGATGAGCGCGGCACGACGCAGGGCGGAGGACGCCCTCACCACGACGCGAGAGCAGTTGGAGGCGCGAGTTCGCGAGCGAACGGCGGAGCTCGCGCGGGCCCTCGCCGAGGCCGTCGGTGCGCAGCACCGATTCAGGGATCTGGTCAACTCGGTCGACGGCATCGTCTGGGAAGCCGATGCGACGATGCGTCAGTTCTCGTTCGTGAGCGACCAGGCTGAGCGCATCCTCGGCTATACGGCCGAACACTGGCTCTCCGAGCCGACCTTCTGGCAGGGTCACCTCCACCGGGACGATCGCCAGTCGGCGGTGCGATTCCGCGAAACGGCGAGTGCCGAGAAGCGCGACGGCGATTGCGAGTACCGCATGATCGCCGCAGACGGCAGAGTCGTGTGGCTGCGAGACCTGGTGACCGTGGTGCAGGAGGGTGACCGTCCCATCCGGTTGCGCGGCGTGATGGTCGACATCACGGAGGGCATGCGGACGGAGCACGACCGTCGATGGTTCGTCGAGGGTCTGGATCGGGTGAACCGCGCCATCCAGGCAACGAATGACCTCGAGCAGATGATGAGCGACGTCCTCGACGCTGCGCTGTCGATCTTCGACTGCGATCGCGCGTGGCTGATGCATCCCTGTGACCCCGAGGCCGTCTCTCACGAGGTCAAGATGCAGCGGACGCGTCCTGAATTCCCCAGTCTCCTCGGCGTGGGCGACGAGGTGCCGATCGACCCGGAGACGGCTGAGATGTTTCGCACCCTGCGGGCGTCCAGCGGTCCTGTCCAGTTCGGACCGCACTCGGCGCATCCGCTGTCGAGCGAGCTGGCGCAGCGCCGCCTTGTCCAATCCAGGATTGTGATGGCGCTCTACCCGAAGAGTGAGCGGCCGTACATCTTCGGCGCCAGCCAGTGCTCGTACGCGCGCCTCTGGACAGCGCGAGAGGAGCTCCTGTTCCAGGAGATCGGCCGGCGGCTCGAGGATGCGCTGACGAGCCTGTCGATCTTTCACCGTCTGCGCGAGAGCGAGAAGCGCTATCGCCACATCTTCGAGTCGACCGGGGTGTCGATCTGGGAAGAAGACTTCTCGCGCGTCAAGGTGGCGATCGATGATCTGAGGGCCGCCGGGGTGCGCGATGTCCGCGAGTACCTCGCCGTGCACCCCGAGTTCGTCCGGCAAGCCGCCCGGATGGTGAGGAACGTCGACGCGAACGAGGCGTCCGTCAAGATGTTTGCGGCCGGAAGCAAGGAGGAGCTCCTCGCCTCCGCGAACACGCTCTTTCTGCGCGAGACCCGAGACGCGTTCGTCAAAGTGCTCGTCGGTATCGCCGAGGGCCGCGCCTCGCTGGAGGCCGAGACCATTGCCCAGGACCTGAAGGGCGAGCGGTTGACCGTCCTCTTCACTCTCACATTCCCACCGCCGTCAGCTCGATTCGACAGCGTGCTCGTGACCGTGGTGGACATCACCGAGCGCAAGCGCGCTGAATATCTGACGGGACACATGTTCGAAGCCTCACCTGATGCGGTCTACATCGTCGGGAAAGACTATCGATATCAGCGCGTCAACGCGGCCTTCGAGCGGCGTTGGAGGATGCCGGCCGACAAGATCGTGGGGATGCGCGTGGACGAGCTCGCGGGCACGGAGCCGTTCGAGGAGACGTACAAGCCCAACCTGGATCGATGCTTCGGGGGAGAAGAGGTGAGCTTCGTCGGCTGGTTTCCCACGCCGGCCGGCCGCAAATACCTGGCCGCGACGTATTCGCCGCTGCGGCCGGATTCGGCGCGGATCGAGGCCGTGCTCGGAATCACGCGCGACCTCACCGACCATGCGCGAGCCTCGGAGGCGCTGCAGCAGGCGCAGGCGGAGCTCGCCCATGTGACCCGCGTGACGACCCTGGGCGAAATGGCGGCGTCGATCGCCCACGAGGTCAACCAGCCGCTTGCCGCCATCGTGGCCGATGCCAACGCATCGCTCAACTGGCTGACGGCAGCCACGCCCGACCTCGCGAGCGCCCGCGAGGCGCTCCACGCGATCGTGAAGGACGGCCACCGGGCGGCTGACGTCATCCAGCGGATCCGCCAGCTCGCGACGAGGAGCGGTCCGCACAAAGCACGCCTGGACGTCAACGACGTCATTCGCGACGTCGTGCCGCTCATCGGCACCGAGGTCAGGAGCCATGCGGTGTCGTTGCGACTCGACCTGGCGTCGGCGTTGCCGCCGGTCCTGGCCGATCGCGTCCAGCTGCAGCAGGTGCTCATCAATTTCGTCATGAATGCGATCGAGGCGATGGCGTCCGTCGCGGACCGGCCACGCCAGCTCGTGATTGGCTCGCGACCGCACGAGGGTGATCACGTGTCGGTCGACGTGCAGGACGCCGGCGTCGGGATCGACCCGAACAGCGTGAGCCAGCTCTTCAGCGCCTTCTTCACCACGAAGGCCGGCGGCATGGGTATGGGGCTGTCGATCAGCCGCTCGATCATCGAAGCCCACGGCGGACGGCTCTGGGCGACACCGAACGCGACGCACGGCGCCACCTTCCATTTCAGCCTGCCGGCACTGCGCTGATGCTGCCGACGGAGCCCATCGGAAGCATTCCGAGACCGGCGGCCTTGATCGAGGGAGTCCAGGGCTTCCGAGCCGGGCGCATCTCGCAGCCGGAGCTCACTGCGCTCTACGATGCCGCCGTCCAGGACACGATTCGGCGTCTGGAAGCCACCGGATCGCCCGTCATTACGGATGGCGAACAGGCCAAGCACAGCTTCGCCACCTATTCCATCCATGGTCTGGAGAACCTGTCGCCGGATGGCGTGCCGATTTCGTTCGCAGATGGGCACATCCGAAACCTGCCTCGCCTGACCGGCGGACCGTTCAGGTACAAGACCCCGGCCGATGTTTACCTGGAAATCGCCCAGCGGTACGCGCAGGTGCCGCTGAAGCAAGCGGTCGTCTCCGCCTCGGCCCTGAGCCTGTTGTACCCGCAAGGCGGCCTCCGCGGCTATTCGCGAGAAGAGTATCTCGATGCCCTGATCGATGAGCAGGAGGGCGAAATTCGGCGTTGTCTGAAGAAAGGCGCACACGTGGTTCAGATGGACTTCACGGAAGGACGGCTGTCGATCAAGTTGGATCCGACGCGGCGCCTGCTACGCAGTTTCATCGACCTGAACAATCTGGTGCTGGAGCGCTTTTCCGCCGAGGAGCGGAAGCGAATCGGGGTGCACACGTGCCCGGGCGCCGATCGCCACTCGACCCACAGCGCGGACGTGGACTACGCCGAGCTCCTGCCGAGCTTGTTCGAGCTGCAGGCGACCAGCTTTTATGTGCAGCTGGCGAGCGAGCCTCACCGTCAGCGCGTCCTGAAACTGATTCGGGAACACGCCAAGGCTACGCAACGGATTTTCGTGGGGGTGATCGATCCACTCGATCCGCGTGTCGAGACCGCCGAAGAGATCAGGGACCGTGTCCTCGAGGCGGCCGAATACATCCCGCCTGATCGATTGGGAACCACGGACGACTGCGGCTTTGCGCCCTTCAGCGATGACACGTCTCGCACTCGGGGGACGGCGTTCGACAAGATTCGGGCCCGTGTGGCGGGGACGGCCTTGGCCAGCACCGTGCTCGGTGTCGACTAGACCGGGCTGGCGATTGATGTCACAGCAACGCGAGGCCTACGGGGAAACGCTGGGTCGGCTGAGAAGAAGACTGCGGACGCTCCATCAGTGCACCAACGCGCTCTTGCAGGCCGAGAGCGAGCAGGCGCTGTTGCGATCCATTTGCGAAATTCTCGTGGCGGGCGGCGAGGTTCGGCTGGCCTGGGTCGGTTACTGCGAGGATGATGCCGAGAAGACTGTTCGCCCGGTCGCCCAGGCCGGAGACGGCGTCGAATACCTGGAGCGCCTCAAGACTTCCTGGGGAGAGATAGAACTCGGTCAGGGGCCCGTCGGCGTTGCGGTTCGGACCGGCCACGCGTGTTGGGTCGACGATATCCGCACGAACCCGAGGTTTTCTCCCTGGCGAGCCGCCGCCCTCGCACGCGGCTACGCCTCCTGCCTTGCCGTGCCGTTGATCGCCTATGAGGCGTCCGGGGGCGCCGTGGATCTGCGCGGCACGCTCAATCTGTATGCCGCGGAGTGCAGCGCCTTCGATGAACACGCGATCGAACACTATACGGGTTTGGCGGCGTCCGTGGCCTATGCCGTGACGGCGCTGCGAGGCCATCTCGCCGAGGACCTGACATCCGGGGTGACGGCGCTCCGCGCTCGCGCGGAGCGCAAACGGGCCGAGGAGGCGCTGCAGCAAGCGCGAGAGGAGCTCGCGCACGTGACGCGCGTGACGACGCTGGGTGAGCTCGCCGCTTCCATCGCCCATGAGATCAACCAACCGCTGGCGGCGATCGGTGCCGATGCCAACGCGTGCCTGCACTGGCTGGCGGCCGACAGACCCGATCTCGACAGCGTCCGCGGGGCGCTCACCGCTATCGTGAAGGACGGCCTGCGCGCGGGAGAGGTCATCACCCGGATTCGCGCCCTGCTGACGCGCTCGTCGGTTGCCCGTGGGCGCTGTGACCTCACCGGTGTCATCCGCGACGTGCTGCCCCTCGTCGGGCCCGAGATCAGGCGACACGGCATATCTCTGGAAATGTCTCTGGCACCGAACCTGCCGCAGGTCACGGGCGATCGGATCCAGCTCCAGCAGGTCCTCCTGAATTTGCTGATGAATGCCGTAGAGGCAATGCGCGAGGTCCCGCCGGTGCGGCGCCGGATGGTCGTCCGCGCGACCACCGATCACCGTGACGATGGTCCCTGGGCGATCGTCGCCGTCGAGGATGCCGGCGTCGGCTTCAGCCAAGCCGAGGCGCCGCGCCTGTTCGAGGCGTTCTACACGACAAAGCCGGGTGGGCTGGGTATGGGGCTGTCGATCAGTCGCTCGATCATCGACAACCACCGGGGCCGGCTGTGGGCGACGACGAATTCGGACCATGGCGCGACGTTCCAGTTTGCCCTGCCGGGGATGCCATGACGTCGGATGCGCCCGTCGTCTTCGTCGTCGACGACGACTCGTCCGTCCGCGACAGCCTCCGGAGACTCATCACCTCCGTCGGGTTCCTCGTCGAGGTCTTCCCCAGCGCTCAGGCGTTCATGCGTGCCCGGCGCCCCGACGCGCCGGGATGCCTCGTGCTCGACGTGCGCCTGCCGGGGCTGAGCGGGCTGGATCTCCAGCGCGAGCTCGCCGACACGGACGCGGCGCTGCCCATCATCTTCCTCACCGGCCACGGCGACATTCCCATGTCGGTCCGGGCCATGAAAGCCGGCGCGGTCGAATTTCTCACCAAGCCGTTCCGCGAGCAGGACCTGCTCGACGCCATTCGACACGCGATCGAGCGCGATCGCGCGCTGCGCACGGAGCGCCAGGAACTCACCGAGCTTCGTGGCCGCTACGCTTCCCTGACCCGGCGCGAGCGGGACGTGCTGGCGCGGATCGTCGCAGGTCTTCTCAACAAGCAGATCGCCGGCGAGCTGGGTACCACCGAGGCCACCGTCAAGGAGCAGCGCGCGCACGTGATGCAGAAGATGACGGCCGGCTCCGTGGCCGAGCTGGTCCGCTTCGCCTCCCGGCTCGGCATCACCCCTGCCGGTGGCGGCTCGAACCCTCCGAAAGTAGGGTAGAGGTCGCCCCGACCAACGTAGGGTAGACGCTGCCCGCCCGACCGCCTAGCCTGGCAGCCATGGATTCGATTCCGAGGTTCCAGGAATGGCGACAACGCATCGGCACGCAGGATGCGCCGGTGATCTCCGTCGTGGACGATGACGAGTCGCTGCGTCGCTCGCTCAAGAATTTCCTGCGGTCGGTAGGCTTCCGAGTCGAGACGTTCGCCTCGGCGGAAGAGTTCTTGACCTCCGCCCAGCGCGAGACCACCGGGTGCCTGGTGCTCGATCTGCGGATGACCGGAATGAGCGGCCTCGACCTCCTCTGGCATCTCGCGGCCGCGAACGTCCGCGTTCCGGCCGTCATTCTCACTGCTCATGGGGACGAGCAGATTCGCCAGCGGTGCCTCGGGGCCGGCGCCGTCGCATTCCTCGACAAGCCCTTCCGCGGTGATGCGCTGCTGGACGCGGTCCAGACGGTTCTGCGCTGACATGATCGGCGGCACGGAGGATAGAGAGATGACTCTTCAAATGGCTCTCGAACCCGAGACGGCTGCCGTCACTCGTTCGCGGCGTGCAGACCGGGATCTCGACCTTCTGGAAGCGCTCCGGCGGCGCGAGCCGACGGCAGCGGAGCGTCTCGTCACCACGTACGGGGACCGCGCGTATCGCCTGGCCACCAGCATCACGGGAAACGGGCAGGATGCAGAAGAAGTCGTGCAGGACGCATTCTGGACCGTGGTCCGGAAGATCGACAGCTTCAGGGGTGAGTCGGCCTTCGGCTCCTGGCTCTACCGGATCGTGGCGAACGCGGCCTATCAGAAGCTCCGCACCCGGCAGAGCCGG
>QHVJ01000079.1 GCA_003222275.1 Acidobacteriota bacterium | reverse complement strand
AGGTCTCGATCATCCAGCCCCTGCCGCTTCCCTACCGCGATCGCATCCTGCGCATCCCGGGGGTGAAGCAGGTCACGTTCGCGAACTGGTTCGGCGGCGTCTACATCGACGAGAAGAACTTCTTCCCGCAGTTCGCCGTCGATCCCCAGACGTATCGCTCGATGTACCCCGAGTTCGTCATTCCCGACGACCAGTGGAAGGCGTTCGTAGAGGACAAGGCCGGCGCCATTGCCGGGAAGCTGACCGCCGAGAAGTATCACTGGAAGGTGGGGGACCGCATCCCGATCAAGGGCACCTTTCTCTCGGGGGTGTTCGAGTTCAACCTCCACGGCATCTATCACGGCACGCGGCCGCAGGACGACACGACCCAGTTCTGGTTCCACTGGGACTACCTGAACGAGAAGATGCCCGCTTCGTACAAGAACATGATCGGGTGGTACACGCTGCGCATCGAGAACCCCGACCACGCGGCGAGCGTGATGAAGGCCATCGACGAGACCTTCGCCAACTCCCCTTACGAGACGAGGGCGCAAACGGAGAAGGAAATGGCCACGTCCTTCGCGAAGCAGATGGGCAACATCGAGTTCCTGATCCTGTCCATCGGCGCCGTCGTCTTCTTCACCCTGCTCCTCGTCACCGGGAACACGATGGCCATCGCCGTGCGCGAGCGCACCGGCGAGCTGGCGGTGCTCAAGACCGTGGGCTTCCCCGACTGGGCGGTGCTCGGGCTGGTCATGGCGGAGTCGGTGCTCGTCGCCCTGCTGGGCGGGGCCCTGGGCCTGGCCCTGGCCAAGGCGCTGACGCTCCGCGGCGATCCCACCGGTGGCTTCCTGCCCATCTTCTACCTGCCGCCGGGGCAGGTCGCGACCGGAGTGGGCGTCGCGCTCCTGGTCGGCGTGATCGCGGGTTTCCTGCCCGCCTTCTCCGCCATGCGCCTGCGCGTGGTGGATGCGCTGCGGAGGGTCTGACGATGGCGATCCCCCTCGTCTACAACGTGAACAGCGTGCGGGAGCGCTGGCCGTCGGCCGTGGTGGCGGTGCTGGGCATCGCGGGCACGGTGGCGGTGTTCGTGGCCATGCTGGCCATGGCCCGCGGCTTCCAGGCGACGCTCGTCTCGTCGGGCTCACCCGAGAACGCGATCGTGCGGCGGGCGGGGGCCACGTCGGAGATGGACAGCAGCGTGACCGTCGAGCACGTGAAGATCCTCGAGGTCGCGCCGGGAGTGGCGCGGCCGGCCGCGGGCTCCCTGGTGAGCCCCGAGGTCGTGGTGGTCGCCTCCTTCCCGCTGAGGACGACGGGCACGGACGCCAACGTGCAGGTACGCGGCATGTCGCCGCGGGCGCTCGAAGTGCGCCCGGGCGTCAAGATGAAGGACGGCCGTTTCTTCCGGCCGGGCCTGAACGAGCTGGTCGTAGGGCGCAACGTGAGGAGCACCTACTCCGGGCTCGATGTCGGGAGCAACGTCCGCTTCGGGGGCGACAGCTGGACGGTGGTCGGCTCCTTCGACGCCGGCGGCAGCGCGTTCGACTCCGAGGTCTGGTGCGACGCCGAGGTCCTGATGCGCGTCTACCAGCGGCCGCTGGGCTCGTTCCAGTCGGCTACCGTGCGGCTGCAATCGGCCGACGCGTTCGACGGCTTCAAGAAGGCCCTCACCAGCGACCCACGCCTGAGCGTCCAGGTCGAGCGCGAGGCCGAGTACTACGAGAAGGAATCGCGCATGCTCACGGGTCTCATCACCGTGCTCGGCTCCATGGTGGCGGCGGTGATGGGCCTCGGGGCCGTGTTCGGCGCCCTCAACACGATGTACTCGGCGGTGGCGGAGCGCTCGCGCGAGATCGCGACCATGCGCGCCCTGGGCTTCGGCGGTCCCAGCGTGGTGCTCTCCTTCGTGGTGGAAGCGCTCTTCATCGCCGCGATCGGCGGGCTGCTCGGCTGCCTGTTCGCGCTCCCCGTGAACGGCCTGACCACGGGCACGATGAACTGGCAGACCTTCTCCCACCTCGCCTTCGCTTTCCGCATCACGCCCGCGCTGCTGGCCGTCGGCGTGGGCTTCGCGCTCGTGATGGGTGTCGTCGGCGGCCTGCCGCCGGCCATCCGGGCGGCCCGGCTGCCGGTGGCCACGGCCCTCCGCGACCTTTAGGCCGCCGGGCCTTGCGGGTCCTTCACCCCACCGACCGGCTGAGCGGCCGGGGCGGCGCGCACGATCCCGGAGCGTGATGCGCCAGCCCGTCGAGGTGTACCCAGGAGCGGCCCGGGCCGGGCGCGCCGCTCTCGCGCTCCCATGAGCGTCGCCGAGCGCCTGGCGGCGCTGGACTGGCCCGCGCTCGAGGCGGGACTGTGGGAGCGCGGCTGGGCGAGCACGCCGGACGTCCTGACCGCGGAGGAATGCCGCGAGCTCATCCGTGCATACGGCGACGACGGGCTCTTCCGCAGCCGCGTGGACATGGCCCGCCACCGTTTCGGCGCAGGGGACTACAAGTACTTCGGGCGGCCGCTGCCGAAGCTGGTCGAGCAGCTCCGGGTCCATGCCTATCCTCGGCTGGCCGGAATCGCCAACGGCTGGGCGCAGGCACTCGGTTCGCGCGAGCGCTTCCCGCCGACGCTCGGGGCATTCCTCACCCGCTGCGCGAGGGCGGGGCAGACGAAACCCACGCCGCTGCTGCTGCATTACGAAGCCGGCGGATACAACTGCCTGCATCAGGACGTGTACGGGGCGGTCGGCTTCCCGTTCCAGATCGTCTTCTTCCTGAGCCGACCGGGCGAGGACTACGACGGAGGCGAGTTCCTGCTCGTGGAACAGCGGCCGCGCGCGCAATCGGTGGGGGAGGCGATCGTCGGGAGGCGGGGCGAGCTGCTCGTCTTCACCAACCGCATCCGGCCGGCGCGGGGCGCCCGCGGCTTCCATCGCGTGAACGTGCGGCACGGCGTGAGCCGCGTCCGGTCGGGCACGCGCTACACGCTCGGCATCATCTTCCACGACGCCGAGTGACCCGCGGCGAGGAGCCCAAGAGGTGCTAGGCTGAAGCCGTGGGCACGACGGCGGGAACGGACGGCGAGGTCGCGCACGCGCACGCGGGCCTGACCCAGCTCTTGTCCCGGGCCATCGAGCGGCGCGACCCGCCTCTCGACGGCCCGTTCCCGTGCCCGTATCTTCCCCGGCGCTCGGCCCGGCACCTGACGGTCGTGCCCTCCCCCTTCTTTCCCGGGGTGTACCACGCCCTCATGGACCTGAACTTCCGGCGCCTCGGCCCGGTCTTCTACCGCACGAGATGCGAGGGTTGCGACCAGTGCCGGATGCTGCGCGTGCCGGTCGCGGAGTTCTCTGCTTCGCGCGCGCAGAGGCGCTGCCGGGTACGCAACGCCGACCTCGAGGCCGTCCTCGTTCCGTCCTCGCCCTCGGCCGAGAAGCTCGCCCTCTACCGCCGCTATCTCGAGGCCCGCCACGACGGGCAGATGGAGGGCTCCGAGCTCGAGCTTCGAACCCTCACCGGCGGCTCCGCGGTCGACACCCGCGAGATCGAGTACCGCGTGGGCGGGCGCCTCGTCGCCGTCGGCGTGGCCGACCTCGAGCCCCAGGCGATGAGCGCCGTCTATTGCTACTTCGATCCCGACCAGTCGCGGCGCGCTCTCGGCGTCTTCAACGTTCTGTGGATGATCGACGCGTGCCGCCAGCGCGGCCTGCCGTGGCTCTACCTCGGCTACTGGATCGCGGGCTCGCCCAAGATGAGCTACAAGGCCGGCTTTCGTCCGTGCGAAGCGTTGGGGGGAGACGGCACCTGGACCAGGTTGCCTGTGGCCCCGGCGGCCCTTGCGGCGTCGTCTTAAGAGCCGAGCCACCGAGCAGGGCGAAGTCCTTCAGGGTTTCCCTGACCCCAGTTTCCGGGCCGCCCCACTGTTCTGCTTCGGGAGGGGGACCCACATTCTGTGGTAACTCGAATCGCTCCCATCGGCGGTGAAAGGAGAACCAGCGATGCGGGCCTCTTCCTGGGTTTGGACTGTTCTTGCCGCCCTCGTCTTGGGGCTCGTCGCGACGGCTTGGGTCGGTGCGGGCCAGAAGGGAACGCCAGATACGCGGGCTTTCCTCGTCAAGGACATCAATAACACGTTCGACGCCGCCGCCGGCTCGTTGCCGGGGCCATTCGTGGAAGCCGGCGGGTTCGTCTTCTTCAGCGCGACCGACGGGGCCAATTCCGGCCTGTGGCGGACCGACGGGAGCCCCGCCGGCACCGTAATGGTCAAGGCCATCGGCGTCCGCGACCTCACCAACGTCAACGGTATCCTCTTCTTCCACTCCGACTTTTCCCCTTTCTCGACCAGGATGGGCGACAAGCTCTGGCGGAGCGACGGGACGGCCGAAGGGACCGTGCTGGTCAGGGACGACATCGGCCCGGAGGCGCCCCAGTACAGAGGTCTTGGACAGTTCACCGCCGTGGGCGGCACTCTGTACTTCGTGAGGAATCTCGACAGTACCTATTCGCTCTGGAGAAGCGACGGGACAGGAACGGGGCCCGTCGCGGACACGTCCCATTGGGCCCCGTCGAATCTCACCGTGGTCGGCAGCACGCTTTTCTTCACGGTCTTCAGCCCCGGCACCGGCAGCGAGCTGTGGAAGAGCGACGCGTCGGGCACGAGCATGATCAAGGACATCAACCCCGGGCCCGGCTCTTCCAGTCCTTTCAACCTCACCACCGTCAACGGCACTCTCTTCTTCGGGGCCTTCCGCCCCGATGTCGGGACGGAGCTGTGGAAAAGCGACGGGACGGCCGAGGGGACCGTGCTGGTCAAGGACGTCAGCGCCGGGGCCGCTTCTTCCGGCCCCTCCAACCTGAAGGGCGCCAATGGCGCGCTCTTCTTTACGGCCTTCCGCCCGGAGACCGGCTACGAGCTGTGGAAGAGCGACGGGACCGAGGAGGGCACCGTGCTCGTCAAGGACATCGAGCCCGGGGCCGGCTCCTCCACTCCCGGCAACCTCGCCACCGTCGACGGTACGCTCTTCTTCTCGGCCTTCCGGGCCGGCACGGGAGTGGAACTGTGGCGGAGCGACGGGACGGCCGAGGGGACCGCGCTCGTCAAGGACCTCGTCGCCGGGGACGGCTCTTCCTCGCCCGCCGCGCTTACCGCCGTCGGCCGCACACTCTTCTTCAAGGCCTTCGGCTCCGGCGCGGGTACCGAGCTGTGGAAGAGCGATGGGACCGAGTTCGGAACCGTGATCGTGAAGGACATCAACACCGGTCCCGGCGACTCCAGCCTCACGACTCTCGCCAGCGGCCTCGGCAAGCTCTTCTTCTCGGCGTCACTGCCGAGCACCGGGCCCGAGCCGTGGACGAGCGACGGCGCCGAAGCCGGCACGGTGCTCTTGAGGGACATCAATCCCGGCGCGGGTTCGTCGTTCCCGGACGACCTGCTCAAGCTTCAGAAGAGCTTGTTCTTCACCGCCTCCACCCCCGGGGCCGGCCGCGAGCTATGGAAGAGCGACGGGAGCGCCGAGGGGACCGCCCTCGTCAAGGACATCGTCCCGGGGGCCGGCTCGTCTTCCCCGGACTCGCTCACCCGGGTGGGGAGTATCCTGTTCTTCGCCGCCTTCCGCCCCGACACCGGCACGGAGCTGTGGAGGAGCGACGGGACCGAGGCGGGGACCCTGCTCGTCAAGGACGTCTATCCGGGACCGGGCTCGTCCGACCTCAAACAGCTCACCGACGTCGACGGCACCCTCTTCTTCAGTGCCTTCCGCCCGGACACCGGCAGCGAGCTGTGGAAGAGCGACGGAACGGCGGCCGGCACCGTCCTGGTCAAGGACATCGTCCCGGGGGCCGGCTCGGCCGGCGTGGCCCGGCTCCTGAATATCAACGGCACCCTCTTCTTCAGTGCCTTCCACCCGGACACCGGCAGCGAGCTGTGGAAGAGCGACGGGACCGCAGCCGGCACGGTCCTGGTCAAGGATATCCGGCCGGGGCCGGCAAGCTCGGGCCCGACGCGCCTGGTCGACCTCAACGGCACCCTCCTCTTCACCGCCTTCGGCGCAGAGAACGGCGGGGGTTGGACCGGCGACACGCTGTGGAAGAGCGATGGAACGGAGGCAGGTACCGTGCTCGTGAAGGATTTCTCACCGGAGTTGCCGTTCGCCGTCTTGACTCCGCTCGGCACCAACGGTGTCCTCTTCTTCAGCGTCGCGAGCGGGCTGTGGAAGACCGATGGGACGGACGCGGGCACGGCCCTGATCCGGGATTCCATTCTCCCCGACAACCGGTGGTTAGGATGTGGCGGTGCCTCCGCTCAGGTCAGCGACGCCCTGGTGTTCGCGGCGAGGGATGGGAACGGGTGCGAGCTGTGGAGGAGCGACGGCGTCACGGCGGACCTCCTCTTGGACATCAATCCGGGACCGGCCAGCTCGTTGGGGCCGATCTTCGACAGCTCCTCCTTCAGGAAGGTGGGCGGCCTGGCGCTGTTCAGCGCGTATGACGACGCCCACGGCCTCGAGCTGTGGGCGACCAACGGCACGAACACCACGCGGGTGGTGCAGGACCTCGCCGTGGGAGCGGGCTGGTCCTCGCCGCGCTTCTTCACGCCGGTCGGGCCTCTCGTCTTCTTCACGGCCAACGACCACATGAACGGCAACGAGTTGTGGGCGATCTCGAAATCGGCCCTCCATCGGGCGCTGAACCTGCCCGAGCCCAGCGACGATCTCGCCGCCCTGGACGAACCGGCACGCCGACCGCATGCGACCGTCGACGAGTTCCGCGCATTCCTGCCGTCCGCCGAGGAGGACGACCCTGGTGAGCCCGTCGCGTCCGAGGGCGAATAGTCCCTGAGGCGACGGGCGTGGAGCTAGACGTCCTCGAAGCGCCACGGGCCGGTCCGGGTTGGACAGGCGAGGGCCTTCTTGAGGGCCGCGAGGTACCGCTTCCGCGGCCACTCCACCGCGCCGAAGCGGGCCAGGTGGTCGGTGTAGACCTGGCAGTCGACGAGGCCGATGCCCCAGCGGACGAGTTGCTCCACGAGGCGCACGAAGGCGATCTTCGAAGCGTCGGGAGCGAGCGCGAACATCGACTCGCCGAAGAACGCGGCTCCCAGCGAGACGCCGTACAAGCCTCCGACCAACTGTCCCTCCCGCCACGCCTCCACCGAGTGGGCGAGCCCCCGCCGGTGCAGCTCGCGGTAGGCCGCCTGCATGTCGGGCGTGATCCAGGTCCCGGACTGGCCCGGGCGCTCGATCGACGCACAGGCGGCCACCACCTGGCCGAACGCGGCGTCGAGGGTCAAGCCGTACGGCTGCTTGCGGATCGTCTTGCGTAGGCTTCGCGGCACCTCGAGGTCGCGCGTGACGAGCACCATGCGCGGATCGGGGGAGTGCCAGAGTATCGGCTGGCCCTCCGAATACCACGGAAAGATGCCGCTGCGATAGGCGAGCAGGAGCCGCTCGGGCCGGAGATCGCCCCCCACCGCGAGCAGGCCGTCCTCGGCGTGCTGGACGGGCGGGAAGGCGATCCGATGATCCAGTCGGAAGATGGGCAAACGAGCTAGTGGTGGGGGGACAGCGGCTCGGGCAGAGGGTAATGGCGGTCGACGTCGTCATGACGAAAGAGGCCCAGCGCCTCCCGCTGCACGACCAGGTACCAGCGATAGAGCCGGGCCTGCTCCCGGAGAGCATCGTAGGCCTCGACGGCGGGATCGCGCTCCTCGCTCGGCAGCCCGCCGAAGCTCTCGCGCCGCCGCCTCAACTCCGCCAGGAGACCCTCGAGCGTGCCCGCGATGCGGGCGAGGGCGGCGGCCTTCTCCGCGCGCAGCTCGGTTTCCGTCCGCGCGAGACTCTCTGCGGTCCGCTCCATGGACCTCATGCGACGAACTCTACCGCGGATAGGCGTGGGTTGGCATTAGCAGGGGGGCGCTAGCGGCGCGCCCCCCTGAACCCCCCGCTCGCTTCGCGGGAGTGAATCCCGCTCCGTCATTGAGCAGGAGGGCGCTAGCGGCGCGCCCCCCTGAACCCCCCGCTCGCTACGCGGGAGTGAATCCCGCTCCGCTCGCAGCTTTTGCTTGTTGCCTCTGCGGTCCTCTGCGGCCTCGGCGTCGAAGAGCAACGTCAGTGAGCGGGGGTCGCGGGACCGCGGCTGCGGGGGCTCCGCATGATGAGCACCAGGGGCAGCATCAACAGGAAGATCAGAGCCAATAGGCGAAAGACGCTGACGAAGGCGAGCATGGTGGCCTGGCGGCCCACCAGGCCGAAGAGTGCCGCGTGCGCGCGCTGGGTGGCGGTCACGAAGTCCGCGCCGCGGGCCATGAACGCGCGCCGCATCGACTCCAGCATCGACTGCGTCGCCGGATCGTAGGGTGTCACGCGCGCGGCGAGCATGCTCGTGTAGGCCTGCCCGTGGCGGGCGAGCAGGGTGGTGGAGGCGGCGATGCCCATGCTGCCCCCGAGGTTTCGCATCAGGTTGAAGATGCTGGTCGCGTTTCCCATCTTCTCCTTGGCGATGGGGTCCATGCTGATCGTGGTCAGGGGCACGAAGAGGAGCCCGAGCGAGATCCCCTGGATGAACTGCGGCCAGAAGATGTCCCAATAGCCGGCCGAGAGGTTGAGCTCGCCCAGCCAATAGAGGGTGACCGATCCGCCCAGGAGGCCGAGGGCGAGAAGCTTGCGCGCCCCCACCCGCGCCACCAGCACGCCGATCACGGGCATGGCCAGGAACGACCCCATGCCGCGCGGAGCCATCGCGATCCCCGCTTGCAGGGACGGGTATCCGAGAAGCGTCTGGAGCATGATCGGGAGCAGGACGAGGCTGCCGTAGAGCACGAAGCCGAGCACGGTCATCAGGAACACGCCCGCGCTGTACGTCCTCTCCTTGAAGACGTGAAGGTCGACGACCGGATGCTCGGTCGTCAGCTCGCGCGCGACGAAGGCCACGAGGCCCACCACCGCCAGGACCAGCAGCACCCGCATCAGATCCGAGGAGAACCAGTCCTCCTCCTGCCCCTTGTCGAGGAGGAACTGCAGCGCCCCGACCCCCACCGCGAGCAGACCGATGCCCCAGTAGTCGACCTTGTCGGACTTCCGCTCGATGTAGGGAGGGTCGAAGACGTAGAGCTTCGTCATCACGAGGGACACGATGCCGACCGGGATGTTGATGTAGAAGACCCAGCGCCAGGAGTAGTTGTCGGTGAGCCAGCCGCCGAGGACGGGCCCGAAGATCGGGGCGACGACGATGCCGAGGCCCCAGAACCCCATCGCCTTGCCGCGCTCGTGGGGCGGGAAGGCCTCGAGGAGGACGGCCTGCGACAGCGGCTGCAGGGCGCCGCCCGTCATGCCCTGGATGACGCGGAAGAGCACCAGCATCTCGAGGTTCGGGGCCAGGCCGCAGAGGAAGGACGCCATCGTGAAGCCCGTCACCGACGCGATCAGCAGCCGCTTGCGGCCGAAGTGGTTCGCGAGCCATCCGGCCAGGGGCAGGATGATGGCGTTGGCCACCAGGTACGAGGTGAGCGCCCAGGTGGACTCGTCGACGGTTGCATCGAGGCTGCCCGCGATGTGGGGCAGGGACACGTTCACGACCGTGGTGTCGAGGACCTCCATGAAGGTTGCGAACATGACCGCGACCGCGACGATCCACGGGTTGACCTGCGGCGGCGGGGGGCGGCCAGGGACCGCGCTCACTTCAGGAAGACGGTGGGGACCACCGACATGCCCGGGCGCAGCACGTGCTCCGAGTCCTGGCCCTTCTCGATGACGATCTTCACCGGCACCCGCTGCACGACCTTGACGTAGTTGCCGCTGGCGTTCTCCGGGGGAAGGAGGCTGAAGCGCGCCCCGGTGGCGGCGGAGATGCTGTCCACGTGCGCCTGGTAGCGCCGGCCCCCATACGCGTCGACGGCGACGACGGCCCGCTGCCCGGGACGGATCTTCCGGAGCTGGCTCTCCTTGAAGTTCGCCGTGACCCAGATGTCGTCGAGGGGCACGATGGCCAGCAGCGGCTGTCCGGGCTGGACGACCTGGCCGACCTCGATCGTCTTCTTGCTCACGTAACCGCTCGCGGGTGTCTTCACGGTGGCATAGTCCAGATCGAGCATGGCCTGGGCCAGGGTCGCCCGCGCCTGCACGACCTTCGCCTCGGCGGAGGCGGCCCGCGCGCGCATGATCCCGACCTGCTGCGGCGCCGTCTTCGCTTCCGCGAGGTGGGCGCCGGCGGCCGCCACTCCCGCCTCGCCTTCTCTCACCGCCGCCTGGGCCGCCTCCAGGGAAGCGTGGGCGGACTCGGCGGCGACGACGACCGCGTCGTACTCTTGCTGGGAGATCTCGTCCTTCGCGACCAGCGTCTTCAAACGCACGAGGTCCTGGTCGGCCTTCTTCGCCTTGGCCTCGGCATCCTGCCGCCGGGCCCGCGCCGAGCTCAGGCGGGCGCGCGCGGTGCCGATGTCGCTCTCGGCGCCGGAGACCTGGCTGGCGGCGGTGGTGGAGGTGATGGGCACCGTGGTCCGGGCGGCCTGGGCAGAAGCCTCCGCTTCGGCGAGATCGGCCCGAGCGTGGTCGACCGCGAGCTGGTAGTCGCGAGGATCGAACTGGACCACGACCGTGCCCGCTTCGACGAACTGGTTGTCGGCGACCTTGACCGCCTCCACCGTGCCGCCCACGCGGGCGGACACGGGGACGATGTGGCCGTCGATCTGGGCGTCGTCGGTGGACTCGCGGCCGGAGTAATGCCACCAGGCGAGGGCGGCCACGATCGCGGCGACGACCACTCCGAACACGATCCACCGCGCTCGCGCCATCACTCTCCCCGCAGAAGCTGCTTGTAGGTCGCCTCGGCCAGGCCGAGAGCGCGGGCCATGGCCGCCTTGGCGACGTTGTGGTCGTAGAGGCTCGCGATGTAGCTCTCGGTGGCGCCGGCGACGGACTCCTGGGCCTGCACGACGTCGATGTTGCTGGCGACCCCGGCCTGGAAGCGGTCCCGGGCCTGGGTCAGCTCCTCCTTGGCGAGCGCCATCCCGCGCTCGGCGACGCCCACGCGGTCCTGGGCCGCTTTGAGGTCGAGGGCGGCGCCCTCCACCTCGTAGCGAACACGGGCCCGCAGGTCCTCGAGCGCGGCGCGCTCGCCCTCGAGGGCGGCGTCGGCCTGCAAGACCTTGCCGATCGTCTTCCCGCCGTCGAAGAGGGAGACCCGGATCGCCGCCCCCAGCGTGTATGTGGCCCGGGCGCCGCCGATGCTGGCACCGAGGGCGCCGTAGTCTCCCCAGACGTCGAGGGCGGGAAGGCGCTCGCCGGCGGCGGAGCGACGGGCGGCTTCGGCGGCCCTCAGGCGCGCCTGGCCCGCCTTCCAGTCGGACCGGCCCGCGTACGCCGTCTTCAGCGCCTCCTCGAGAGGAAGTATCGGCGCGGGCGAGTAGGGCACGTGCTCGGCCAGGCGGAACGGCTGCCCGAGAGGAAGGCCGATGGCGCGGGCGAGGGCGAGCTTGGCCTTGGCGAGGCGCACCTCGGCGACGATCGTCTCCTGCTCGCGGGCCGCGCGCTCCACCTCGGCGCGCAGGACGTCGAGCGCGGGAGCGAGGCCGGCCTTCTTGCGGTCCTGGGCCAGCTCATGGAGGACCCGCGCGGTTTCGAGCTGGGCGCGCGCGGCGTCGATCCGGCTCTCCTCGGCCACCGCCCGCATGTAGAGGTTCGCGGAGGCGAGGACCACGCGGTCACGCACATCCTGGAGGTCGAGGCGGGCGGCCTCGATGCGCCTCTTCTCCGCCCGGACCTTCTCGTAGGAACCGAACGCGAACACGGTGTCCGTCACCTGGGCGCGGACGTCGAAGACGTTGAACGGACCCACCAGCGGGGGGATGTCGGGGAAGCCGACGATGCCGGTGAAGCCGAACGCTTCCAGGTTGACCTTCTGTCGCGTCTCCGAGAGGCGGAAGGAGAGCTGGGGCAGCAGCTCGGAAAGGGCTTCCCAGCGCGCTCCCTGCGCGGCGCGGACCCGCTGCTCGCCGAGGAGCAACCCGAGGTTCCGCTGCAGGCCGCGCTCGATGGCGTCGAGCAGGGTCAGGTCGAGCACCTCGGCCGTCGCCGGCCCCGCCGGCACGCCGCCATAGAGAGGCCGGTCGTCCCCCGGGTTCGGAGGCGGCGGTGGCTGCAGCGGCGAAAGGAAAAGGAGCAGGAAGAGCGGCGGGCTCATTAATCGTATTTCGTCGTCATGAAGTGACAGATCTTACACTGAGCTGGGGGGTGCTAGCGTTTTACGGGCGGCGCGGATCAGGGGGAAAATGTCGGAATGCGGATCGCCGTGTTCGGCGCGGGGGGCGTCGGCGGGTATTTCGGCGGTCGCCTCGCCCAGGCCGGCGAGGACGTGGTGTTCATCGCGCGCGGCCCCCACCTGGAAGCGATACAGCGCGAGGGCCTGCGGGTGGAGAGCGTCGACGGCGACTTCGCCGTCCGGCCGGCCAACGCCACGAGCGAGCCTCGGCAGGCCGGCCCGGCGGATGCGGTCCTGCTGGGAGTGAAGGCCTGGCAGGTGAAGGAGGCCGCTCGCCAACTCCGGCCGCTGCTGGACCGCGGGGGCTTCGTGGTGCCGCTCCAGAACGGCGTGGAGGCCGCCGACGAGCTCGCGACGGAGCTGGGCCCGGAGCGCGTCGTGGGCGGGTTCTGCAAGATCTTCAGCTTCGTGGCCGGCCCCGGCCGCATCCGGCACTCGGGGGTCGCCCCCCGGATCGAGTTCGGCGAGCGCGACGGCCGCCGCAGCGAGCGCGTCGACCACCTGCGCGCCGCGTTCGAAAGGGCGGCGGGCTTGTCCGTGGGCACGCCGGGCGACATCGTCGCCGCGCTGTGGGAGAAGTTCCTCTTCATCGCGCCCCTGAGCGGCGTGGGGGCCGTGACCCGCATGCCCGCCGGTGTGCTGCGCTCGGTTCCGGAGTCGCGGGAGATGCTGGAGTCGGCCATGAAAGAGGTCTTCGACCTCGCCCGGGCGCGGGGCGTCGGTCTGCGAAAGGACGCGGTCGCCCGCACCCTGGCCTACGTCGACGGCCTGCCTGCCGACGGCACCGCCTCCATGCAGCGCGACATCCTGGAGGGCCATCCTTCCGAGCTCGACTACCAGACCGGTGCCGTCGTGCGCCTGGCCCGGGAAGCAGGGGTGGCGGCGCCCGTCAACGAGTTCATATACCGCGCCTTGCTGCCCGGGGAGCGCCGGGCGCGCGGAACGGCCTGAACGGCCCGTCCGGGAACCTTTTCCCCTGAGCCCGGCAATGGAATGCAGGGGCCGGGGTGGGTCGTCAGAGCGGAGGATGACCGAGACCGTGACGCCTAGCGACCACGACCTGCTTCTGGGCTTGCGCGACGGGGACGAGGCGGCCTTTACCGCCCTTTATCGGCGCTGGCAAGGGCCGCTCTACCGCTACGCTCTCCGAGTGAGCGGCTCTCCGGCCCTGGCCGAGGACGTGACGCAGGAGGTGTTCATGGCGCTGCTCCGCCGGAACGAAGGCTACGATCCCCAGCGCGGCGAGCTGTCGTCCTACCTCCACGGCATCGCCCGGAACCTGGCCCGGCGGCGGATCGAGCGCGAGCGCGGTCATCTGCCCCTGTCGGACGAGGCCGGAACCGATGACCCCCTGGCCGATCTCGTCCGCCGCGAGCGCTCGGATCTGGTCTGGGAGGGGCTGCTGGGTCTTCCGCTCCACTACCGTGAGGTGGTGGTGCTCTGCGACCTGCAGGGACTGAGCTACGAAGAGGCGGCGTCCGCCCTGGGCTGTGCGGTGGGGACGGTGAGGTCGCGGCTCCACCGTGGGCGAGAACAGCTCGGAGCCCGGCTGCGTTCAGCCCGGCCGATGCCGGCCACCGCGCCGATGCCGAGGATGACGCGATGAGCTGCGAAGACTTCGAGGACGACGTCGTCGACCTCGCCCGGGACGAGGAGCTGGGGGATACCGAGCGCGCCGAAGCGCTCGCCCATGTCGAAGCGTGCTTGCGCTGCGCCGCGCGGCTGGACGACGAGCGCGCGGTCACGAGCGGCCTGCGCGCCTTTGCCGCGCGGACGGCCGGGGCCGAGGCGCCGCCGCGGGTCGAAGCGGCCCTCCTGCGCGCGCTGCGTGATCCGGAAAGCGCCGACGAGGGCGGGGGCGCCAAGAGGACGACGAGCCCTTCGCGCGCGGTGGAGCTGCTCCTGCTCGCCGCCGCGGCCGCGATCCTGGCTGCCATCATGGTCATACCGCCGCGGGACGGAAGCATCCCCGAGCCCGCGGCTCCGACGGCGGTCTCGCCGACGACCAACGCGGGCGGAGACGCGGCAGCGGGCGCGGGCGAAAACTCCGATTTCGTCTCCTTGAGCTACGGCGAGGATCTGCGGGAGCTGGACAGCATGCAGGTCGTGAGCGTCGAGCTGCCGCGCACGGCGCTGGCCGCGCTGGGCTGGCCGGCAGCGGACAACGCGCAAACGGGACCGGTGCAGGCGGAGGTCATCGTGGGCCACGACGGCGTGGCGCGGGCCATCCGCTTCGTCGACTAGGACGCACGAGGAGGCTTCGATGAGGATCTGTTCGCGCACGCATTCATGGATAGCCGTGCTGTCCCTGCTGGTGCCGGCGGCCGCCCGCGCCCAGGGCCCGGACGACCGGCCTCATCCGGAAGGCGGGCCGCCGCCGGGAGCCATGTTCGACTTCCTCGGCGTGCGGGAGGCGCACGAGGGCAAGGTCGTGAAAGGGATGCCCTACAAGGCCGACGCCGTCACCGAGATCACCCAGTCCCTGGCCGACGGCAACCGCATCGTCCGCAAGACGACTTCTTCGGTATCGCGTGACAGCGAGGGGCGGACGCGGCGTGAGGCCAACCTGGCGGCGCTCGGGCCTCTCGCCCCGCACGACGCGCCGCGGCTCGTCTTCATCCAGGATCCGGTGGCCGGCACCACGTACGTGCTGGAGCCCGACAGCCGCACGGCCCGCAAGCTGGCGCGGCCGGGAAAGGGCGGCCCGGGCGGACCGCGGCGCGAGGGACCCACGGCCGACGGCGGTCAGGGTCCCGGAATCCGTTTCCACGGCCGACCCCACGAGATGGGCGAGGGAAAGTGGGAGCGCCAGACGGAGAACCTGGGCACCCAGACCGTCGAAGGCCTGGAGGCGACGGGTACCCGCACCACGGTGACGATTCCGGCCGGAGCGATCGGCAACGAGAAGGCGATCGCGATCGTTTCCGAACGCTGGCTCTCGCCCGAGCTGCAGGTGGTCGTCATGAGCACGCATCGCGATCCGCGGTTCGGCGAGACCACGTACCGGCTGACGGGAATCGCGCGCGGCGAGCCCGACAAGTCGCTCTTCGAGGTGCCGTCGGATTACACCGTACGCGAAGGCCCGCCCGACACGATGCGTTTCCGCCGGGCGCCGGGCCTGGAGCAGAAGCAGTGAGGGGTCTCGTGGCGTTCGCGTTGGGGACGGCGCTCGCCGCGCCCGCGGGCCTGGCCGCGGGAGCGCCGCAGTCCAGTCCCGACTCCGCGGCGGCGGCGCCGTCGCTGGCCGGCAAGTGGACGCTGAACAAGGATCAGAGCGAGGACGCGCGGGCGAAGATGCACGACGCGGGCGGCAGCGGCGGCGGCCGCGCGGGTGGTGGCGGCTTCGGCGGTCGAGGGGGCGGCATGGGTGGGCGGGGCGGCGGCATGGGCGGCCGTGGTGGCGGTGCCGGCGGTCCCGGGGGCGGCTTCGGCGGGCGCGGCGGCGGGGACCGCGACCCCGACGGCGGCAACGGCGCCGGCAGTCGGGGCGGCTCCATGCGCAGCTTCTTCGAGCCGCCGGAAACGCTGACGATCACCCAGACGGCGGACGAGATCGGCGTCGACGACGGCCAGAGGGTCCTCCACCTGCACCCGGACGGAAAGAAGATCAAGAGCGAGGGCGGAGGCTCCGAGACCACGACGAAGTGGCGGGGCAACGAGCTCGTGGTCGAAATGAAGACGGAGCGGGGGACGAAGATCGACAGCGCCTACATGCCGGCGCCCGAGAAACATCAGCTCTACGTCACGTCGACGTTGGAGGGGCGCTCCGGTCAGCCGATCACGGTTCGCCGGGTATATGACGCGGCGGAATGAAGCAATCAGCATTCAGCAGTCAGCATTCAGGATTGCCGGCGTTACGCTCGCAACACTGATTGCTGATTGCTGATTGCTGATTGCTGATTGCTGATTGCTGATTGCTGATTGCTGATTGCTGCCTATCCAACCATTACTTGCTGGCGCGTCAGCGGCGAGACCTTCTCCTCCGGCGTCAGGATGCCGCGGAAGTTGAGCGGGTCGGCCGCGCTCACCGTGACCGGCGGCGGACCGGCCGGCCATTCCGCCCGGCGACGGACCGACCGCAGCAGCGTCACCGCCTCCGGCAGCGCGTACTGCTCGCCGTCGAAGCCGGCCACGAAGCGGCCGCCACGGATCTCGCCGCGCGCCTCCAGGACCCGGCCAGCGCGGGCGATCTCCCGCCAAGTCATCCCGTGCTTCTCCCTTTCCAGCGTCTTGCGGAAGACGACGCCCGTCCGCCTCAGCATCTGACGCGCCAGCGCTTCGGCCGACGGCGCGGCGCCCGCGGCTCGTTCGAGCAGGCTCCAGCGGCCCGCCGTCACGCCCGCCGACTTGCGCCTCCAGGCCGGTACGACGAGCAGCCTCAGGCCGCCGAAGCTGTCGCAGGTGACGTGGCCCAGGGCGACGAGCGCGCCCAGGCCCTCTTCGACGGAGGCCGCCGGAAGCCGGCTCTCTTTCGCCAGCTCCTGGAGGAACATCGGGCCGCGGCGCGCGAGAGCGGCGTGCACCTCGGCCGCCGTGCCGGTGGGCTCCGACGCGGGGCCCGCGGCCACGGACAGAGCGGACCAGCTCGCGGCTTCTTCCCGGGGGAAGAGGCAGACCGGCGTCCGCCGCACCGGCGTCGCGCCCGCTCCCCACAGCCGTCCCCACATCACCTCGCCCGACAAGGTGATCTGGTCGAGCCACTCGCGTTTGTAGGCGCGGACCCGGGCGGGCAGCACGCTCGCCTCCCACGCCGCCGCGGGCACCTCGAACCCGGCGAGCTGCGAGACGACCGCGGCCACGCCGCGCGGGCCTTCGAGCCGATGCTCACCGTCGGCGTGCTGCCAACACGCGAGGAAGCGGAGGAACTGCGAGGCCGTGACGGGCTCGATCTCCTTGCGCAGGCGGTCCAGCGTGTAGCGATGGATCCGGGCAAGCAGGCGCCGGTCGCACCAGGCCTGCCTGCCGTCGATGCGCGCCCGCAGGACCGATCCCTCCGCCTCGAGCTGGAGCATCAGCGCCGTCTCGTCAGGATCCGTCAGAAACACCGGCCCGAGCGCCTCCATGCGCCCGCGCAAGACGGCCTTGGGATCTCGGGTCGCTTCGGCCGCGACGTAGCGATCCGCTTCGACGACGATCCGCCCGCCCGCGCGCAGCTCCTCGATCCACGGCTTCCACGGCGCGGCCTCCTCGGCCGTCACGAAGCCCATCCAAAGGAGCGCCTCGTGGACCTCTTCGGCGCTTTCCGGCTGCGGCCATGCCTCCTCGCGCACCCGGGCCACGGCCTCGGGGTCGAGGGCGCCCAGCTCGTCGGCGGTGCGGATGTCGAGAATGCGGCGCGAAGCGACCGCCTGCGTCCGGCGCTCCTCGAGGGGCGCATCGTCCAGGAACGTGTAGGGAGCGGAGTTCAGGATGCCGCGCGCGAACGCGGAGGGCTCGGGAGTATCCACGGCGCGCTTCGCGATCCGGCCGTCGCGCAGGCCGCGGAGCACGTCGAGGAAGCCGTCGACGTCCATCGCTTCCGTGAGGCAGTCCTCGATCGTCTGGCGGACGACCGGGTGCTCCATCGGCACCTCGATCGGGCCGCCGGGCAGCGTCTCGGGGCAGGCGAGCACCTGGGGGAACGCCGCCGCGAGCAGGTCGTTCGCGCGCATCCGCAGCAGATAGGCCGGAACCCGCTTGCCGTTGCGGCTGCGGTCGAGGAGCAACGAGCGCTGAGCGTTCCACCGCCACCGCGTTTCGAACATGGGTGAGGCGAGCAGCGCCTGGACGAGCACGTCGCGCGCCGTCTCGGGCTGGAGGTAGTCGAACACGCCGTCGAGCTCGAAGCTGTGCTGCGGGCCGAGGGAGAGGACGATCGCCTCCTCGTTGGCCGCCGCCTGCAGCTCGAAGCCGAAGCCGACGCAGAAGCGCTTGCGCAGCGCGAGGCCCCAGGCGCGGTTGATGCGCGAGCCGAAGGGAGCGTGGACGACGAGCTGCATGCCCCCGCTCTCGTCGAAGAAGCGCTCGAGGATCACGAGATTCTGGGTCGGCACGGCCCCCAGCGCTTGCCGGCCGGCTTCGACGAACTCGGCGATCTGGGAGGACGCGCCCTCGGGAAGCGCGTCGCCGCATTCCGACCGCAGCCATTCCTCGCGCCCGGCGGCCTGGTCGGCGCAGCCCTCGCGCAGCGTGGCGATCTCCGCCGCCAGCTCCCGCGTCCGCCCGGGTCCCTCGCCCAGCCAGAAGGGCAGGCTCGGCGGCGCACCTTTCGCATCGGCCACCCGCACCACTCCCGGCTCCACGCGCAGGATCTGCCACGACATGTTGCCGAGCTGGAAGATGTCGCCGCCGCTGGCCTCGATCGCCCAGTCTTCGTTCACGGTTCCGACGAGCGTGCCGTCCGGCTCGAGCCGGACCTGGTAGTCCGCCGTGTCGGGGATGGCGCCCCCCGACATCAAGGCCGTGAGGCGGGCTCGGCGCGTGGCCATCACCCGGCGGTTCACGCCGTCGCGGTGGAGCAGCGCCCGCCGCCCCTCGGCGTGCAGGCCCACGCACGCGTCGAACTCCTCGCGGACGAGGTCGCGGTAGGGCCACGCGCGGCGCATCGTGTCGAACAGCGCCTGCTCCTCCCACGCCTCGGGCACGCAGGAGGCGACGACCTGCTGGGCCAGGATGTCGAGTGGTCGCGGGGGAGCGGGCGTGCGATCCAGGAGCCCGCGGCGGACGCACCGCAGCAGCGCCGCCGCTTCCACCAGCTCGTCGACGGTGAGGGGGAAGATGCGCCCCTTGGGCGTGCGCCCCAGGGCGTGGCCCGAGCGGCCCACGCGCTGGAGCAGCGTCGCGATCGAGCGCGTGGCGCCGACCTGCACCACGAGATCGACCTCGCCGATGTCGATCCCCAGCTCCAGCGACGCGGTGGCAACGAGCGCCCGGAGCTGACCGGCCTTCAGCCGCTGCTCCGCCTCCAGCCGGCGCTCACGGGCGAGGCTGCCGTGGTGGCTGGTCACGGCGTCCTCGCCGAGGAGCTTCGTGAGCTGAGCGGCGATGCGCTCGGCCATCTTCCTGGTGTTCACGAAGACGAGGGTGGTGCGGTGCTCCCGCACCAGGGTCGCGATCCGGTTGTAGATCTCCTCCCACTGCTCGTGGGAGCACACGGTGGAGAGCGCCGAGGGCGGGACCTCCACCGCGAGGTCCAGGTCACGGAAGGTACCCGCGTCGACGAGCGCGCACTCGCGGCCCGTGCCGACCAGGAACCGGCCGACCTCATCGAGGGGCTTCTGCGTGGCCGAAAGGCCGACCCGCTGGATGCTGCGCCCGGCGAGGGCCTCCAGCCGCTCGAGGGACAGGGCCAGATGGCTGCCGCGCTTGTCGCGGACGAGGGCGTGGATCTCGTCGACGATCACCGTGCGAACGCTTTGCAGCATCCCCCGGCCGCCTGCGCTCGTGAGAAGGATGTAGAGCGACTCCGGCGTCGTGACCAGGATGTGGGGCGGGCGGCGGGCCATCGCGGTGCGCTCGCCGGCGGGAGTGTCGCCCGTGCGCACGAGGACGCGCAGCTCCGGCAGCGAAGGATCGGCGGTCCGGATCTCGGCGAGCGGGCCCTGCAGGTTCTTCTGGACGTCGTTCGAGAGTGCGCGCAGGGGGGATACGTAGAGGACCTGGGTGGCGTCGGGCAGTACCGGCCCCTGGCGCAGGAGACTGTCGATGGCCGACAGGAACGCGGCCAGCGTCTTGCCGGACCCGGTGGGCGCGGCGATGAGCGTGTGCCGGCCGTCCCGGATGAGCGGCCACCCGTCACGCTGGGGCGGCGTGGGCTCGCCGAGACGGGCGCCGAACCAATTCCGGACAGACGGATGGAACGCCGCGAGCGAGCTCATGAGGGTCCTTATCCTAACGCGGGTCCGGCCCGGCCCGGGTCCGATTGTGCCAACATGGCCCGCATGGCGGTGGTCCTCGCCGTCCTTCTCGCCGTGGCCGGGGCGGCCGCGGCGTCCCCTCCGTCCCTGGGCGATCCCTCGACGCCGCCCTTTCCGATCTGGCCCATCCCGCAAGAAGCGCGTTACACCGACGACCGGCTCCTTCTCACCGATGCGGTCATCGTGGTGCCGAAGGGCGATGCCCGGACCCAGTATCCGGGTCGCCTGCTGGCCGAGCTGATGGCCGACCAGTTCGGCGTCACCCTGCCCGTCGTCGTCGAGCCGCCCCCCGGGCGCACGCCGATCGTGGTGGGTGAGATCTCGAGCCCGCCGGTGGCCTCGGCCGCGGGCGCGCTGACCGCGAGCGGAGCCGTCCCCGAGAAGGCCGAAGGCTATCTGCTGGACGTCGGTGACCGCGGCGCCGTCGTCGCGGGACGCGACTATCGGGGCGCGCTCTACGGCGTTTCTTCTTTCGTGCAGCTGGTTCATCGATGGGGAAAGCAATCGGTGGCCGTACGCAGGGCGAGTGTCCGCGACTGGCCGCTTCTCTCCATCCGGTGGGTCCACGTCTACCTGCCCGGGCGAGAGCAGCTCGCCTTCGCCGAGCGCTACTTCCGCGACTTCCTGCTGCGCTACAAGTTCAACGGCCTCGTGCTCGAGGTCGGCGGCGGGATGCGCCTCGACTCCCATCCGGAGATCAGCGCGGGATGGCGGCGCACCGTGGCCGAGTGGTACGCGCACGGCGAGACGATGGACAAGCTCGGCGAAGGCATTCCCCTGGGCACCGCGAACCGCTTCGCGGCCTCGCTCCACGTCGGGGTCGGCGGCGGCTCGTACGTCGAAAAGGAGGACGTCCGGCGGCTCGCCGCCGCCGCGAAGCGGTTCGGCCTCGAGATCGTTCCCGAGGTCCAATCGCTCACGCACGCGTACTACATCGCGGGCCCGCACCGGGAGGTCGCGGAAGACCCGGACATGACGTGGCCCGACTCCTACTGCCCGTCGAACCCGGAGTCGTACCGGATCCTCTTCGACGTGCTGGACGAGTACGTCGACGTGCTCGAGCCACGGCGCGTCCACATCGGCCACGACGAGTGGCGTGCGGGCGCGTTCTGTCCCCGCTGCCGTGGCCGGGACACGGGAGAGCTGTACGCGGCGGACGTGCTGAAGGTCCAGAGGCACCTCGCCGAAAGAGGCATCGAGACGTGGATGTGGGGCGACCATTTCGTCGATGGGCACAACCGATTCGGCAAGCAATGGACCGAGGGCGGCGTGGTGCGCTATGAGCGGCCCGATACGCGGACCGCTCGCGAACGGCTCGTCGCGGCCGCAGTGCCCCTCCATATCCTCAACTGGTCAGGTGAGGAAGGCGACGCGACGTTCAAGCCGCTGGGCTGGCCCTTCATCATCGGCAACTTCGCGGGGAGCGAGGAGAAGGATTGGCCCGGCCGCGTCGGGCGGGGCGGCACGCTCGGCGGCGAGGTGTCGTCGTGGGGCGCCTTCGAGGAGTTCCTCCTCGGCAAGCTCCAGGTCCCCGAGGCGGCCTTCAGCATCAACCTGCTCTGGTCCTCCCACTACCCGAAGAAGGAGGTCGCCCTCGAGCAGGCCGGCATCCTCATGCCGGAGGTGAGGAGGCTGTTGGCGTCACGCCCGGCGCCGTCGCTCGTGGCCGACCCGATGCGCTTCGAGGTCCTCGACATCGCCGCGGCCTTCAATCACGCGCCGAAGGGTGACGGCTGGGACCTCAGCGGCCTGAAGCCGGGGCGCGGCTACAGCCACGGCCTGCCTTATGCGATCGCCGATCCCGCCCGCGGACCTGCAGTCGCGGTCGTCGCCCGGCGCCCCGGCCCGGAGCCGACGCGCGTGCCGATTCCGGTGACCGGCCGCTGGGCCTCGCTGCTGTTCCTGCAGTCGTCGACCGGCGAAGGCCGGCCGAGCATCCACGCCGGCGACCAGACCCACTTCCCTCACGAGTCGTCGGAGCTGCTCGGCACCTACGAGATCCGTTTCGCGGACGAGCTCGTTCTCGTCCACGAGATCCGCTTCGACGAGACCGTGGGCCCGTGGAACGCGGGCGTCGGCCGCACCTACTACCTCACGCGCCCGGTCCTGACCGGCCGCTTGCCCGATGGCCGCGACGCCGTCGTGTGGGCCAGCGAGTGGACCAACCCGCGGCCCGACGTGCCGATCGTCTCCGTGACGCTCGTCGGGTCGCCCGGTCCGTCCGGAGCCCGTCCGATCCTGCTCGGCGTGACCGCGGTCGAGAAGCCGCGGGTCGAGGACTACCGTTGAGCCCGCAGCAGCGGCGCTTCTTGCCGCCGGACGCCTGCCACGTCGGGACCATCGTTGGCTCCTTTCAAAAGGGGTATTTCGAGCCACCACCGTCCGTCGGCCCGGAGGCTTGGATTGTCGCGCCTGTCCTCTTCGGGCGGCGATGAACGGCGGCCGGCAGCCGCGCACGTGGGCCGGCATCGTAACTCATTGAGCCACCAGGAGAACGGTGCCGAGTCAAGACGCCTCGGTGGCGTGGATCTTGCACTCTTCATCGTCGGCCTTGATAGGTGATCCGAGGAGGCAATTCATGAGGCTTCGAATAGTCAACCGCACGGTGCTGGCATCGGTCGTCGGTGCGATGTCGCTCGCCGGGACCAGCGGGCTGGTGCGTGCGCAAGATGCGCAGGACCAGCAGGATCAGAAGAAGCAGAAGCAGCAGGAGCAACAGAAACAGCGCGATCAACAGCAGCAAGAGAAGCAGCAGCAGCGCCAACAGCAGCAGAAGCAGCAACAGGACCGGCAGCAGGCGCAGCAGGAGCAGAGGCAGCAGCAGCGGGCGCAGCAGGAGCAGAACCAGCAGGGCCGGCAGCAACAGCAGGCGCAACAGGCCCAGCAGCGTCAACAACAGGCGCAGAAAGACCAGCAGGCCAGGCAACAGGAGCGCGCCCAGCTCGAGCAGCAGCGTCAGCAGCGCCTTCAGCAGGAGCAGCAGGCGCGGCAGCAGCAACGTACGCAGCAAGAGCAGAATCAAGCGGCGCGCCAGCAGCAGCTTCAGCAGGAGCGGCAGCAACAGCAGGCCCAGCAGGCCCAGCGCGCGCAGGAGCAGCAGCGGGCGCAGCAACAGATGAGAGAGCAGCGGCAGCAGCAGATCCAGCAACAACAGACGCAGCAGACGCAGCAGGCCCAACGCGCGCAGGAGCAGCAGCGACAGCAGCAGATCCAACAGCAGCAGGCACAGCAGGCGCAGCGGGATCAAGCGATCCAGCGGCAGAACGTGCAGCGGCTCTCCGAGGCGCGCCAGCAGCAGCTCATCGACCAGCAGCGGCTGCGCTCCCAGCGGTACAGTGAGCGCCTCGCGCAGCAGGAGCGCCTGGCCGAGCAGCAGGCGCAGATGTACCAGCAGCAGCGCCAGATGGCGCGGTACCGTTTCCAGCAGCAGTACTACGACCGGCTCCGCCAGCAGCGGCTGAACGCCCAGAACTGGCAGTCGTACAACTACAGCAGCGATCCGTACTTCTACACGGCCCCGGCTTACCGCTATTCCTACGGCGGGAGCTACTACGACACGAGCCAATACGGCGCCGATCTGCTTCAGCAGGCGGTGAACAACGGCTACGAGGAGGGCTACCAGGCCGGACAGGCGGACCGGCAGGACGGTTGGCGGTTCGACTATCGGAACAATTGGGCTTACCGCGACGCGAACTACGGTTACACGGGGATGTACGTGGACCAGCCGCAGTACAACTACTATTTCCGGCAGGGATTCCAGCGTGGTTACGAGGACGGCTACTACAGCCGTTCCCAGTACGGCCAGAGCTTTAATGGCAAGTACCAGATCCTGACGACGCTCCTCTCGCAGATCCTGAATCTACGCTCGCTCCGGTAGCGGGATCGCCCCGCAACCCGCTGCTGCCGGCGGGTTGCGGGGCCCGGCGCGCAGACACCACAATGGGACCCCATGCCCCGACGCGCGGTGGCGGCCGCGAGTCTCGCCCTCGCCGTGCTCGTTTCCAGCCGCTGCTCCTCGGTCCGTGACCGGCTGACCTTCACGCGCCCATGAGCGATGCGCGCGACCTCGGCCTCGGGATGAATCGCCGGATCAGCCGCCGGGATTTCCTGAACGGCGTGGCCCTCACCGCCGGCGCCTCCCTCGTACGCCGCGGCTCCCTGTTCGAGCTCGAGGGGCTGGACGACGCGCCCGAGAAGGCGCCGGGCTACTACCCGCCGGCCCTCACCGGGCTGCGCGGGAGCTACGAAGGCTCCTACACCGCCGCCCACGAGCTTCGGGACGGCCGCTTCTGGGCGACGGCCGCCGCGGCCATCGACACCGGCGAGGAATACGACCTCGTGGTGGTGGGCGGAGGCCTCAGCGGGCTCTCGGCGGCGCACTTCTTTCGCCAGCGCGCCGGCCGCGCCGTACGGATCCTCGTCCTCGACAACCATGACGATTTCGGGGGGCACGCCAAGCGCAACGAGTTCCGCGAGGCGGGCCGCACGCTGATCGGGTACGGGGGAACGTTCTCGATCGACAGCCCGGCGCCGTACAGCGGGGTCGCGAGGGGGCTGATCAAGGAGCTGGGCATCGACGTGGGCCGGTGGGAGCGCGCGGTGGACGGCCGGCTCTACGGCTCGCTCGGGCTCGGGCGCGGCGTGTTCTTCGACAAGGAGACGTTCGGCGCCGACCGCTTGCTGCCGATGCCGGGCCGCAGCGGCGACGACGAAGGTGCCGATTCGCCCTCGGCGGGTCCCTGGGCGAGGTTCATGGCCGAGGCGCCCATGTCGGAGGCGGCGAAGCGCGACGTGCGCCGCCTGCATCAGGAGCGGAAGGACTACGTGCCGGGGCTGTCGTCGGCGGAGAAGAAGGACCGCCTGGCCCGCATCAGCTACGCCCGGTTCCTGACCGACGTGGCGGGGGCCGACCCGGGGGTGCTGCCCTTCTTCCAGGCGCGTCCCCACAGCCTCTATGGCGTCGGCATCGACGCGGTGCCGGCCCAGGACGCCTGGGGACTGCGATTCCCCGGCTTCCAGGGCCTGGGCCTCGAGCCGGGTCCCGGGCGCGGCATGAACCTCGACTCCATCCGGCACGAAGAGGCGGAGTCCTACTTCTTCCACTTCCCGGACGGCAACGCGTCGGTCGCCCGGCTCCTCGTGCGCGGGCTGGTGCCGGCGGCGGTGCCGGGCCGGACCGCCGACGACCTCGTGACCGCCCGGGTCGACTACTCCCGTCTCGACGACGCGGACGCGCCGGTGCGCGTGCGGCTCAACAGCACCGCCGTGCGCGTGCGGCACCGCGGAGACGCGGCCACGGCCCCCGACGTCGAGGTGACCTACGCGCGGGGCGGGAAGCTGCGCACGGTCCGGGGCCAGAAGTGCATCCTGGCCTGCTGGCACACGGTCATGCCCTACATCTGCCCCGAGCTGCCCGACGCGCAGAAGAAGGCGCTCGCCTACGGCGTGAAGGTGCCCATCGTCTACACCAACGTGCTGATCGCGAACTGGACCTCGTTCCGCAAGCTCGGCGTGAGCGGCGTATACGCGCCCGGCAGCTATCACTCCGGGGTGAACCTCGACCTGCCGGTGAGCATCGGCGACTATCACTCCTCGCGCTCACCCGAGGAGCCGATCCTGCTGCACCTGATGCGCACCCCGTGCCGGCCGGGCCTGCCCGCGCGCGACCAGCACCGCGCCGGGCGGATCGAGCTGCAAGCGACGAACTTCGCGACCTTCGAGCGCGAGATCCGCGACCAGCTCGGGCGCATCCTCGGCCCGGGCGGTTTCGACCCCGCGCGGGACATCCGCGCGATCACGGTCAATCGCTGGGCCCACGGCTACGCGTACCAGTACAACTCGCTCTTCGACCCGTTCTGGCTCGAGGGCGGAGAGCCGCCCTGTGTCGCCGGGCGCAAGCCCTACGGCCGCATCGCCATCGCCAACGCGGACTCGGGGGCCTACGCCTACACCGACGGTGCCATCGACCAGGCGCACCGGGCGGTGGGCGAGGTCCTGGCCTGACCCAGCCCTCGTTCGCGCGCGTGCTGGGGCGCGCGGACCTGGTCCTCTTCTCCGTCTCCGCCATCCTCACGATCGACACCCTCGCCTCCGCCGCCAGCATGGGCGTGAGCTGGTTCACGTGGTGGGGGATCACGATGGTCCTCTTCTTCATCCCCTACGGCCTGATGACGGCGGAGCTGGGGGCGGCTTGGCCCGCGGAGGGCGGGCTGTACGTGTGGGTGCGGGAGGCCATGGGCCCGCGCTGGGGAAGTCTCGCCGCCTGGTTCTACTGGATCAACAACGCGTACTGGACCGCGTCGGTCTACATGATCTTCGCGGGGACGTTCTACAGCATCTTCCTGCGCGCGTGGCTTCCTCCCGCGCTTCGTGAGGGAGCGGGCGCCACGTGGCTCCAGGCCGGCATCGCGATCCTGCTCACGTGGTTCACGGTGGCGGTGGGCGTCATCCGGCTCGGAGTCTCGAAGTGGCTCCCGAGCCTCGGCGGGGTCGTGAAGGTCGCGATCTTCCTCGGCCTCGGCGGCCTCGGCCTGGCCTTCCTGCTGCGCGGGCACCCGCCCGCCAACGCGTTCGTGATGGCGGAGTTCGTCCCGCGGTGGGGAGATTCGCTGACGTTCCTGCCCGTGCTCGTCTACAACGCCCTGGGCTTCGAGCTGATGAGCTCCGCGGGCGGGGAGATGCGCGACCCGCAGCGCGACGTGCCGCGCGTGATCCTCGTCTCCGGGCTCGTCATCGCGGCCGTCTACACGCTCGGTGTGATGGGCATCCTGCTCGCGGTGCCCCTCGGCGAGCTGAGCATCGTGACCGGCACCTGGGACGCGCTCGAGGTGCTGGGCCGGCAATGGGGGACGGCGGGAGGAACGCTCGTCCTCCTTCTCGGGATCGGTTTCCTCTACGCGTGCGTGGCCAACATCGTGACCTGGAGCCTGGGCGTGAACCGCGTGGCGGCCGCGGCCGCCGCGGAAGGGGCGATGCCGAAGCGGCTGGGCCGGCTCCATCCAACCTTCCAGACGCCGTACGTGGCGTTCGTCGTGATGGGGGCGATCGCGACCACGCTGCTGGTCGGCAACGCCGCGCTCTCGAACCGCGCGGACAACGTGTTCTGGATGATCTTCAAGCTGTCCGGCGTCTGCTTTCTCGTCTCGTACCTGATGGTGTTCCCCGCCTTCGTGATCCTGCGCCGCCGGCGCGCCGACCAGCCGCGCCCCTACCGGATGCCCGGGGGTGCGCTCCTGGCGTGGCCCGCGGCGACGTTTTGCTGGGTATTCATCGCGGGGGCCACGCTGCTCTTCTTCAAGCCGGCGCCGACGGCGGAGAATCCCGCGGGTGCGGTGCGCGAGAGCTGGCTGCTCGTCGGCGAGACGATCGCGACGCTCGCCGTGGGCCTGCTGCTGATGCCGAAGCGCGTCACGGCGCCGGAAACGCCGGATCGTGGTGGACGACTCGTCCGTCCACCATCGTGAGGAGCACGCGGGTCTTCAGGATCGCCTCCGGTGGCGGGGGGAACAAATCCTGCGAGAGCACCACGAGGTCGGCGCGCTTTCCCGCCGCCAACGATCCCTTCTCGGCTTCCTCGAAGGAGGCGTAGGCGCCGTCGATCGTGTAGTGGCGCAGCGCGCTGTCGAGGCTGACCGCCAGCTCGGGGAGCCAGCCGCCCGGCGGCGTGCCGTCTTTCGTCTTGCGCGCCACCGCGCAGTAGAGGCCGCGCATCACGTCGGAGGTGACCACCGGCCAATCGCTGCCGAAGACCAGGCGCCCGCCCGCCTTCTCGATGTTCCGCCACGAGAACCCGCGCGCCGCGCGCTCCGGCCCGATGTTGCGGCTCCAGACCTCGGCGTTGTTCTGGTCGGGGTTCGCGTGCAGGGGTTGCATCGACGCGATGACGCCGAGCGCCTGGAACCGGGTGTAGTCGGCGGGGGAGATCGTCTCGATGTGCTCGATGCGCCCGCGCCGGTCGGTGCGTCCGTTCGCGCGGAGGGCGGCCTCGTGGGCGTCGAGGGCCATGCGCACGCCGCGGTCGCCGATCGCGTGCAGGTATACCTGCAACCCGGCCCGGTCGGCGGTCGTCACCGCGGCATCGAGAACGGCAGGCTCCCAGTTGGGCTTGCCGGCACCCTGGCCGTCGGAGTAGGGCTCGAGCATCGCCGCGGTATGGGCCTCGATCACGCCGTCGACGTAGCCCTTCACGGCGCCGAAGCGCAGAAGGGGGCCCCGATGCACCTTGGCGAGGGCCACGGCGCGCGCGATGGGAGCGTCGACGTCACCCTGAGACATCTGCACCGAGACGGTGAGGCGCACCGTGAGCCTGCCCTCGCGAAGCGCGCGCTCCATGAGCGGCAGATCGGCGTCGAGCCGGGCCGGGGTATATCCGGCGTCCTGGACCGACGTAATCCCCTGTGAGTTGAGCAGGCGCAGCGCGCGGAGCAGGAGCTGATAGCGCTCTTCGGCGCCCGGCAACGGGATCTTCGACTCGACGAGCGCGGTGGCGGCTTCCTTCAAGGCGCCGGTCGGCTCGCCGCTCGCCGGGTCGCGCACGATCGCCCCTCCCGCCGGGTCCTTCGAGTCCTTGGTGATCCCGGCCAGCGCCAGGGCGTTCGAGTTGGCCCAGCCGCTGTGGCCGTCGTAGCACTCCATGTAGGCCGGCCGGTCGCCAACGGCGGCGTCCAGCTGCGCCTTCGTCGGCAGCCCGCCGGGGAACGAGCCGTAAAGCCAGCCGCGGCCGAGGACCCACGGCGATCCGGGATGCGCGGCGGCGAAGGCGCGGACGCGGGCCTGTACGGCGGCGAGCGTCTGGTCCTCGATGAGGTCGACGCGCTCCAGTGACAGCGCGCCGCTCATCAGGTGGATGTGCGCGTCGTCGAAGCCGGGAACCACCAGCCGTCCGCCCAGCGGGAAGAGCTTCGTCTTTGGCCCGCGATGGCGCGACGCTCCCGCCGCGTCCCCGACGTAGATGATCCGGCCGTCGCGCGTGGCGACCGCTTCGGCCCACGGCCGCGCCGCCTCGGCCGTCCATATGCGTCCACCTGTCAGCACGAAGTCGGCGGGCGCCTCCGCCGGGCCACCCACCGCCGCCACGCCAAGGACCAGCACCGCCGCCGATACGAGCCTCTGCTTGTTCGTCACGGGCCGATTATCGTCCATGAGCCCGCGGCCGAAACAATCGGCTAACCGGGCCGCGGTGGCTCCGTCAAAGATCCATGAACCCGATGATTCACCGGGCGGTCGTGTTCCTGGCGGTGGCGCACTCCTCTCTCGCGGCATCGGCCGATGCCCCGAAGAAGCACGAGGTCAGGGGGATGGTGCCGCTCGCCGGCGGCACGTTCGAGATGGGTTCGGAGCCCTCACGCGTCGCGGCGCTGTGCCAGCGGTTCAATACCACGCACCGCGACCTCTTCCTGCCCGAGGTGCCCGCGCACCAGATCCGCCTGCCGCCCTTCTCGATCGACCGCACTGAGGTCACCAACGCCGATTTCAAGACGTTCGTCGAACGTCATCCGGAATGGGCACCCGGCCGCGTCCCCACCGAGCGCCACAACGGCGACTACCTGAAGCACTGGAGGAGCGGCACGTTCCCCTCCGGCGCCGCGGACGTGCCGGTCACGTACGTCACATGGTGGGCGGCGAAGGCCTACTGCGAGTCGTCGGGCCGCCGCCTGCCCACGGAAGCCGAGTGGGAGTTCGCCGCCCGCGGCGGGCTGGCGTCGGCCGAGTTCCCGTGGGGCGACGAGCCGCCCGACGCGAGGCGAGCCAACTGGTCCGGGACGGGTCTGGGCGCGCCGACCCGTGTGGGACGCTACCGCCCGAATGCGTACGGCCTTTACGACATGGCCGGCAACGTGTGGGAGTTCGTCGAGGAGCCGTGGACGGACGATTATTCGAAGACGCCGCCATCGCCGCTGCCGCAGGACCGGCACGTGATCCGCGGCGGCAGCTACGGGGGCGGTCCGATCAACCTCCGCGTCCGGTATCGGGACAGCCATCCCGCGGGGGGCGCCGGTCCCCACGTCGGTTTCCGCTGCGCCCGTTCCGAGATCGCTCGCTAGGTCCGGGCCGGGGCGGCGGCGGCCTTGAGCGACCCTTCTTCGACCCAGTGGGCCAGGAGCCGTCGGGTGCGATAGCTGTCCGTCGGAATGGCCGCCTCGCAGGCCGCGACGGTCGTCCCCTTGGCGGCCGTGGTCCACACGAGCCGGATGAAGTCCGCATCCTCCTCCGGCAGGGGAGTCGACGCCGACCCCGTGGGTTCGATGACGGCGTCGTCCGGCACCAGCGCCGCCGCCCGCTTGAACTCGTCGTGCCGGCGAACCCCCTCGAGAAGCAGCCCCAGCACGTCCTGGGGCTCGGACGTGGGTCCGTACGCCGCAAGGTCGGCCCGGCTGATGAAGGCGAAGGTTCCGGGGAAGGGCTTCTCGAAGAGCTGATACATCGCCTCCGCTCCGCGCAGGGTCGCGAGCTGCGCTCCGCGGAACAGGCCCTTCTCGAGGACCACGGAGGCTTCGATCTTCCCCGGGGCCTTCATCAGGCTGAGCACACCGGTGAGCTGCGACTGGCTGAGCGTCTGGAGCACGCTCGGCAGGCCGAACAGGTCGAGGTCGCCGGAGAGGCCGGCCGCGGGCTCGGGGGGCTTGCCCACGGCGTCGAACGCCGCCAGGGTCTTCGCGGCGGCTTCGGCGAATTTCGTGCCCGGGTGCTTGTCGGCGACGTCCTGGAGGGCCGCGCGGACCTCGAGCAGCGGCGTACCCGAGAGGGCCTGGATCAGCCAGATGATCCGGTCGTCGTCCTTCTTGACCGTGAACCCGAGCACGCTCTTGGGCAGCTCCGCCTTCAGGGCCGCGATCACCCGCTCGACCAGATCCTTGCTGCCCGAGAGGTCCTGCCGCCCCGCCTCCACCAGCCGGGCCATCGGGCTGCCGAGCCGGGGTTCTGCCTTGAGCCCGTGGTCGACGAGGGCGCGCCACGCCCGGGGACTGCCGTAGCGGGCGAGAGCGGTACACGTGCGGTCGAGGAGCATCTCGATGTCGGGGAGCGAGTAGACCGCCGTCGCCGGCTGCAGGAGCATGTTCTCGAACAGCCGGAGGTACGTGATGAGGGCGCGCTCGGATTTCTCGTGGTGCACGCTCGCGAGGAAGGCGATGACCTGCTTCACCACGGGGGCCGGGCTGTCGCGTCCCGGCGTCCGCATCACGACCTGCACCTCGTCGTCGACCGAGGCCTCCGGAGGGCGCGGGATCATCCGCAGCAGGTACACGAGGTTCCCCTGGAAGAACGGGTCCGCGTCCGACCCGGGGGTATCGACCGAGGCCTTGAGCAGCTCCCAGGCCTTCAGCCGTGCGGGCTTGTCGTGGGCCTCCAGCATGGCGAGGAGCTGATAACGCCGCTCGCGGCGGGGCTCGCGGTCGAGCTGGAGCAGCAGCCCCTCCGGCCGCAGCGGGTCGAAGAAGTTCAGGATCACGCGCAGGGACGGCCGCGCCTCCGCCCGCTCGGCGAAGCGGCGCAGCCGCTCCGGGTCCAGGTACTCGCTCCCGCTCTTGCGCAGGGCCTCGAGGAAGACCGGCTTCACCTTCTGCTCGGCGGCGAGCTGTTCCGAGAGCTCGAACATCGTGACGGCTCGTCCCAGGTTTCCCTCGTTGAACTGCTCGATGGCGGCGTGCACGAGCTCGCGGAAGCGCTTGGCCGCTTCCTCGGGCGCCTCGGCGAGAGTGACGATCTTGCGCATCGCGTTGAGCTGGAGCCCGACGAGGGGGGTCTCCGCGCCGGGGGCCGCCGGCAGGCTGCCCCAGCCGGGCAGCGAGCGAGCCAGGGCCCGCACCACCTGGTCCGGGTTGGTGTCGATCCCGAACTGGCGCAACGGGGCGAGCTGCTCTTCCAGCTCCTTCGCGGTCGACGACTGGACGGCCGCGGCGGTCATGAACTGGGACGCCACTTCGGTGCGCTGTTCCGGTGGGTGCGCGGCTCCGGCCACGCCTGCCGGCGCTCCCGGCGCGGGTGCCTGCAGGCGCTCGAGGAACAGGGAGAGCCGCCGCAGGCCGCGGGCCGCGGCGGGCGTGAGCGTGGGGCTCGACGCCTTCTCCCGAGCCTTCTGGGCCGCATCGGCGCCCGGCTGTCGGTCGAGGATAGGGACGGCCTGGGCACCGACGCCAGCCAGGGAGGAATGCCGGATGCGCTCGAGGTTCTGCCGGAGCAGGCTGCGCTCCTCCTCGGGACACTGAGCGACGAGCGGATCGGTGAGGCCCGCGAGGCACTGCGCGATGGCCGCCTGC
This sequence comes from Acidobacteriota bacterium, assembly GCA_003222275.1. GTDB lineage: Bacteria > Acidobacteriota > Vicinamibacteria > Fen-336 > Fen-336 > AA32. The sequence goes on along the minus strand of QHVJ01000079.1, from coordinate 14,305 downwards.
GGCACGAGGTCCAGCTCGCCCATCATCGCGATCTTGTTCGTCGCGTGGAAGAGCAGGTCGGCGACGGACAAGTCGGGAACGGCGGGGCGCTGGTGGGCGACCCACACCCCGATCTCCGCCGCCAGCAGCGCCGGCGGTTGCTGAACCAGGAGCGCCACCGAATCCACCACCATGAGAGGGGGCAGACGGTCGGAGAGGTATTGCTGCAGCTCGAAGACCGCTTCCTGCAGCTCGGCGCTTCCGGCCGCCGCCGGGTTCAGATCGTCGGGCACGATCCGAAGGCCGTCGCCGTCACCCGCAGGGGACGGTCCCAGGGCGACTGCGCACTCATCGGGGCAGACTACGCTCCGCACCACTCGCCGTCAAGGAACCACCGCCGAATCGTGCAGTCTCGCTAGTGGCGGAGACGAGGCAGCAGCGCGTACGCGACCACCAGCACCGCGGCCAGCACCCACATCAGCCACGAGATCTCGCGGCGGCGGCCGGCGCCGGCCTTGACGAGCACATAAAAGACGATGCCGACCGCGCCGTGGGCGCGAAGAGGAGGGCGGCCAGGAACAGCCCGGCCGTCAGCACGTTGGCGAGACCCGTCCGCGCGCCCTCCGCCACGCCGCGCCGATGTCCAACTTGAACAGCGTGGGGGCAGGGGCTGACGTCGAGGCCCGCTCGGCCTAGAATCCAGCCAACTCGGGAGGCATTCTATGAACAGGATAGTGACCGTGACCGCCTGCGGGCTGGGTGTTCTGTTGGTGTCGGGGCGCGGCCCCGTCGTCGCCCAGCAGGGAGCTTCCGCCGCGTCCCACGTGATGTCGACGGCGGCGGAGCTGAAGTGGGGCGAAGCACCGCCGGTCCTGCCGAAGGGCGCGAAGATGGTCGTGCTCTCCGGAGATCCGGGCCAAGCGGGACCGTTCGCCGTCCGCCTGCGGATGCCCGCCGGGTACCGGATAGCGCCGCACTGGCATCCCACCGACGAGCAGGTGACCGTGGTCTCCGGCACCTTCTCCATGGCAATGGGCGACAAGTTCGACGCCAAGGCTCTCAAGGCGCTCCCGGCCGGTGGTTATGCGTTGATGCCGGCGCAGGCTCGCCACTACGCGACGACGAAGGCAGGCGCGACCGTCCAGGTCCAGGGCACGGGGCCGTTTCAGATCAACTACGTGAACCCGGCCGACGACCCGAGCAAGACGGGAGCGAAGTGAAGGCAGGGACGACTCGCGCGGCGAGCCGGATCTTCGCGCTCGCGATCCTGAGCCTCGGCCGGCCGCTGTCGGTGATGTCCGACGCGACCGAGGCCGGACCGTTGCGGTTTCGCATCCACTTCGGGCCGGAGCTGAGCGGGGAGGCCCTCGACGGGCGGGTCCTGCTCCTCGTCTCGAACGACGCCACCCAGGAGCCGCGCTTCCAGATCAGCGAGGGCCCGAAGACCCAGCTCGTGTTCGGCATCGACGTCGACGGCCTGAAGCCGGGCGAGCCGGCCACCGTCGACGCGAGCGTCCTGGGCTATCCGCGGGACAGCATCCAGGACCTCCCCGCCGGGAAGTACACCGTGCAGGCCGTGCTCCATCGGTACGAGACGTTCCACCGCGCGGACGGCCACACCGTGAAGCTGCCGATGGACCGGGGCGAGGGCCAGCAGTGGAATCGCGCCCCCGGCAACCTCTACTCCACGCCGCAGGCGGTAACGATCGACCCCGGGAGCACAGGCAGCGTGGAGATCGCGCTCGACAAGATCATCCCGCCCATTCCCGACCCGCCGGCGACGAAGTACGTCCGGCACGAGAGGATCCAGAGCGAGCGCCTCTCGAAGTTCTGGGGCCGGCCGTTCTTCCTCGGCGCGCACGTCCTGCTGCCGGAGGGCTACGACGAGCATCCGCTGGCTCGCTACCCGCTCGTGATCTTCCACGGCCATTTTCCGCAGACCGTGGACAGCTTTCGCGAGACGCCGCCCGACCCGAACCTGAAATGCGAGTACTCCGAGCGCTTCCGCCTCGACTGCTACAACCGCATCCAGCAGGAGCAGGCCTACCAGTTCTACGAGGACTGGACGGGCCCGGGCTATCCCCGCACGATCGTGATCGAGATCCAGCACGCCAACCCGTACTACGACGACTCCTACGCGGTGAACTCGGCCAACCTCGGCCCCTACGGCGACGCGATCACCTACGAGCTGATCCCGTACCTCGAGAAGAAGTACCGCGCCATCGGCGCGGGCTGGGCCCGCTTCATGTACGGCGGCTCGACGGGAGGCTGGGAGGCCATGGGCGCGCAGATCTTCTATCCCGACGAGTACAACGGCGCGTACTGCGCGTGCCCGGACCCCATCGACTTCCGCGCTTACACCGTGGTCGACATGTACAAGGACAAGAACGCCTACCGCGTCGACGACTCCTGGAAGCAGACGCCTCGGCCGGGGATGCGGAACTACCTCGGTCACGTCAGCACGACGCTGGAGGAAGTGAACCGGCTCGAGCTGGTGCTGGGCACGAAGAGCCGCAGCGGGCAGCAGTGGGACATCTGGGAGGCGGTGTACTCGCCGGCCGGACCCGACGGTTACCCGAAGCGGATCTGGGACAAGCGGACCGGCCTCATCGACCGCGACGTGGCGTCCTACTGGCGCGACCACTACGATCTGTCGTACATCCTGCGCCGCGACTGGTCCAAGGGGCTCGGCAAGAAGCTGCAGGGAAAGCTCCACCTCTACGTGGGAGAGGCGGACAACTACTACCTCAACAACGCGGTGTATCTCGTCGAGGACTTCCTGAAGACCACGACCGATCCGCCGTACGAGGGCGAGGTGGATTACGAGCCGCGCGCGGAGCACTGCTGGAACGGCGACCACACGCGGCCCAACGCCATCTCCCGGCTGCGCTATCATCAGTTGTTCGCGCCGAAGATCGTGCAGCGGATCCTGGCGACGGCGCCGACCGGTGGCGACGTCACGAGCTGGAGGTATTGATGCAGCAACCGGTCCAAGCGATGCCGGAGTCCGTCGGCGTGGAGCTTATGATCCGGGCGGTGATCGCGCTCCCGATCGCGGGGGCGCTGGGAGCCGCCCTCGCCTTCCGTCCCGCGCGCCGTGGAACCCCGCCGCGGCAGCCCGCGGTGATCCAGACCCAGATCGTCCTGGCCATCATCGGCGCGTTGGTGATGATCGTCGTGGGGGCGAGCCTGGCCCGGGCCTTCGGCATCGCGGGAGCGGCCAGCCTGGTGCGGTACCGCTCCAAGATCGAGGACCCGAAGGACGCGGCGGTCATGCTCGCCGCCCTCGCCGTGGGATTGGCCTCGGGTACGGGGATCTACCTGATCGCCGCCGGCGCCACCGTGTTCATCCTGGGCGTGCTCTGGCTGCTGGAATCGCTGGAGCCCGAGGCCCGGAAGGCGTTCACCCTCAAGATCAAGGGCAAGGACGTGGACAAGCTGCGTTCGCGCGTGGGAACTCTGCTGCGGGGGAAGGTGCCGCGATTCGAGGCCCGAACCACCGGCCCGGACGAGTTGGCCTTCGAGGTGTCTCTCCCGATCAAGACGCGGACCGATCGGCTCTCGAACGCCATCCTCGCCCTCGACCCCGACGGAAAGATCGAGGTCGAGTGGGAGGAGCAGAAGAAGGACTAGGGCACTCCCTGGACGAGGCGCATGACCCACGGGGGCGGATCCGGCTCCCGTCGGAGCGCGGACTGCACGTCCCCGCCGCGGCCGGCGCGCCAGCGGTGCAGCCAGGAAGGCCCCACCTTGCCGACATAGCCGTCCGGGCTGCGGTACGACTCGTCGCGCAGCGCCTCGTCGAGGGAGACGAAGCCGTAGCCGCGCTTCCGGAGCCGCGCGAGTACTTCTTCCATGGCTCCCGCGTTCAGCTCGTTCGCGTGGATCAGAAGGATCTGGGGAACGTCCCGGGCGAAGAGGTCACGGGACTCGGCCTCGAAGAAGGCGAGCATGGTGTCCTGATGGTCGAGATAGGCGGTGCGCACCTTCTCGGCGAGGGCGGCGTTGCCGGCCCGCCGGGCATCCGAGTACGCCTTGGCAAAGAGGTAGTCCGCGTCCTCGACCGTGAAGGGGGCGACGGCGTAGTCGTGGGCGCCAAGGAAAGCCTCGAAGGCCGCCTTGGCCTCGCGGGTCGGCCCGGTATGGGTGAAAGGGTGCCGATAGTATCGCGGTCGCGCGCCGCGGCGGGCGAGGAGCCTGCGCGTCGCCACCTCCCCCTTCAATACCGCTTCCTCGTAGCGCTCCCGCGGAGTGGAGTTGAAATCGATGTGACCGTAGCCGTGATTGCCCAGCTCCATGCCGGCGTCCAGCCATGCCTGGAGGAGGGCAACCTGGGCTTCGAACTGACCCTCGACCTCGAGCTTGTCCTCGTTCACGAAGCCGATCGCGGGGACCCGGTTCCGCTTCAGCGCTGACAGCAGCTTGGCCGTCTCCTCCTGGATACCCGTCAGGGCGAGGCCATATCCCACGAAGGGCAGATCGTCCACGGTAATGGCGATCGTGCGAGCAGGAGCCGCCAGCGAACTCGCGACCGTCCACGCGCACGCCAGCGTCGCGAGCGCGGCGACCAGCATCCCGGCTCTCATCGCCCGTCCTCCCGCGGCGGAGGGTAGCACGTTTGACCCCGACATGGCGGAGCTGACCCTCGTCGTCAACGGCCGCTCGCAGGCGGTCGACGTCGCACCGGACACCCCGCTCCTCTGGGTGCTCCGTGACGCCCTCGGCTACACGGGCACGAAGTACGGTTGTGGGATGTCGCAATGCGGCGCCTGCACCGTCCACGTGGAGGGCGTGGCGGCGCGCTCCTGCGTGACGCCGGTCGGCACCGTGGACGGTAAGAAGATCACCACGATCGAAGGCCTTTCCGCCGATCGCAGCCATCCGCTCCAGCAGGCGTGGATCGCCGAGCAGGTCCCGCAGTGCGGCTACTGCCAGTCCGGCATGCTCATGAGCGCGTCGGCGCTGCTGGCGAAGAAGCCCAGGCCGACCGACGCCGACATCGACGACGCGCTCGGCGGCCACATCTGCCGCTGCGGGACGTACCAGCGTATCCGGCGCGCGGTCCACCGCGCGGCGGAAGGAGGTGGGAAGTGACGACGCGCCGCGCCTTCCTGAAGACCGGCGCCGCCGGCGGCGCCGCCCTCGTGGTCGGCTTCCGCTTCTCCATTGACGCCCTGGCGCAGGAGGCCCAGGAGAAGAAGAAGCCGAGTCCCTTCGACGCCTGGATCCACATCGACAAGAGCGGCACCGTCACCCTGATCACGGCCAAGTCGGAGATGGGACAGGGCGCGCTGACGGCGATGCCGATGATCCTGGCCGAGGAGCTGGAGGTGGACTGGAACGGCGTGCGGGTGGAGCAGGCGCCCACCGACCCCTCGATCTACGATCACGGCACCGGGGGCAGCGGGAGCGTCGCGGGGTCATGGCTTCCGCTGCGGCAGGCGGGGGCGGCCGCGCGGGAGATGCTCGTCCGCGCTGCCGCGACGGCGTGGAACGTGGAGCCGGCGACGTGCCGGGCCGAGAAGGGCTTCATCGTGCACGGCCCGCGCCGCCGGCGCCTCGCCTATGGCGAGCTGGTCGAGGCGGCGTCGAAGCTGCCGATCCCCGATTTCAACAAGGTGCCGCTCAAGAACCCGGACGACTTCCACATCGTCGGCCAGTCGATCGCCCGCACGGACATCCCGTCGAAGGTCGACGGCAGCGCCCGCTTCGGCATCGACGTGAGGGTGCCCGGCCTCCTCTACGCGGTCGTGGCGCGTTGCCCGACCTTCGGGGGCAAGGCCGCGCGGTTCGATGCGACGAAGGCGAAGGCGATCGCCGGCGTTCGTCACGTGCTGGAGATCCCTGCCGTCGGAGCCGGCGCGCACACCGCGGGCGGCATCGCGGTGGTGGCCGACAGCACCTGGGCGGCGATGCAGGGCCGCCAGGCGCTCCAGATCGATTGGGACCACGGCCCGCACGCGAGCGAGAGCAGCCAGACGCTGAGGCAGGCCAGCGAGACGATCGCGGCCCAGCCGGGCAAGGTGGTCCGCAACGAGGGAGACGCCGCGGCGACGCTCGTCGGCGCGGAGCAGAAGGTCGATGCGGTCTACGAGCTGCCCTTCCAGGCCCACGCGACCATGGAGCCGATGAACTGCACCGTGGACATCCGGGCGGACCGCGCGGAGGCGTGGTCGCCCACGCAGGCTCCGGACTGGACGCGGAGCGCGATCGCCCAGGTCACCGGGCTGCCCCCGCCGTCGATCAACGTCCACACGACGCTGATGGGCGGCGGGTTCGGGCGGCGCTACCAGGCCGACTTCGTGGTCGAGGCGGCCCAGGTCGGCAAGGCGGTGGGCGCCCCGGTGCAGCTGCTGTGGACGCGCGAAGACGACATGCGGCACGACTTCTATCGCCCCTTCGCTTATCACCGCCTGAGCGGCGCCGTCGACGCGAAGGGCAACGCGGTCGCCTGGCATCACCGGATCGTCTCCACGTCCATCCGCAGCTTCTGGGACCCGCCGGACCGCGTGAAGCCGGAAGCGAGCGAGATCGGCGGAGCCGTCGATCTGGCCTACGCGGTGCCGAACCTGCGCGTGGAGTACGCGCCCGTGCCTTCGGGAGTGCCGGTCGCCTGGTGGCGGTCGGTGGAAGCCTCGCTCAACGCCTTCGTCGTCGAGGGGTTCATCGACGAGCTGGCCGCGGCGGCCAAGGCCGATCCGCTGGCCTTCCGGCAGCGCCTCCTCGCCGAGCCGCGCATGATCAAGCAGCCGCCGGATTCCGAATCTGCTCTCGACACGCGGCGGTTCAAGGGCGTGCTGGACCTGGCGGCGGCCAAGGCGGGATGGGGAAGCCCGCTGCCAGCGGGGCGCGGGCGCGGCATCGCCTGCGCCTTCTCCTTCGACAGCTACGTGGCCGAGGTGGCGGAGGTGTCCGTCGACAAAGCGGGCCTCCCCCACGTCCACCGCGTCGTGTGCGCGGTCGACTGCGGGCGCGCAGTGAATCCCGACGGCGTCCGGGCGCAGGTGGAAAGCGCCGTGGTGTACGGCCTGTCAGCGGCGCTGAAGGGCGCGATCACGATCGCCGGGGGCCGGGCCGAGCAAAGCAACTTCCACGACTTCGAGGTCATGCGCATCCAGGAGATGCCGGTGGTGGAGGTGCATCTGGTGGCGAGCACGGAGCGGCCGACGGGCATCGGCGAGCCGGGCCTGCCGCCGGCCGCGCCCGCGGTGGCGAACGCCATTTTCGCCGCCACGGGGAAGCGCCTGCGACGCCTGCCGATACTGAGGGTGTAGCTGCCCGGCCCCTGGAACTTTTTCCCTCCCCCGAGACAACTCGAACTGGGGGCCGGGATGCTCGCCGCGCGGCGCGTCCTTCAGGCTTCGATCTACATGAAGACGTGGTTGATCGCCGCGCTCCTGGTGAGACCGGCCCCCGCCATCCAAGCTTCGGGCTCCGAGGCACCCCGCAAGGCGGACTCCGTCATCGGTGAAGTGACGGCCCTCGACCTCTCCTCCCGGCGTCTCACGGTCAAGACCGACCCCGGGGCGCCCGTCGAGGTCCGGGCCGACGAGAAGACGATCTTCCTCAAGGCCCGGCCCGGATCCAGCACGTTGAACGACGCCACACCGGCGCGACTGGAGGAGCTCGCGGTGGGCGACCGCGTGCTCGCCCGGGGCCGGCTCGCCGAAGACAAGGCGTCGCTCGCCGCCCGTCAGGTCGTCGTCATGACGCGCGGGGACCTCAGCGCGAAGCAGGACGCCGAGCGTGCGCAGTGGCGGCGCCGCGGGATCCTGGGCGTCGTCTCCGCCGTCGACCCCGCCCGGGGCGAGATCACGCTCCAGGCGCGGCGGCCCGGAGGGGCGCAGGCGACCGTGATCGCCACGGGCGAGGGCGTGCGCTTCCGCCGCTACGCCTCCGACTCGGTGAAGTTCAGCGATGCGGGTCCGAGTGCCCTCGCCGAGGTGCGGGTCGGCGACCAGCTCCGGGCGCTGGGCGACCGCAGCGAGGACGGGAGCCGTTTCGTCCCCGAGCAGATCGTCTTCGGTACCTTCCGCACGTTGGCGGGCACGGTGGCGCGGGTCGATCCCGCCGGGGGCGAGCTGACGGTTCGCGACGAGGAGTCGGGCCAGCCCGTTCGCGTCGCCGTCGGCGCCGACGCGCGCCTGCGCCGCATCCCGGCGGAGCTGGGGGCGCGGATGGGACGCTGGAGGGAGGGACCGGGGACCGGCGGCGGTCCGCCGGGCGGCGCCCCGGAGGATCTGCTCGAGCGCCTCCCGTCGACGACGCTCGCCGAGGTCAAGCCGGGAGACCGCGTCCTCGTGTCGAGCACGAAGGGGAGCGATCCGAGCCGCATCAACGCGATCGCCCTCGTCGCCGGCCTCGAGGCCCTGGCGGCGCCCCGCATGGCGGGCGGCCGCGGCACGCGCGGCGGAGACACCGAATTGCCCCCCGATCTCATGGACCTCGGGATCAGCATCCCGTGAGCTGGCTCCTGGCGGCGCTCCTGGCGGCCTCGCTCGGTCCCCCCGACGAGGCGGGCGCGACCCTTCGCGGACGTGTCACGGATCCGCTCGGCGGTGCGATCGCGGGCGCGAAGGTGGAAGCCAGAAGCGCTTCGGGCAAGAAATCGGCGGTGACCGGTCCCGCCGGCGAGTACGTCCTTTCCAGCCTGCGGCCTGGCACCTACACCGTGATCGTGACCCGCGACAAGTTCGGCCCGTACGCCAAAGACGCGGTGGAGCTGGCCGCCGGTCAGACGACGGTGCTGGACGTCCAGCTCGCGCTGGCCCCGGTCGAGGAGAACGTGACGGTGAAGTCCCCGAACCCGCCGCTGAGCCTCGAGCCGCAGAGTAACGCCGGCGCCATCGTGATCAAGGGCGACGACCTCGACGCGCTGCCCGACGATCCGGACGAGATGGCGGAGGCGCTCCAGGCGCTGGCGGGGCCGGCGGCGGGGCCCAACGGCGGGCAGATCTTCATCGACGGCTTCACGGGAGGCCGCCTCCCGCCCAAGTCGGCGATCCGCGAGATCCGTCTCAACGCCAACCCCTTCTCGGCGGAGTACGACCGCCCCGGCTTCGGGCGCATCGAGATCTTCACCAAGCCCGGCAGCGACCGGCTGCGCGGCGATACCAACTTCCGCTTCAACGACGACGCCCTCGACTCCCGAAACCCGTTCGCCCCGAACCGGGCGCCCTACCAGCGCCGCGAGTGGGGAGGTACTCTCCGCGGCCCCCTGATCGCCAAGAAGGCGTCGTACTTCCTGGACTTCGAGAAGCGCACCGTGGACGACAACGAGATCGTCAACGCCACGATCCTTTCCCCGGGTCTGACACCGCAGCTCTTCAGCCGGGCGATCCTCGCCCCGCAGAGCCGGACGAGCTTCAGCCCCCGCCTGGACTGGCAGCTCGGCGCCTCCCATACCTTCACCGCGCGCTACACGTACTCGTCCGTCGATCGCAGCCAGGTGGGTGTCGGCGGCTTCTCGCTTCTCTCCCGCGCCTATGGCACGGCGCAGACGCAGCACACGTTCCAGCTCTCCGAGACGACCGTCCTCGGGAAGGTGGTCAACGAGACGCATTTCCGGTTCTCGCGGGAGCGCGCGGACAAGAACGGTGACGACTCGGTCCCGACCCTCCAGGTCCAGGACGCGTTCACGGGCGGCGGCGCGCAGATCGGGCCTTCGCTCAACCAGCAGGACCGCTGGGAGCTGCAGAACGTCACCTCCTTCACGAAGGGGGGCCACTCGGTGCGGGCCGGGTTCCGCCTGCGCGCGGTGCGCGAGGACGACGTCGCACGCCAGGGCTTCGGGGGAACGGTGCTGTTCGCGGGCGGCGTCGGACCGCAGCTCGACGCCCACGGCGGGATCGTGCGCAACGCGGAGGGACAGCCGATCGTCGGTCCCCTGAGCAGCCTCGAGCGCTACCGGCGTACGCTCCTGCTCGAGGGCCTGGGGCTGAGCGCGGCGCAGATCCGGGCCCTCGGCGGAGGAGCGAGCCAGCTCCAGATCGCGGGCGGCGATCCCGCGGCCAGCGTGAGCCAGTGGGACGTGGCCCCGTTCGTCCAGGACGACTGGCGCGTCCGGCCGGATCTGATCGTGAGCCTCGGGCTCCGCTACGAGAAGCAGGACAACATCGCCGGCGGGCTGGACCTCGCGCCGCGCGCGGGTTTCTCCTGGTCGGTGGGCAAGAAGGACGCCAGCGGCCGCGCGCGCACGGTCGTGCGGGGCGGGGCGGGTGTCTTCTACGACCGCTTCGGAGAGGACTTCACGCTGCGGGCGCGCCGCTTCGACGGCTTTCGCGAGCAACAGTACGTGGTGACGGATCCGGCGGTGCTCGACCGGCTGCTCTTCGGGCAGGATCAGGCCGTGGCCGGCGTCCCTTCGGTGGCGGCGCTGGTGGCCTTCGCAGTGCCGCAGACGACGTGGCGCGTCGCCCCCGACCTCGACGCGCCATACAGCTTCCAGTCGTCGCTCGGGATGGAGCGCCAGCTTCCGGGCAACTTCACGCTGTCGGCGACGTTCCTCGCGACGTGGGGCCGGCGGCAGCTTCGTTCCCGCAACGTCAACGCCCCGGCGGCCGACGGAGTGCGGCCGCTGGGCGCGGCGGCGGGGAACGTGTATCAGGTCGAGGCCACCGGTCGCCTCGACCAGTACCAGGCGATCCTGGGCCTGAACAACCGCCTCAGCCGCCGCCTCACGGTCTTCGCGCGGGGATTCTTCGCGAGAGCGCGGAGCGACACCGACGGCGCGGGGACGTTCCCCGCCAACCCGCACGACCTGTCCGGCGAGTACGGCCGCGCCGCCCTCGACGTTCCGGTGCGCTTCGTGCTCGGCGGGAACGTCGTGGGCCCCTGGGGAGTGAGGATCAGCCCGTTCGTCATCGCCTCCTCGGGTCGGCCCTACAACATCACGGTCGGCCGCGACCTGAACGGCGACAGCCTGTTCACCGACCGGCCCTCCTTCGCCACCGATCCCGATGCGGCCGGCGTCGTGGCCACCCCGTACGGCCTGCTCGACACGCGCGCCATCGGCCCCGTCATCCCGAGGAACTTCGGTGATGGTCCCGGCTTCGTCGTCGTCAACCTGCGCCTCAGCAAGACGATTTCCTTGGGGGGCCGGCGGGAGGCCGGGCCGACGGGCGGTGAGCGAGGCGGTGAAGGCGGGCGCGGTGGCCGCGGCGGGCGAGGCGGCGGCGCCGGTGGAGGCTTCGGGGGTCGCGGAGGTTACGGCGGCGGACGCGGAGGACCGGAAGGAGGGGACGAGGGTGGCGGCGGGGGGCGCGGCCTGACGTTCTCGATCTCCGCGCAGAATGTCCTCAACCACGTCAACCCGGCGGCGCCGGTGGGGAACCTCTCCTCGCCTTTCTTCGGCCAGTCGCTCGCGAGCGCGGGCGGCTTCGGCTTCGGGCCGGGAGGAGTGACGGCGGGAAATCGGCGGATCGAGCTTCTCGCACGCTTGAGTTTCTAGCCGGCCAGGCCGGCCAACGACCGATCGGGAACGGGGACGGGCACGTGCACGTGGACGGGAGGCGAGTACCCGCCGTGCCTGCGCGCACGAGCTGAAGGGCATTCGTGTGTCCCCTCTGCTCACCATCTGGACGATGCGTACGACGATGGCGCGAGCGGCATGATGCGGCGTCGCTGCTGGCGCAACTACCTGGTAGACTGTGAGGACACTCAGTGTCCCGGCGGATTATCTCGGTCGTATCGGCGAGAGTTCCTTCTCCGGATTCTTGAAATTCCTGCTGTTCCTCCCGCTGGCAGCCCATCGCCGCAGGTCCGATCCAGGCCTTGTCCACGGCGTGAGGATCGTTGCCACTCAGCATGAGGACTGCGGGCCCTGTGTGCAGATCGCCGTCAACGCGGCACTCGACGACGGGATGGAGCCTCCGGCAATCAGGGCTGTCCTGGATCGCAACCATGAGCAGATGCCCGGAGCGCTGTCGCTCGCGGTCAGGTTCGCGGAGGGCGTGCTCGCCAAGGATGGCTCCGAAGAAGCCGCGCGAGACGAGATCGAATCGCAGCTCGGAGCAACGGTCCTCACAGAGCTATCGCTTGCCATCGCCAGTGCGCGAGTCTTCCCGACCATCAAGCGAGCGCTCGGGTTCGCACGCAGCTGTTCCTTGGTCAAGGTCGAGGTCGCGACGCGCCGGCGTGAGCGGTCGGAGACCTAGGGCGCACACGACCACGGGTCCTGGAGCGGATCCCCGGCGTGCCGAGTCGGCCTAATCCACCACCGCGTGGATCGCGTCGACGACGAGCCGCGTGCCTACAGCCAGTTTGAGCAGGTCGCCATCGACCATGACGTACTGGTACCCGGGAGCGGGTGGACCCAGGCGAGTCACGAGGGCGCGCGGCGCCGGCTGCACTACCACCACCGCCGGCAGGCGTTGGCCGACGACGTAGCGCTCCTTGGCCAGGCCGGGAGGGCGGCAACCGTTGTTCTTCTTCGCCAGGCCGGGCGGGCATTTCCCACGCCCGTAGGTCTGCACCCAATACCCCCGCACCTGCTCGCGGTCGCGGTCGCTGAACACGAGGACCTCACGACGGCCCTCGTCCTTATCCTTGACCACAACGACGTCGTGGCCCTTGTCCTTGCCTTTGCCCTTGGACTTACCCTTTCCCTTGCCTTGATCGGCCGAGGCGGGAACGGCCGCGAGCCCCGCGGCCAGGAGAGCGGCGATGAGCGTTCGCAGCATGGCCAGACCTCCTCGAGGCCATTGTCGCAGGAATCCGGGGGCGGCGGCGGCGCTCCACGCGGATTCGCGCGGGGCAGCCCTCCAGATGGTCGTTGACGAGGCCCATCGCCTGCATGAACGCGTAGAGCGTGGTGGGGCCGACGAAGGTCCAGCCCCGGGCCTTCAGGTCGCGGCTGAGGGCCACCGCCTCGGCGGGCGCCGAGAGGCGCTGGAGGGCGTTCCACGTCAGACGTCGCGGACGCGAAGCGGGCTCGGGACGGAAGCGCGCGAAGTAGGCGGAGAGCGATCCGAACTCGCGCTCCAGCTCGACCGCCCGGGCCGCGTTGTTGATGGCCGATTCGATCTTGCCCCGATGCCGGACGATTCCGGCGTCCTGGAGCAGGCGATCGACGTCGCGGGGACCGAACCGGGACACCGCGTGGAAGTCGAAGCCGCGAAAGGCGCGGCGGAAGGCCTCGCGCTTGCGGAGGATGATGAGCCAGCTCAGCCCGGCCTGGAATCCTTCGAGGCAGACCTTCTCGAAGAGCCGGCGCCCATCGCGGATGGACAATCCCCATTCGCGGTCGTGGTAGCGGCGGTAGAGCGGATCGCCGTCGCCCCAGAAGCAGCGGACGACGCCGTCGTCGCCGCGCACGACGCCTCGCGGAAGCCTGCCCATGGGAGGAGACTAACCCGGTGGCCGGACGAGGTGCGTCCGATCGCGGTGTAGAATGCGAGCGCGCCCGTTGGCCCGGAGGAGATTGCGATGGCCCAGACCTACGAAGAGCTGAAGAAGAAGACGGTCGACGAGCTGCGGGAGATCGCCAAGGGGATCGACAACGAGGCGGTGAAGGGCTACACGCAGATGAACAAGGAGCACCTGCTCCCGGCCATCTGCAAGGCCCTCGGCATCGACGCCCATATCCATCACCCGCACGCCGGGAAGCCGGGGGCCGACAAGGCCGGGCTGAAGGCGAAGCTCCGCGAGCTGAAGTCCGCACGCGACAAGGCGCTCGAGGCCCACGACCACGCGCAGCTCAAGTCGGTTCGCCGGCAGATGCACAGCCTGAATCGCAAGCTGCGAGCAGTGACCGCCTAGAAGCAGTCGGCGATCAGCGGTCAGCAATCAGCAGTCAGCCAAAGCTGCGAGCGAAGCGGGATTCACTCCCGCGGAGCGAGCGGGGGTTGCTGCGAGCCTCCACTGAGTGGAGCCTCGCCAGCGCGACCTCGCTTACGCTCGGTCGTCAAGGGGGCGCGCCGCAGCGCCCCTTGCTCAATCAAGGTTCAGCCGTAGTCACACCGACCGGGCATGACACGCCGGTGCCGCCCAGTCCACAGTAGCCGCCGGGATTCTTGTCCAGGTACTGTTGGTGGTACTCCTCGGCGTAGTAGAACTCCGGCGCGGATGCGATCTCGGTCGTGATCTCCCCGCGGCCGGCGGCGCGCAGGGCGCGCTGATAGGCGTCGCGCGACGCCTCGGCGGCCCGCCGCTGTTCCTCGTCCCGCCAGTAGATGGCCGAGCGATACTGCGTGCCGACGTCGTTGCCCTGGCGCATCCCCTGCGTGGGGTCGTGGCTCTCCCAGAACACGCGCAGCAGGTCCTCGTAGCGGACCTTGCGCGGGTCGAAGACGACGCGGACGGCCTCGGTATGACCGGTCATGCCGGA
>QHVJ01000270.1 GCA_003222275.1 Acidobacteriota bacterium | reverse complement strand
CTCCATCTTAGCAACCGCCTGACTCCCTTGGCGATGGCGCCTTCACGGACGCGCTCGCGCCGATGTGATAGGCCGGCCTGGCGGGCGGCATATCACGCCCGCTCTGGACGGACAGAGAAAGGGCGGGGCGCTTCAGGTCCCCTTTCTCACCACCAGGAGCTGACGGGCGCGGACGTTCGTGCGGGTCGAGCGCGTCCCGTCCGGCCAGCGCACGAGAACCTCGTCGGCGCTCTCCGCCTTGCCCAGGCCGAAGTGCAGCCGGGGGTCGTGCGTGCTCGCGTAGGAATCGCCGGCCGCGATGTCCCGGGTCACCTTGCGACCGCCGGCAGTGACGGTCACCTTCGTCCCGATCGGGATGGCGGTGCCGCCCGGAACCTCGCAAGCCACCGTCAGCCACGATCCGGCCGGTCCCTCGTTGTGCAGCAGCTCGGGCGGCTCGTCGAGCGCGGTGATGAGGATGTCGAGGCGGCCGTCGTCGTCGAAGTCGCCCACGGCCACGCCACGGTGCGACCGGACGATCTGGAAGCCGGGACCGGCCTGGTCGCTCGCGTCACGGAAGAGCGTTTCCGGAGGCGCTCCCACCGGGACGTCGTCGCGGAGGGTGCGGTTCTCCAGGAGCAGGTTCCTCTGGCGATAGGTCCCGATGACCTCGGGATGCCGGTCGATCTGCGGGTAGATGTGGCCGTTGGCGACGACGAGGTCCAGGTCCCCGTCGTTGTCGAAGTCCGCCAGCGCCGTGCCCCAGGAAAGCGGACGGTACGTGGCGGGGCCGACCCCGGTCTCGCGGCTGACGTCCGAGAAGAAGCCGCCGCCGAGGCCCTTGTAGAGCGTCGAGAAATCCTCGGAGAAGCTGGTGACGAAGAGGTCGAGGATGCCGTCGCCGTCCACGTCGCCGGCGGCGATGCCCATGCTGGCCTGGGCGGCGCCGTTGGCGTCGAAGGCGGTGGAGGTCGGCACCCCCACCTCCCTGAAATGGCCAGTCCCGTCGTTGCGATAGAGGTAGTTCGGATCGGAGTCGTTGGCCACGTACAGGTCGAGATCGCCGTCGTCGTCGATGTCGACCGCGCGCACGGCGAACCCGAAGCCGAGGGCGGCGTCCTTCAATCCCGCTTCCTCGGTGGCGTCGACGAAGCGGCCCTTCACGTTGCGGAAGAAGTGGTCGGGCGCGCCCTTCAGGCCGAACGGTCCGTAGGCCACCTGCTCCAGGCCCCGCCAGGAAAGGGCGGGCTTCGCCCTGAGCACGTCGTCGAGCGTACAGTCGATGTACTGCGCGATGTAGAGGTCGAGCCAGCCGTCACCGTCCGCGTCGAAGAAGGCCGCGGCGGTGTTCCAGCCGGGGGCCTCGATCCCCACCCGCGCGGCCACGTTCTCGAAGCGCCCGTGGCCGAGGTTGCGGTAGAGGAGGTTGCGCCCGAAGCTCGTCACGAGGATGTCGGGCCAGCCGTCGTTGTCGTAATCGGCCACCGCGACGCCGCTGCCCCACTGCCCCTCGCCGCCGACTCCCGCCTGGTCCGTCGCGTCCTCGAACGTTCCGTCGGGGCGCTGGTGGTAGAGCGCGTTCTTGCCCCGCGCGACGACCTGCGCGCCGTCGAGACGCCAGCCGTTCACGACGTAGATGTCGAGGCGACCGTCCTTGTCGTAGTCGAGGAACGCCGCCCCCGCCCCCGCCGAATCCAGCAGGTGATCCTTTCCGGGCCGGCCGGCCTCCAGCACGCGCGTGAGGCCGACGCGCGGGGCGACGTCCACGAAACGGAAGTGGCCGGCCGGCGTTGCCGGCGACGGGGGCCCGGACCCGCAGAGCAGGAAGCCGGCGCTTCCGAGCGCGCCGGTCAGCCTCGTCCAGGACGGAATGGTTCTACTTCGCGGACGCGATGTACTTCGTCCACGCCGCCTCGACCTTCTTCCATTCCTGCTCCAGTGCCTCGGCCTTCGGGGAGCGCGCGAGCATGGCGAGCGTCCGGGAGGCGCCCAGGAACGCCTGCTTGGCCACCTTGGTCACGACCACGTACCCTTCGTCGAAGACTCCTTGCGCCTCGCCGGTGGCGTTGGCGTGGTGTCCCCCCTGGAGCAGGCGCTTGCGCACGCCGGCGACGGCGTTGTCCCCCTCGGTCCCGATCTGGCCGACCGCGGTGGCCAGGTTCTCGATGGCCGCGCGGGCCGCCCCGGCGTCGTTGGCCTTCAGGGCCTGGCCAGCGCGGGCCAGCTCCGACTGCGCGTGTCCGTAGGTCGCGCCCAGGATCGCTATCACCAGCTTCCTCTCGGCCTTGTTCGCGCCGAGGATGGCATCGGCCAGCGCATCATAGGTGGCCACCAGCTCCGGCGGCGTGGCCGGGCCTCGGCTCGGGGCCGCGGGCGCGGCCGCCCGCGCGCTCGATACGACGAGGACGACGGCGGTAACTACCGCGGCGCGGATCGCTCCGACCTTCATCGATCACCCCCTTCAGGCTTCGGCGTCCCGTACATCGTAGCGCTCTTGCTCAGGGCGTCGAGCGAACCTCCCGCAGACGGCGCTCGAGGTAGCGGCGCTCGGCCTCGTGGGTGACGAGCTCGAGCGCCCGCTCGTAGGCCGCCGCCGCCTCGGCGCGGCGGCCGAGCCGCCTCAGGATGTCGGCCTTCGCGGCCGGCAGCAGGTGGTAGGACTGCAGCTCGCCGCCCGCTTCGAGCTGCTCGATCAGGCGCAGGCCGCGGTCGAGCCGCTCCCCCATTGCCACCGCCGCCGCATGGTTGAGAGCCACGACCGGCGACGGGTGCAGGCGGAGCAGGAGCGCGTACAGCGCCGCGATCTGCGGCCAGTCCGTCTCGCCCGCCCGCACCGCCTGCGCGTGCAGCGCGGCGATCGCCGCCTGAAGCGCGTAGAAGCCGGCGCCTCCCCGCCGCAGCGCGGCCTCGGCGAGCGCCTGGCCCTCGGCGATCTGCCCGCGGTCCCACCGCGAGCGGTCCTGTTCCTCCAGGGTGACGAGATCCCCGCGCTCGTCCAGCCGCGCGGCCCGCCGCGAGTCGTGCAGGAGCGTGAGAGCGAGGAGGCCGGCGACCTCGCTCGCGTCGGGGAAGAGCGTGCGCAGCAGGCGCCCGAGGCGGATCGCCTCGTTGCACAGCTCACGGCGCACGAGCGCATCGCCGGAGGTGGCCGCGTAGCCCTCGTTGAAGACCAGGTACACGACGCGCAATACGCCGTCCAGCCGCTCGGCCAATTGGTCGCTCCCGGGCACCTCGTAGGGGATGCGGGCGCCGCGGATCTTCGCCTTGGCGCGCACGAGCCGCTGGGCCATCGTCGACGGCGGCACGAGGAAGGCGCGCGCGATCTCGTCCACGGAGAGGCCACAGAGGGTCTTCAGCGTCAGGGCCACCTGGGCTTCGAGGGCGAGCGCGGGATGGCAGCAGGTGAAGATCAGCCGCATGAGGTCGTCCGTGAAGGGCTGTTCCGCGAGGCCGGGAGCCGGGACCGCCACCTCGCCGAGGTAGGCGATCTCGGCCTGCTTGGCGGCCAGGCTCTTATCGCGGCGCACGCGGTCGATCGCCTTGTGCCGGGCGGTGGAGACCAGCCACGCCCGCGGGTTCCGCGGGACGCCCGCGGCCGGCCACTGCTCGAGCGCGGCGGCGAACGCTTCCTGCAGACCGTCCTCGGCGAGGTCGAAGTCGCCGAGGAGGCGGATCAGGGTCGCGAGGGCGCGCGGGCGCTCCTCGCGATACAGCGTGTCGAGGTCCATGGCGCCGCCCGGCAGTGTAATCCGCCGGGCGGCGATGGGGACGAGCTACTCGACGGGCGGTGTCGGCATGATGGGCCGCACCTCGATCGAGCCCGTGCGTGACCCGGGAATGCCGGCGGCGAGGGCGATGGCCTCGTCGAGGTCCTTGGCGTCCACCAGGAAGAAGCCGCCGAGCTGCTCGCGGGTCTCCGCGAAGGGCCCGTCGGTGGTCAAGGTCTTCCCGTTCTTCACGCGGACGGTGGTCGCGGTCGAGACCGGTTGCAGCGCCTCTCCCCCGATGTAGTTCCCGCTCTTGCGGATCCGCTTCGAGTAGTCCATGTACTCCTGGAAGATCTTGCCCTTCTCCGCTTCCGGAATGGCCGCCCAGTCGGCCTCCTTCTCGTAGATCAGCAACAGATACTTCATGTCTCGTCCTCTCTGCATTTATCGGGCGCCCCATGCGCCTCTCGTCCTCTAGTCGAACGGCCGCGCCGGAAATCGACAGCAGGACACTGATCTTTCCCGTCCTGACCTATACTCGCGTCGTGGCCAGGGATCGCGCAACGCGCCTCTCGACGGTCGCCGGCCTCGGGCCGCTGGAGGCCCGCGTGGTCGAGATCGTCTGGAAGCGCGGCGCTCCCGTGAGCGTCCGCGACCTCCAGCCCGCCCTGCGCGGCCTGGCGTACACC
This sequence comes from Acidobacteriota bacterium, assembly GCA_003222275.1. GTDB lineage: Bacteria > Acidobacteriota > Vicinamibacteria > Fen-336 > Fen-336 > AA32. The sequence goes on along the minus strand of QHVJ01000270.1, from coordinate 2,479 downwards.
ACGGTCATGACCACGCTGGACCGCCTGTACAAGAAGGGTGTGCTGGGCCGGCACAAGGCAGGCCGCGCGTTCCTCTATTCCGCGCGGATCACTCCCCGCGATCTGGAGCAGTCCATCGCTCGGCGCCTGATGGCCTGGCTGCTCGGAGCGACGCGCGAGTCCGCGCGGCCTCTCCTGTCGGGCCTGGTGGACACGCTCGGGCAGACCGACGGAGCCCTGCTGGAAGAGCTCGAACGGATGATCCGCGAGAGGCGCGGCCAGCTCCGCCGCGAGGGACGATGACGTACCTGATCGTCGGAACTTGCTTCTGCCTGGCCGGCTTCCTGGTCGTCGACCTGGCGGCGACCGGTTGGATCGCCGCGGTGTGGGCGCTCGTGGGCGATGGCGTCCGGCGATGGTCACCGTCACAGCGGCGGCGGTGGCTCGCCGCCGCCCGCGTCCTCCCGTGCGCGGCCGCAATGCTCTTCGCGGCCCTCGTGGTGGCTCCCGGTTACGTTTGGCTGGAGCCCCGCGACGCTCGCGAGAGCGTGGGCCCGATGCTGGGGCTGGCGGCCCTGGCCGCGATCGCGCTGCTGGTCCGGGGCCCCCTGCTCGCGGTCCGCGCCTGGCGGTCCACGCGCGGCATCGAGGCGGCGTGGCTCCGAGCCGCGGACCGGATCGAACTACCGGGGATTCCGTTCCCGGTGTGGCGGACGCGCTTGGGCGCGGCCGGGTTCTGGCTGTCGGGTCTGTGGCGCCCGCGCTTGATCGTGGCGGGGGCCCTGCTGGATGCGCTCACCCCCGTCGAGCTCGAAGCCGCTTTCGGACATGAGCTGGCCCACGCGGCCAGCCGCGACAACCTCGTGCGCCTGTGCCTGGCGGGCTGCCCCGGTGCGTTGTCCCTGACGCGCTTCGGCGTCCGGCTCGAACGTGAATGGGCGGGCGCGGCCGAGGCCGCGGCCGACCGGCGCGCGGTCGAGGGCAGTCCCACGGCGGCGGTCGAGCTCGCCTCCGCGCTGGTCAAGGTGGCTCGCCTGGCGCCGCCCGAAGCCGGCGTGATGGCAAGCGCCCTGGGGGACGGCGACGTCGGCCGCCGCGTCCGCCTGCTCCTTGCCCGCGACCTTTCGCAACCGGCTTCTCTCGTTGCGGAGGCCGGAGCCTGGGCCGGACTCCTGGCGCCACTCGCGGCGATCGCTGCGCTCGGCCTCGACCCCGCCGTCGTCGGGGCTCTTCACGAGCTCGCCGAGCACCTCGTCCGCCGCTTCTGACTTAGTTCACGACGGGCAGCGTCAGCGCGCTCGGGTACTTCGCGTCGTGGTAGACGGTGACGTGGGCGGTCCGGGCGTCCCGGCGCGTCTCGTCGGCCACCACTCCCCCGCCGTTGTAGTTCTTCTCGAGATAGATGCTGTTCGGGCAGCGCAGGAACAGGCGGAGCCGGCTCCCCTGGGCCACGCGACGCGAGAAGAACGGGAACTGGTCGAAGTCGTAGCGCAAGACCGTGCGGGAAGGAACGAGCGTCTCGGTCTCCAGTGACTCCCGATATCGGGCGCGCTTGACGTCCTCGGCGAGGAGCACGCTCGTCCCGTCGGCCGGCACTTCGTACAGGGAAACGCGGAAGTCGGTGTCCGGCACGTCGAGGGCCATCCAGGCCGAGAACCGCACATAGCCGGTGATCTCGGCGGGCGCGGCGAAAGGCTCGCTCGTGTAGATGACGCCGTTGCCGAACGTGTTCAGCACGTAGCGCTGGTCGGTCAGGTAGCTGCGGATCTCCTCGGTCTCCAGCGCCGCGGGCCGCGTGTCGAGAGGATCGTAGGTGTAGCGGTCCGGGCTCGAGGTGCCGGGCCGGGCGGAGGAGAGCGAGCCGCTCCGGAACACGTCGCCCGCGGATCCGTTCGAATCCAGGTAGAGGGTCCGCGTTTCAGGGGCGATCGACTCCAAGCGGCCGGCATACTTCCACTCGTCGCCGGGGACGACGTAGTACGCGATGCGGTCCCTCAGGAACTCGGGCCTCGGCCCCCCCTTCAGGGTCCAGTCGTACCAGGCCTTGTGGAGCGCGTTCAGATCCACGAGGCTGGCCGGCCCGAAGGTCAGGCCGCCCACGTCGCGGCTCGGGGTCCGCGTCCCCGCGTGGTCCCACGGCCCGGCGATCAGGAAGTGCCGCTGCTTCGCCTCGGCGGTGCCGTGCTCCATGTGGCTCCGGTAATAGTGCATCGCGCCGTACTGGTCGTCGTCGTAGTGCCCGGTGATCGTCAGGACCGGGATCGCGATCCGCGCGTAGTCCGCGGCGCTCGGCCGCAGCGACCTCCAGTGGTCGTCGGCCCGCGGGTGCTGGAGCACGCGCTGGAACCAGGGCGAGGGATTCCCCACCATGCGGTCGAACTCGCGGAACGGCCGGCCGGACAGGTACAGCTCCCGAAACTTCGAGATCCAGAACGCCGCGTCGCCGAAGAGGTTCGGCTGGGGGGTGACGCCGCCGGTGTAGGTGGCCCACTGCATGAGG
>QHVJ01000269.1 GCA_003222275.1 Acidobacteriota bacterium | reverse complement strand
GCGACGGAACGCAGCGAGGGCCTTCTTCAAGAGCCTGACGTTTGCAGGGCCGGCAGGGGGCGCCGTCCCGGCTCGTCCCGCAGCGAGGTCCGGAAGCGCTCCAGCGACTCGAGTGCCCGGGCGGAAAGAGCGAGCCGCCTGCGTGCCTTGTCCCGGACATGGTGGGGTAGTTCTGGTAATAGGCCGAATGCAATGTTGGTCGGCTGGTAGTTCGCGGGATCACTGCGGGCGATATACCGGCCCAGACCCCCCAGGGCCGTGTCCGCGGGGAACGAGACCGGCTCCTCGCCCCGCGCTCGGAGGGCGGCGCCCAGCCCCGCGATGAGCCCGGAGGCGGCCGACTCCACGTAGCCCTCGACCCCGGACATCTGGCCCGCGAAGAACAGGCCCCGGCGGTGTCGGGTCTCGAACGTGGGCTCGAGGATCTTCGGGGCGTTGACGTACGTGTTCCGGTGGATCATCCCGAAGCGCACGAACTCGGCGTGCTCGAGCCCCGGGATCATGCGGAAGACCCTCTTCTGCTCTCCCCACTTCAGCTGCGTCTGGAAGCCGACCATCGAGTAGTGGCTGGCCGCGAGATCGTCCTGCCGGAGCTGGACGACCGCAAAGGGACGCCTTCCCGTCCGGGGGTCCAGCAGGCCCACGGGTTTCATCGGGCCGAAGAGGAGGGTCTCGGGGCCGCGGCTGGCGATGACCTCCGCGGGCAGGCAGCCCTCGAAGAAGAACTCGTGCTCGAAGGCGTGCAGCGCCGCGCACTCCGCGGTAGTCAGCGCCGCGTAGAAGGCATGGTATTCCTCCTCGGTGAAGGGACAGTTCACGTAGTCGTCGCCCCCGCGGCCGTAGCGCGAGGCCTTGAACGTCTTTGCGGAATCGACGGTGTCCGCCTCGACCACCGGGCTGACGGCGTCGTAGAAGTACAGGTGCGAGCCGCCGACGAAGGCCGCTATCGCGGCGGCCAGCGACTCGGAGGTCAGCGGGCCGGTGGCCACGATCGCCACCTCCCCTTCCGGGAGCTGCGTCACCTCGCCGCGGTGGATCCGCACCTCGGGAAGGCCACCCACCGCTTCGGTGATCCGCTGTGCAAAGAGCGAGCGGTCCACGGCCAGCGCGCTGCCCGCGGGCACGCGGACGGCGTCGGCGACCCGGATGATGATCGAGTCCATCCGGCGCATCTCTTCCTTGAGCAGGCCCGCGGCCTGGTCGAGCGCGTTGCCACGAAGGCTGTTCGAGCACACGAGTTCGGCCAGATCGCCGGTCTGATGGACCGGCGTGGGCTTGGCCGGCCGCATCTCGTGGAGGTCGACGCCGATGCCGCGGCGCGCGAGCTGCCACGCCGCCTCGCAGCCGGCGAGCCCTCCGCCGACGATCGTTACGCGCTCAACCATTGCTTTTCCACGCAGAGGCCGCAGAGGGCACGCAGAGACCGCAGAGAACAGAACGACAGACAGTGCATTATAGCGCCGCCGCCGACGGGCCCTTTACGCAGCGATGCCCCTACGAATTTCCTGTCTCTGCGGCCTCTGCGGTTCTCTGCGGCCTCTGCGAGGAACAGCCGGTCCAGGACGGAGGCCAGTCCGGGTCAGGCGGCTTCGCGCTTGTAGTGGCAGGCCTCGTTGCCGCAGTAGATGACCTTGCCCTCTTTCTTCGTTTCCTTGGCGAGCAGGTAGGGCCGGCCGCAGTCCGGGCACGGCTCGGCGATCGGGAGGTGGTAGGCGGTGAACTTGCACTCCGGGTAGCGCTTGCATCCGTAGAACGAGCGTCCCCAGCGTCCCTTCCGCTCCACGACCTGGCCCTGGCCGCACTCCGGGCAGAGGAGACCGATCTCGCGCGCCTCCTTCTTCTTGATGTACTTGCAATTGGGGTAGTCGCTGCAGGCGATGAAGGGACCGAACCGGCCGCGCCGCCACATGAGCGGCTTGCCGCACTCCGGGCAGTTCTCGTCGATCGGCTTGAGCGCCTCGACCTGCAGCTTGCCTTCGGCGCCGCGGACGAGGCGCTTGGTGGCCTTGCACTCCGGGTAGTTGGGGCAGGCCAGGAACGGGCCGTAGCGCCCCTTCTTCAGAACCATCGGCCCGTGGGCGGGGTCGAGCGGACAGACCTCCTTGGCCACGTCCTCGTGCAGCTCCGGCCCGCCTTCATCGCCGCTGCCGGCGAGCTGCCGGGTGTTCTTGCACTCGGGATAGGCGGAGCAGGCCAGGAATCTCCCGTAGCGGCCCCACTTGATGACCATCGGAGATCCGCACTTGTCGCAGACCTCGTCGGTCTTCTCCTCCATGGCCTTGACGTCCTTCATGTCCTTCTGCGCCTTCTTCAGGTCCTTCTCGAACTTCTTCCAGAACTGGTTGAGGGTGTTGAGCAGGTTGTCCTTGCCCTCCTCGATCTCGTCGAGCTCCAGCTCCATCGCGGCCGTGTACTCGACGTTCATGATGTCCTGGAAGCTCTCGACGAGGAGGTCGGTCACGAGGAAGCCGAGCTCGGTGGGGTAGAGCTTGCCCTCGCGCTTCTCCATGTAGTCGCGCGCCTCGATGGTGGCGATGATCGACGCGTAGGTCGAGGGCCGGCCGATGCCGTTCTCCTCCAGCTCCTTCACGAGGCTGGCCTCGCTGAACCTCGGCGGGGGCTCGGTGAAGTGCTGATCGGTGTCGAGCTTCTTGAGGGCCAGTGCGTCGCCCTCGGCCAGCGGCGGGAGCGGGAGGACGACCTCCGGCGCCGTGGCCCCCTCTGCGTTCTCGGCCTCGCCGGTGTCGGTCTTTTCTGCGTCCTCGGCGGAAGGCTTCCTCTGGACGCGCTCGTCGGGGCTTTCCTCGTACACGGCCAGGAAGCCCTTGAACTTCTGCGTGGACCCTTTGGCGCGGAGCAGGTAGGCACCCGCCTCGATGTCGACGATCGTCTCGTCGTACACCGCCGGCTTCATCTGGGAAGCCACGAACCGGTTCCAGATCAGCTTGTAGAGCGCGTACTCGTCCTTGGAGAGGAATCGGCGGATGCCCTCGGGGTCGCGGTCGAGGTAGGTCGGCCGGATCGCCTCGTGGGCGTCCTGGGCGTCCTTCTTGCTGCGGTAGAACGTGGGCTTCTCGGGCAGGTACTCTTCGCCATAGGTGGACGCGATGCGCTCGCGGACGGCGGACAACGCGTCGCCCGCGACCCGGAACGAGTCCGTGCGCATGTAGGTGATGAGGCCGATGCTCCCGTCCGCGCCGAGCTCGACGCCTTCGTAGAGCCGCTGCGCCACCTGCATCGTCTTCTTGACGGAGAAGCGGAGCTTCTTGAAGGCTTCCTGCTGCAGCTTCGACGTCGTGAACGGGGGAATGGGGTTCCGCTTGCGCTCGCGGGCGACGACCTTCGCCACCCGGAAGGCCGCCTTCTCCAGGTCGGCCCGCACGGACTTCGCCTGCTCCTCGCTGCCGATCTCGACGTTCTTGCCGTCCTTCTTGACGAGGTTGGCGGGGAAGACCGGCGGCGCGGCCGCCTCGAGGTGGGCGACGACCGTCCAGTACTCCTCGGGGACGAACGCCCGGATCGCGCGCTCGCGTTCGCAGATGAGCCTCAGGGCCACCGATTGCACGCGGCCCGCCGACAGCCCGCGCCGCACCTTGTCCCAGAGGATCGGGCTGACCTTGTAGCCCACCAGGCGGTCGAGGATCCGCCGGGCCTGCTGCGCGTCGACCTTCTTCTCGTCGACCTCGCCCGGGTGCTCGAAGGCCTGCTCGATGGCCCGCTTCGTGATCTCGTTGAAGACGACGCGCCGGACCTTCTTCCGCGCCTTCGCCCCCAGCTCCTCGGCCAGGTGCCAGCAGATCGCTTCGCCCTCGCGGTCGGGGTCGGCGGCGAGGTAGATCGCGCTCGCGCCGCCGGCCGCCGACTTCAGCTCCTCCATCACCTTCTTCCGGGTCGGCAGCACCTCGTACTCGGCCTGGAAGCCCTTCTTCACGTCCACGCCCAGCCTCTTCTTGGGCAGGTCGCGGACGTGGCCCATGGAGGCCTTGACCTGGAAGTCCGGCCCGAGATATTTGTTGATCGTCTTCGCCTTGGCCGGCGACTCGACGATGACGAGGTTCTTGGCCACTGAGGGAACGCCTCCCGTATCTACTGTACCCGACTTGTCACCTACCGCCGGACGAAGAGCCCTCCGGGCAGCCGCCGGACGCGGCATTCCAGCTCCAGCTCGGCCAGGCGCGCCAGCAGCTCTCCGGGGCTGCGTCCGCTCCGCGCCTGGAGCTCGTCGAGCCCCAGCGGAGCATCGGGGCGCAGGACGGCGACGAGATCGTCCGACGAGGACGGCCCGCCCTCGGTGACGGGCATCACCCACCGCAGCTCCTCGGCCACGTCGGAGGCGTTACGGACCACGGCCGCCCCGTCGCGCAGGAGCTGGTTCGTCCCTTCCGCGTTCGCCTGGGTCGGATGGCCGGGAACCGCCATCACCTCCCGCCCTTCTTCGAGCGCGCAGCGAGCGGTGACGAGGGCGCCGCTCCTGGCCTGCGCCTCGATGACGACCACCCCTCGTCCCCAGCCCGCGATGACCCGGTTCCGCCGGGGAAAGTTGCCGGCGTGGGGCCCGGTGCCGAAGGGGAACTCCGAGACGACCGCGCCCGAACGCGCGATCTGCGACGCCAGACCCGCGTTCTCGGGCGGGTAGAGGCAATCGAGGCCGGAGCCGAGAACGGCCACCGTCCGCCCGTAGCCCTCGAGGGCGCCCCGGTGGGCTTCGCTGTCGATGCCGCGGGCGAGGCCGGAGACGATGACCGCGCCGGCGCCGGCCAGCTCGCGGGCGAGTTGCCGGGCCAGCGCGCCGCCGGCCGGCGTCGCCTTGCGTGCTCCCACCACGGCTACGCTGACGGCGCCCTCATCGCCGGCCACGCCGCCTTGCACGTACAGCACCGGCGGGGGATCGTAGATGTGTTTCAGCAGGACGGGATAGCTATCCTCGTCGAGCCCGACGATGCGCACGCCTCGCCGCTCGGCGAGCTTCAGCTCCTCCTGCGCGCGCTGGCGCGCCGCCCCCGAGCGCAGCTCCTGCCGCGCCTCCGCGGGGAGGACATCGGCATGGTCATCGGGATGCGCCAGGACGCCGTCCAGCGGACCGCGCGCACGGAGGGCGGTGGCCCGCCGGGGACCGACGTCGGCGAGCACGGCCAGGGTCAGAAGGTCGAAAGTCGAGGCCATGGCCACCCCCCTCCGTTCGGGGCGGCCATTGTACGGAGCACCCGGTGCCGGCCCAGGTCCGCCCGTCCGTGTCCGCCCGCGGACACACCGCTGTCCTGCGCCTCGGACAGACGACCTGGCCGGGGCGCCGGAAAGGCCGAAGCAGCGCAGGACTCAGTGGCACCGGCCTTGCTTTTGCAGGCGCCCGACGACTAAGATTCAACGTTCGCTCCCTCCGGGGAGATGCCATGCTGGCGGCCCCCTTCCTGACGCTCGTCGTCCTCGCCTTCGTCCCCGGAAGCTCCACCACCAGCGATCACGAGATCGCTTTCGGTATCGACGTCGCCCGCAAGGGTCTGTGGAGCGAGGCGCGCTTCCGGTTCGAGAAAGCGGTGGCCCTCGAACCCAACAACGCCGAAGCCCTCAACAACCTGGGCATCGCGCTCGAGCAGCAGGGGGCGTTCACGGAGGCGCGGGCGGCCTACGAGAAGGCCCTCAAGCTCAAGCCGGGCAACATCTACATCCAGCAGAACTACGACCTGTTCCGGGAAGCCGATGACAAGCGCAACCGAAAAGCGAAGAAAAAGCCGTAGCGGCGGGCGTCCGCTGATGCTCGTCCTGGCGGGGACGAGCCTCGTGGCCTGCGCCAGCTTCGTCGAGATCCCGGTCGAAACGCCGCTCCAGTCGAAGATCGACGTCAGCGCCTTCCGGCGCGTGCTCGTCGCGGGCTTCGTGACGGACCTCGGTGAAGCCGACGTGGAGCTGGCGCCGGAGACGACGCGGCTTCTGCAGAACCAGCTCCGGTCCAATACCAAGCTGCAGGTCCTGGAGCCCGACCGTCCGCCGCTCAACGACGCCCTCGAGAAGTCGCTCGAGAAGCTCGGCGAAGGCGGCAAGTACACCAAGCAGGAGCGCGAGCAGTACCGCCTCGACGCCGACCGGGTGCTGCAGGACGGCGAGTTCTGGCGGAAGGTCGGGGAGGAGTACCAGAACCCCCTCATCGTCACCGGCCGCGTGGGCTTCGACGCGCAGAACCGCTCCGGGTTCCAGTCGGAGGAGCGGGTGGTGCGCGACCAGTTCAACCGCCCGCGCCTGGTGCGGGGCAACCGCTACCTCGAGCGCAAGGGATTCAGCCTGAACGCGGAGTTCTACTTCGTCGATGGCCGCACGGGCCAGACGCTCCACAAGGAGAAGTTCACCGAAGAGGTCCTCTACGGCGAAGACCAGAAGGTATCGCCCCTCTCGTCGTATTTCGAGCTCATGGACCGGCTCCTCCCCAACTTCCTGGGTGTCATCTCGCCCCAGAAGATCCGGGGCACCCGCGTCCTGCTCAAGTAGGTAACCCCATGTCCACCCGCCTCCGGACCGCGGGCCTGCCGGCCGTCGCGCTGCTCGTCGCGCTCGGCGCGACACAAGCCGACGCGCAGTTCATCCCGTACTACGGGAAGAACAAGGTCAACTACGACAACTTCGCGTGGCGGGTCTACAAGAGCCCGCACTTCGAGGTGTACTACTACCCCGAGTTCGAGCAGCACCTCGCCCGGATCGTGTCCTACGCGGAGAGCGGGTACCAGAAGATCTCTTCCGACCTCAAGCACGAGATCAACTTCCCCATCCCGATCATCCTCTACAAGACGCACTCGGAGTTCGAGCAGACCAACCTCTTCGGGGGGTTCGTGCCCGAAGGGGTGGCCGCCTTCACGGAGCCCTCGCGCGACCGGATGGTGGTCCCCATCGACGAGCCGCCCGACCGCCTGCAGGGCCTGATCACCCACGAGCTGACCCACGTCTTCGAGTTCGACCTCATCCCGCGCAACTTCGTCCACCGCCAGGTGCCCCTGTGGGTGGACGAGGGCCTCGCCGACTACGAGCGCGGGCTCTGGGACAACCTCGATCTCATGTCGGTGCGCGACGCCGCGGTCACGGACCAGATCCCCAAGCTGTCGCGCTTCGAGGAGTACGGCGACAGCCCCAACCCGCGCCTCGTCTACAACCTCGGCCACGCCGCCTTCGAGTACATCGCGGCCCGCTACGGCAAGGAAGGCATCCGCCAGTTCCTCTACACCTTCCGCAAGAACATCGTCGGCGGCGCGATGGAGG
>QHVJ01000268.1 GCA_003222275.1 Acidobacteriota bacterium | reverse complement strand
CCCCCAGCATGAAGTTCGCGATGACCAGCAGGAGGGCGAGCGTCATCGCGGGGAAGACCTGCGACTTGAGCGCAACCGTGCGCCGGCGGAACGAGTCACCCCAGCCGCGCGCCTTCTCCATGTCCTTCAGCTCCACGCCGGTGGCGATGAGGAAGAACATGATGAACGAATGGGCCATGACGAGCAGCGTGGTGCTGCCGAGGGCGAGGAGGAAGTGCTGCCGCATGCGGGCGGCATCGGAGGGGACGAGATAGCCGAGGACGGTCGTCACGAGCAGGGTAAGAGTGCCGACGACGGCCAGGGTCAGCAGCGCGACCGCCATGTCACCTCTCCGAGGCGACGCGCGGCAGTCACCCCGGGCGCAGCGCGGGCGCATCGTCGCCAGCAAGGAAGAGGGGCGGAGGCACTTGCAAGCGGGCGGCGAACGCCTCGAGGTCGGCGCGCCGGAAGGCTTCGGCGACCGCGTCGATCCGTCCCTGGGGCGTGACGAGGAACAGCGTCGGCACGGTGCCGAGCCCGAGCTGCTTCGCGAGCGGATAGGGATCTTCCTCCAGACGCACCGAAAGCTCGAGAGCCAGCTCGTCGACGAGGACGCGGGCGTCCGCCACGGCGTCTTGCAGCACCGCCACGGCCGCCGAAGTGGGTGGGCTCCGGTGATGGATGCGGTCCACGAAGGGAAGGGTCAGCCGCGTCGTTTCGCATTCGCTGTGGCCGACGGCGATGAGGGCCCAGCCCCGCGCCCACGCCTCGGAGATCGGCGCCCGCTTCCCGTCCAGGCCCGGAAGGTCGATCTCGGGGAACGCCGCCGGGGGACCGAGGGGAGCCATTCAGGCCGGGACGAAGTCCACCGCTACCCGGCGCGGGATGATTCCCGCGGCGTGGCCACGGTCGAGCAGCTCCTGCACCGCCCGCCGCCCGCGCTCGCCGCAGTCCACCGTCATCTCGTTGACCCACATCCCCACGAACCGGTCGGCTACCGTGGGGTCCATTCCCCGCGCGAACTCGAGGGCATACCGCAGCGCCTCGCCGCGGTGGGCCAGCGAGTAGCGCACGCTGTCTCGGACGAGGCGGGTGAGGCGCGCCACCAGCTCGGGCCCCAGGTCTCGCCGCACCGCGTTTCCTCCAAGGGGTAGCGGAAGGCCGGTCTCCTCCTTCCACCAGGCGCCCAGGTCCAGGATCTTGCGCAGGCCCTGGCCGGCATAGGTGAGCTGTCCCTCGTGGATCACGAGGCCGGCATCGGCGCGCCCTTCGCGCACCTCCTCGAGGATGCGGTCGAAGGCGACGACGCGCGTGCGGGCCTCGGGCGCGAAGAGCTTGAGGGCGAGGTAGGCCGTCGTCAGCGTGCCCGGCACCGCGACGAGCAGGCCGGCCCCGCGGAAGGCGGCCGGGTCCATCCCCTCGCGCGCCACCAGCAACGGTCCATAGCCGTCACCGATGCTGCCGCCGCAGGGCATGAGCGCGTAGCGGTCGGCAACGTAGGGATAGGCGTGAAAGGAGATGGCGGTGACCTCGTGCACGCCCTCCCGCGCCTGATGGTTCAAGCTTTCGATGTCGCGCAGGACATGGACGATCTCGAGGCCCTCCGCCGGCACCTTGTCCCGGGCCAGGCCGTAGAACATGAAGGCGTCGTCGCTGTCCGGGCTGTGCGCGAGGGAAACCTTCACCCGCCGATCATAGTGCCCGATGGTCGACCCCTCCAAGCTGCGTGGTAGACTCCGGCCGTGATTTCGAGGATCACCCGTCTGCTTCCCGTGCTGCTCCCCCTCGCCCTGGGTGCGTGCGCCTCGGCCAAGGTCCGGTCCGGCGCGCGCGTGGACCTGAGCGCGGCCCAGCGGGCGGTGGAGGCGGCCCGCAAGGCGGGAGCCCCGGCGAAGGCTCCCGACATGTTCAAGCAGGCGGAGCGCCACTTGCGGGAGGCCCAGTCGGCGGCGGCCAAGGACCTGACGCCCGAGAAGTCGGTCCGGGTCCAGGGCCTCGGCGAGCTGGCCATCAGCGAGGCGCACTGCGCCGTCGCGCTCACCCGACTCGCCACTCCCCCGCCGGACCGCCCGGCCCGGACGCCGACCGCGGAGGTCGAGCGCGCGAACACGCGGGCGAGGAAGCTGGAGGACGACAACCGGCGCCTCGAGGAGCGCATCGCGCTCCTGCTCCACGACCTGGAGGTCACTGAGACCGAGATCATCCGCACCAAGGCCCGGCTGAAGGGGATCGAAACGAAGGCCGAGGCCTCTTCCGCCATCGCGGAGGCGCGCATCCTCATGGGCCGCCTCGACGCGAAGGCGAACGCGGCGACCCTCAGCATGTGCGAGGACTCGCTGGCCAAGGCGGAGAAGCAGCTCCAGCAGGAGAACTACGGCGCGGCGCTCTTCTTCGCGATGAAGGCCCAGGACGCGGCGACGAAGGCCCAGGAATCGCCCGACTCACACCGCCCGTCGCCGACGCCTCCGCCGGATTAGGCATTCGGGGGTACAACCTTGAGCGAGCACCCCCCCGCCTAACGACCAGTCGCTCTCGCGGGCGCCGCTTCGTCCCCGGCCAGCACCACGCGGTCGCGGCCCTGCGCCTTGGCCGCGTACAGCGCGGCGTCGGCCGCGTCGACGAGGGCCCGGCCCCCCTGCCCGTCCTCGGGGAAGGTCGCGACGCCGATCGACACGGTGGTGAACGGCTTCTCCGTCGCCGCGGCGCGCGTCGGGCGCACGTTGACGGCGGCGCGGATCTTCTCGGCCACGGGATGCGCCTGCTTTTTCGAGCACGAGGGCAGTAGCACCGCGAGCTCCTCGCCGCCGTAGCGGAACGCGGTGTCCGTTCCGCGGATGTTCTTCATGACGATGGTGGCCACGCGTGTGAGCTCGACGTCCCCCTCGGTGTGGCCCCATCGGTCGTTGAACTGCTTGAAGTGGTCGAGGTCGAGGAGCAGCATGCTCAAGGGGCGGTCTTCGCGCGTGCTGCGCCGCATCTCCTTCTCCAACGTGTCCTGGAAGTGGCGGCGGTTGTAGAGCTGCGTCAGCTCGTCGGTGATGGCCAGCGACTCCAGCCGCTCCCGCGCCTCGCGCATCCTGGCCGACATGTCGTTGAAGGTGCGGGTCAGGTCGGCCAGCTCGTCGCTGCCGGCCACGGGCAGGGAGACGTCCGTCTCGCCGCGGCTGAGGCGGCGAGCGCCCTCCGAGAGCAGCAGAATGGGCCGCAGCAGGTTGCGGGCGGCGAAGAAGCTGATGAGCAGGACGATGACCAGCGCGGACAGGCCGACGATCAAGAGCCGCAGGCGCGCCTCGTCGAGCGAGCGGTAGGCGGCCCGCGCCGGGACCGTGGCCGCGAGGTAGCCGCCGGAGGGACCCGCGAGGCGCCGCACGCCGTAGACGACGCGGCCCAAGGAGGGCAGGGACGCTTCCACGATCGGCCCCGCTTCTTCGGGGGGCACCGGCTTGACCACCGGCAGCTCCTCCGTCCCCGGGTTGGCGGGCACCTGCCCCGTGCGGAGGAGGACCCGGCCCTCCGCGTCGAGCAGCCAGAACTCGGGGGTCGGATCGCCGACGGCCGGGTTGAGCAGGAGCTGCAGCTCGCGCAGGTCGGGACGCTCCACGAGGAAGCCGACGTTGCGGTCGTTGCGGTCCTGGATCGAGTGCAGTGCGAGCAGGGTGGGCCGGCCGAGAAAGGGCGAGCGGTGGAGCGGGCTGACCACACCCGCCTTGGCGGCCTCGGGTCGGGCGAGAAGGCGATGGGCCCATCCCTCCCACCGCTCGTCGCGCGTGGAGGCCAGGATCCTCCCCTGCGCGTCGGTCACGAACAGCGACTCGTAGGTCTGGTAGTGGCCGAGGACCGAGGCCAGGTACTCGTTCAGGTCGCGGCGCGCTCGCTCGACGTCGCCGGTCCCGCGGGTCAGCGCCTCCACGCCCTCGAAGACCACGAACGACGCCGACCAGCGCGTCACCTCCCGCGTCCGCTGCCACATCCAGTCGTCGATCTGCCCCGACTTCCGGAAGAGGTGGTTCGCGACGGTCTCGCGGACCTTCTCGGCGAGGATCTCCTCGTTGCGGTCCAGCAGGTAGCTGCCCATGAGGACGACGGGGATCCCCACGCAGAGGAGGACGACCAGGAGGAGCTTGGTCCGGAGGGTAAGGCGGAGGAGCTTCAGTCGGCGACCTCAGTCACTTGGGGGTCTGGGGGGTGCGGAGCGCCCCCCGGCTCGAATAGCGAGCGCCGGATTCACTCCGGCGCGAGCGAAAGATCATATCGCAGGGCGGTCGGGACGGGAAACGCGCGCCCGCCCACCCATCCGGCGCAGGGCTCCCAGGTTCTGCAGGAGCACTCCCCCCAGGATGAGGGCTCCCCCGACCCATTGCCGCGGGCCGATCCGCTCGTGGAGGAACGCCGCCGCGAGCCCGATCGTCACCAGCACCTCGAGCGAGCTGACGACCGCGGCCCGGGCCGGCCCTATGCGCGCGAGCCCGGCCAGGAACGCGCGGATCGGCACGACGGTGCAGAGGACGGCCATCACGGCGACGATGCCCCATGCGGCCGGCACCGGAGGCAGCACCAGCCCGCCGCGCACGAGCGCCCACGGCACGAAGATCAGGGCGCAGGACTGCGTCACGTGGAGCGACACCGTCTCCGACGGGATGCCGGCGGCGAAGCGGCTGCCCAGCATCACGTACGAGGCATAGATGAAGGCGGTCGCGAGCGCGAGCACGACGCCGCGCGGCGAGCCCGCCACCGCGCCCGCGGTGAGCGCGCAACCGGAGACGGCCATGAACGCGGCGGCCACGCTGCGCACCGTGAGGCGGTCCATCCCCAGCGCGGCGGAGAGCAGGGTGACGATCACGGGATAGGTGTAGAAGATCAGCGAGGCGGTGGAGGCGGGGATCGTGTGCAGCGCGCCGAAGTAACAGACGGTGTTCCCGACGAAGATCACCCCCAGCCCCCAAAGCGTCAGGCGAGTGCCCAGGGCCAGCGGGGGCGCGCGTCGGGCCAGCAATGAGAAGAGCATGCACGCCACGGCGAAGCGCCACGCGAGGAGGCCCGCAGTGCGGACTCCCGTCGCGAAGGCGAGCTTGGCGAGGATCGGCAGCGAGCCGTAGGCCACCGTCGACACCACGACGTAGAAGAGCCCTCGGGCTTCGTCACGCTCGCGTGGAATGAATCCACGCTCGCTATCAAGCTGGGGGGACCCTCGGGCCCCCCCAGACCCCCCAATCCCCTCGCCGGCCTCCTTGCTGCGGGACGTATTGCTCATGCTGGGCCCTATAATCACGCAGTTGAGCGAAAGCGCCATCCAGCTATCTGGAGTCACCAAGGCCTTCGCCGGCCACGTCGCGGTGAGCGACCTCTCCCTCACGATCCCCCGCGGAAGTGTCTTCGGCCTGCTGGGCCCCAACGGCGCCGGGAAGACCACGACGCTCCGCATGGTCATGAACATCCTCGGCGCCGACGCGGGCACGATCGAGATCCTCGGCCGGCCCGCCGATCAGCCCACCCGCGACCGCATCGGCTACATGCCGGAGGAGCGCGGCCTCTACCCACGGATGGTGGTGGAGGAGCAGCTCGCGTTCTTCGCGACGCTGAAGGGCGTGCCGCGGTCCGAGGCCCTGCGCCGCGTCGGCCCATGGCTGGAGCGGGTCGGGCTCTCCGATTGGCGGAAGCGCAGGCTCAACGAGCTGTCCAAGGGCATGCAGCAGAAGGTGCAGTTCGTGGCGACGGTGCTCCCCGATCCGGACATCCTCATCCTCGACGAGCCGCTGAGCGGCCTCGATCCGATGGCCGCCGACGCGATGCGCGAGACGCTCCTCGACCTCCGGCGCCAGGGCAAGACCCTCGTGCTCTCCAGCCACCAGATGGAGACGGTGGAGCGGCTGTGCGACTCGATCGCCCTCATCGACCGCGGAAGGAAGCTGCTCGACGGTCCGGTGCGGGAAGTGAAGGCCCGGCACGGCAAGAATACGGTCGTGCTCGCCTTCGACGGCGACGGGGCGTTCCTGGCCGCTCTGCCCGGTGTGCAGAAGGTGACCGACTTCGGCCGCTACGTCGAGATCCGCCTCGCGGAGGGCAGCGATCCCCAGTCCATCCTGAGCGCGGCGGCGGCGCGGCTGCGGCTGAGCCGCTTCGAGATCGTCGAGCCCAGCCTCCACGACATCTTCATCGAGGAGGTGAAGGCGCACGGGGCGGCGGCGTGAAGCGCGTCTTTGCCGTCGCCCGCCGCGAGTACCTGGAGCGCGTGCGGTCGAAGGCGTTCCTCGTGAGCACGATCCTCGGCCCCACGCTCCTGGCCGGGTTCATGATCGCGCCCATCCTCCTCACGCGGCAGCGCGGCCGGCCGCTGCACGTGGCCGTGCTCGACGCGTCGGGCCGGCTCGGCGCCGACGTGACGCAATCGCTGGCGCGGAGGAAGGTGGCGGGCCAGCCGCGCTTCGTCGTGGATCCGGCGCCGCCGGGCCGGGTCGACCAGGCGCGCGCCGCCCTTCAGGAGCGCATGGTGCAGGGAGAGATCGACGGCTACCTCTTCCTGGGCCCCGACGCCCTGGAGCGCTCCGCCGTCGAGTACTACGGCACGAACGTCAGCAACATGATGGACCTGCAGCTCATGGACAAGGCGGTCGAGGAAGCGCTCGTCTCCCAGCGGCTCGCGCGAGAGGGCCTCGACCCCGAGCGGGTCCGCTCCCTCACCCGCCACGTGGACCTCAAGACGATCCGCGTCACCGCGCGGGGCGCGCGCGAGGACCGAGGCGCGTCGTTCATCCTGTCGCTGGTCCTGATGATGCTGCTGTACACGACTCTCGCCATCTGGGGCACGGCCATGATGAACGGCGTCATCGAGGAGAAGACCAACCGCGTCGTGGAGGTGGTGGTGTCGTCGCTTCCCGCGTCGCGGCTCTTCGCGGGGAAGCTGCTCGGCGTGGGCGCGGCCGGCCTCACGCAGTTCCTCGTCTGGGCCGCGTGCCTGGCCGCGATCAGCGCCGCGGGAGCCGCGGGAACGGGCGCGGCGGGGGCGCTGCCCGAGCTGAGCCCGCCGCTTCTCGTGGCCTTCGTCCTCTTCTTCCTCCTCGGCTACTTCCTCTACGGGGCGATGTACGCCTCGATCGGGGCCGCCGTCAACACGACCCAGGAGGCGCAGAGCCTCGTGTTCCCCGTCATGATGCCCCTCATCCTGAGCGTCGTCTTCTATCCCATGGTCATGGCCGCGCCGGACAGCACCCTTTCCGTCGCGCTGTCGCTCGTTCCCTTCTTCGCTCCGCTGCTCATGTTCCTGCGCATGACGGCCGTCAGCCCTCCGGCGTGGCAGGTGGCGTCGTCGATGCTCCTCATGCTCGCCACCATCGCGGTGATCACGTGGGCCGCGGCCCGGATCTACCGCGTGGGCATCCTCATGT
>QHVJ01000267.1 GCA_003222275.1 Acidobacteriota bacterium | reverse complement strand
ATGAAATAGCGGCCCCGGATCGAGCCGATGACTTCCGGCCAGAGTAGGTTGACCCCGTCACCCGGCACGATGCCGAAATCGAAGTGCGGCTTGTCCTGGAACACCGTCTCTGGCGTCGCCAGGATGATGTCGGTCAGCAGTGCATATTCCGAGTGCAGCAGCACCGGCCCATTCAAGGCCGCGATCATCGGCACTTCGATGTCGAGGATGTTCGAGAGAACCTTGCGGCCCTCGCGCAGGATCTTGTCGTAGCCTTGCGGGCTGAAGAAATCGAAGCCCTCCGGGCTGATTGCATCCATGAAAGCGTCGCCGCTACCGGTCAGGATCACTACGCGATTGTGGTGGTCCTCACCGATCGCGTGGAACAGATGGACGAACTGCTCGTGGGTATGGCCGTTGAAGAGCAGCTTGCCGCCGTCAGTGTGCAGGGCGACTTCGAGCACGCCATTGGGCTTGCGGCTGAGGCGGGCGTTCGGGAACGCCTCACGATAGGTGTCGAACGTGGCCATTGGGGTCTCCTCTCAGAGAAGCTTTTCCACCGTGATCGGCAGCTCGCGCACTCGTTTGCCGGTCGCGTGATAGACGGCATTGGCGATCGCGGGCGCCACCGACACGGCGGTAAGCTCCCCGAGGCCCTTGGCTCCGAGTGGGCTCGCTTCCTCGTCGAACTCGCCAACGAAGAGCGTCTCGAGCTGCGGGATATCCGCATTCGTCGGTACGAGGTAGCCGGAATAGTTGCGGTTGAGGAAGCGGCCCAGGACCGGATCGGTCTCCGATTGCTCGAGCAGCGCCTGCCCGACGCCCCAGATGATCCCGCCGATGGCCTGACTGCGAGCGGTCTTGGGATTGATGATGCGGCCGGCGTCGTACGCGCCGACGAAGCGGTTCAGGCGCACCAGGCCAAGATCGGGGTCGACGCGTACTTCTGCGAACACGGCGGCGAAGCTGAAGACCGCCTTCGGTCCGTTCGCCTCCTCGACTGGATCGTAGTCGCCGTCGCCCACCAGCGTCGCGAGTCCGTTGCGCGCCAGCAGCTCGGCATACGTGATCTGCAGATTCGTTCTCGCCAGCATCAGCCTACCGTCGCTGATGAGCACGTCGCCGCGAACGGCCCCGGCGAAGGGCGCGTTTCGGCCGGTGAGGGTCAGATCAATCGCCCGGTCGCGCGCCGCCTTCGCAGCCAGCATGACAGAAGCACCCGCGTTGGCCATCGTCGACGAGCCGATGGACGCGTGGGAGGCAGGCAATCTCGTGTCCCCCAGCCGCACGGTCACCTTCTCCGGCGCCAGGCCCAGCGTGTCGGCCGCCACCTGCTGCATGACCGTGTACGTGCCGGCGCCGAGCTCGTGCGTTCCGGTCTCCACCACCGCCGACCCGTCCCGCTTCAAGGTGACCCGCGCCTTCGCCGGCCAGCGCCAGTGCGTGTAGATCGCACCGGCCATCCCCTGGCCGATCAGGTCACGGCCATCGCGCATCGAGCGTGGCTCGGGCGTGCGCTTGTCCCAGCCGAAGCGTGCTCCCCCGGCCCTCAGACACTCGCGCATCGCGCGGGTGGAGAAGGGCCGCCCGCTGTGCGGGTCGAGCTGGGTGTCGTTGCGTAAGCGCAGCGCGACCGGATCGATGCCGATCGCGTAGGCGAGCTCGTCCATCGCGCTCTCGAGCGCGAAATGCCCGAGAGCCTCGTGCGGTGAGCGCATCGCGGTCGGCGTGTTGCGGTGCACATGGACGACTTTGTGCTTCGTTGTGATGCCGCCGCTGACCGCCCACAGCGAGCGCGAGACCAGCCCCGCGTACTCGATGTAGCTATCGAAGATCGGCGTCGGCGAAATGCTGTCGTGCCGAATGCCGGTCAGCTTCCCATCCTTGCCGGCGCCGAGCGCAATGGTCTGGATGGTCGCCGGCTGGTGACCGACCATCGCATACATCTGCGCGCGCGTGAGCTGCAGGCGCACCGGACGCTTCAGAACTTTTGCCGCGAGCGCCGCCAGGAGCGTATGCGGCCAGACATAAGCCTTGCCGCCGAAGCCACCACCCAGGAACTGCGATACGACATTGATCTTCTCCTCGGGTATGCCGAGCACGATCGACAAGAGCTCCCTAGTGCCGAAGATATGCTGGGTCGTCTCGTAGAGCGTTAGCGTGCCGTCGGCGTCCCAGGCCGCCGTCGTCGCGTGCGGCTCCATCTGGTTGTGGTGGCGATCGGACGTCGTGTAGGTCTGCTCGATCTTGACGGCAGCCGCGGCGACTGCCTTGTCGGCGTCGCCGACAGACGAAGCGACAGGCCAGAGAAATTGCGGAGGATCGACGGCCTCCTTCGTAGCCTGCGAGCCGAACACCACAGGTCGTCGGGCGTCGTATTCGACCCGGATCAGCGTGCCGGCATACGCCGCCTGGTCCAGTGTCCCGGCGACCACCAGGGCGACCGGCTGGCCTGCGTAGTGGATCTGGTCGTCCTGAAGCGGCAGATAGGACTGCCCGTGCGGATGAAGGTGGCTCCAGGGCTTTGGCGTCGGGTTCATACGTGGCATGGTGCGATGCGTGAACACCGCGAAGACGCCGGGCGCTTTTTCGGCGGTCGTGGTATCGATCGAGACCGTCCGGCCGTTCGCGATGGTGCTGTGGACGATCGCGGCGTGTGTCGCGTCTGCGAGTGGAATGTCCGCCGTGTAGCGCGCCGCACCGGTTACCTTGAGTCGTCCATCGAAGCGTGAGATCGGTTGTCCAATGGCGTTCATGCCCGTGCTCCCGCAGCTTGCAGCGCGCGCAGGGCGACGCGCTGGGCAAGCTCGACCTTGAAGGCGTTGTGGGCGAGTGGGCGAGCATCGGTGAAGGACGTGGCGAGCGCCGACTTGAGCGCCTCGATGTCGCCGAGCGATGCGCTCCGTAGCGCCACTTCGGCGGCAGTGAGTCGCCAGGGCTTGTGCGCCACGCCGCCGAGCGCGAGCCGCGCCGAGCGGATGCGCCGGCCATCGACTGCGACCGCAGCCGCCGCAGAGACCACTGCGAACTCGTAGGATTGGCGATCTCTGATCTTCAGGTAGTGCGAGGCGCGTCCCTCCGCGCCGGCGGGGACCTCGATCGAGACGATCAGATCGCCTCGACCGAGCACGTTGTCACGCTCGGGGGTCTCGCCTGGCAGGCGATAGAAACCGGTGAACGGGATCGTTCGTTCGCCCGCGAGCCCGCGCACGGCGACCGTCGCGTCCAGCGCAGCAAGCGCCACTGCCACATCCGACGGGTTCGTAGCGACGCAGGCCTCCGACCATCCGAAGATGGCGTGATTGCGGTTGAGACCGTGGAGGGCCGAGCAGCCGGAGCCCGGCCGCCGCTTGTTGCAGGGAAGATCATCCTCGTCGCGGAAGTAAGCGCAGCGGGTGCGCTGCATGATGTT
Source organism: Acidobacteriota bacterium (assembly GCA_003222275.1). Classification (GTDB taxonomy): domain Bacteria; phylum Acidobacteriota; class Vicinamibacteria; order Fen-336; family Fen-336; genus AA32. The sequence continues at coordinate 3,958 of QHVJ01000267.1, read as the reverse complement.
GCCACCCATCGACGCCATGTTCCGAAGCTGCCCGGATGCCGCGAATAGCAATGCCTCCGCGATGACGGGAAAGCGCCGGCGCACGTCCGGATGCGCTGCGACGTCGCTCATCCGGGCCAGCGCGCCGATACGCAGCCCCCCGTCCGGCAACGCCTCGATCCTCGCCATATCCGGCAACGTGTTGATGTCCAGCAGACGCTTGGGAAGCGCCGCGCGGTCCTTCATCAGGCCGATGAGGTCCGTCCCGCCGGCGATGTATGCGAGATCGGGGTCGGCGGCGTGGGCCGCGATGGCCGTCGCTGCATCGTTGGCGCTCGCAAGCAGGAAGGGATGCATGGTTCAACTCCTCGCCGCCGCTTCGGCGACGGCATCGACGATGTTCGGATAGCAAGCGCAACGACACAGGTTGCCGCTCATCCGCTCACGAATTTCTGCGGCCGACAGCTCCGCGATGGTAAATGGGCGCCCGACATCGGTCGTGGCGGCGCTCGGCCAGTCCGCTTTCGCCTCTTCGATCATGGCGACGGCCGACATGATCTGGCCCGGCGTACAGAAGCCGCACTGGAAGCCGTCGTGTTCGATGAACGCCGCCTGGATCGCGTGAAGATTGCCGTCCCGCTCCAGCCCTTCGATCGTGGTGATCTGCTTTCCGTCCTGCATCGCGGCCAGGGTCATGCAGGACAGAAGGCGCCTGCCGTCGACATGCACGGTGCAGGCTCCGCATTCGCCGCGATCGCAGGCCTTCTTCGTGCCGGTCAAGCCGAGCTCATCGCGCAACGCATCGAGCAATGTCGTCCGCGGCTCCACGGTCATGGTCCGAACCCGGCCGTTGACCGTCAGGCCGATCGGCACGCGCGCGTCGTCGCCCACCACCGTGTTCTCGCCCGTCCCACGCGTCACTGTCGCCGCCGGATTCATCGGGTCGCCCCCAGGCTCGCCCGCTCCAGGACAAGCTCACTCTGCGGCGCCGACCGAGACACTCGTGCGACGTCCTGCTTGAGCAGGTAGACCGACACCGCGAAAAGGACGACGTCCTTCATGAGAAACGGCACGTTGCCCGCCATGGCCGGAAACCCACCCGCCGATGGGGCCCAGCCGTCGGGCATGAACGGGATGATCGTGGCGGTTCCGAGGAATGCCGCGCAGGAGCCGAGAGCGCCAAGAACCCCGAGTCGCTTGTGCCAGAATCCCAGGAACAACAGCACGGCGAATGACCACTCCGACATGCCGAGAACCCAGCTCGCGCCCCGGATGCCGAACACGGGATACATCCAGAAAATCAGCGGGCCGTTGCTGATATAGGGAATCAGCACCTGCGCCTCGTACTCGAACCATTTCTGGTACCCGAAGAACAAGAAGAGAACGACCATCGACCCGCGAATCAGGTGGTAGTCGAGGTCCTCGTTGAGGAGGCCGAGCTTCGTCAAGGCGTTGATGAGCCATTTCATGGTCTTGGAATCCTCCGTGGTGGCCTTACGACGATGCGCCTCGAGTTCCGGCTCCCGTCACAACGACGGAGCCCGGACACGCGCTCCGCGGAAACAGGCCGACGACCAACAGCCCAGTTGAGCCGCCGATCAGTGCATCGACCAGTCGGTTGAGCCCGCTCGTATCACCTGGCAGGTAGAGCGTCACCACTAGAATGGCGGAGACGGCCGACTGAACTGTGATCACCGCTCCGCCATCCAGCAAGACGGCGGCTGACATGGCCAGCGCCACGACCAGCGCGATTTGCCATGGCCCGGTGCCGATCGCGGAGATCAGCAGATGCCCGACGCCGACGCCGAGACCAACGCCCACGATCAGCTCGACGACTCGACGCAGCCGCTGACCGAGCGTGATGCCGAGGCACACGACGGCAGCCACCGGCGCGAAGAAGGGAGCCCGGTGGTCCACCATGTGCACGGCGACCAGCCAGGAGAGTCCCGCCGCGAGCGCCGCCTGCACGATCGGCACGGCACTGCTTCGCCACCGCGTCAGCCGACGCGCGAGCTCCTCGCCGAGGCGTAACGGTATCTCGAGCATGGCACCCACGCCGTTTCCGTCTCACCTAACGGCGTGGCGGGACATTCGACAACAGAAAGCCGAGTCCCTCCGCCATCGTGAGGTGCGCGAGAACGGCGTCGCGCAGCTTCGGATACGGCAGCTCCGCCAGCATCGCGGTTTGCACCGCGGCCATGACCTCACCGGCCTCGGGCCCGATCATGGTGAACCCGAGAATGCGGTCGTCGCTCCCGCCGACGAGCACCTTCATGAAGCCGGGGCGTTCACCGATCGCCTGCACCCGTAGCACCGCGCCCATCGGCAGCTTCGCCACGCGCGCGCTCACGCCTCGGCGACGGGCCTCTCCCTCGCTCAGTCCGACGTGGGCCAGCGGCGGGTCCGTGAATAGGCAGTAGGGTATCAGCCGATCGCGCGTGCTGCGCGTGCCGCCGGCGAGATTGTCCCTGACGATCTGGAAGTCGTCGACCGACGCATGCGTGAAATGCGGGCTCCCGGCGCATTCGCCGATGGCCCAGACGTCGGTCGCGCTCGTCTGTAGCCGCTCGTTGACGCGAACGTAGCCCCGAGTGTCCAGCTCCACGCCGGCCTCCTCGAGGCCGATCCCGGCGGTGTTCGGCGTGCGCCCGACGGCGGCCAGGATGTCGCTGCCCTCGATGCGTTGCGTGCCGGCGGGCGTGCGCACGGTGAGCGTCACATCCTTTCCGGATCGGCCGTCCACGCGAAGTGCCTGGGCCGCCACGAGACAATCGATCCCTTCGTCGCTGAGGATCCGCTGCATCTCCTCCGAGACGTCGGGATCCTCCTGGCTGAGCAGGTGTGACCCTCGCTGGATGATGGTCACGCGGCTGCCGAAGCGACGGTACGCCTGGGCGAGTTCGAGGCCGACATACCCGCCGCCGAGCACGATCAGGTGGGGCGGCACGTGGTCGAGTTCGAGCGTTTCGATGTTGGTGAGCGGCTCCGCGGCCTGGAGGCCAGGAACGCCCGGGACCGTCGCGTGGGTCCCGACGTTGAGGAAGACCCGCTCGCCCGCCAGCACGCGCGTTCCGCCATCATTGAGCCGCACCTCGAGCGTTTTCGGAGCGACGAAACGCCCGGACCCCAGGATCAGGTCGACCCCGGTGTCCTTGTAGGTGCGCAGGTGCGCGGCAACCTGGCGGTCGACCATGTCGCGCTTGCGCTGGCGAACCGTCACCATGTCGATCGCCACGCGACCGGTCTTCGTGCCGGACTCGGCGGCGTGGCGCGCCACGTGCGCGACGTGCGCGCTCGCAAGTTCGTTTTTGCTGGGCATGCAGTTCACGTTCGGACACGACCCGCCGATCCACTGGCGCTCCACCACGGCTGTCCGTCGCCCCGATCGCGCCATGTCCCAGGCCAGGAGCTTGCCGCCTGCGCCGCTACCAAGGATCAGGACTTCAAACCGTTCGGATGCAGCCATGCCTTCCTCCAGTGTCAGAAGATGTTCCGTACCGCGCGCGGTCTTCGGTGTCCCAACCGCAATCACCAAGGCGTCGGCGATCGGCCCAATCTCAAATGGCGGTCATGCCGCCATCGACCGGAAGATCTACGCCTGCGATGAAGCTCGCTTCGTCAGACGCAAGGAACAAGGCGGTCGACGCGATCTCCTCCGGGCGGCCGAGCCGTCCAAACGGAACCGCCGCGGCGAACTGGGCTCGGGCCTGATCGGCCCCTTCCTTGGTCGGCGCCTGCTGGTCGAAGATCGGCGTGTCGATCGGACCTGGGCTGATCGCGTTGACGCGGATGCGGCGGTCCTTCAACTCGGCCGTCCAGGTGCGGACGAAGGAGCGGACTGCCGCCTTAGTGGCGCTGTAGGCGGTGAAGCCGGGGATGCCCTTGTTCTCGGCGATCGATGTGATCACGATGATCGCCCCGCCGTCATTCAGAAGCGGCAGGGCCTTCTTGACCGTGAAGGCCAGGCCGCGCGTGTTGA
>QHVJ01000266.1 GCA_003222275.1 Acidobacteriota bacterium | reverse complement strand
ATCTCTCGGCCGCCTTCATTTCCGATGATCTCTTCACAGCGCGTGACGATCCGATCGATCTGCTGCGCGAGATCGAAGTCCGCGTATTTGGCGGCGAATTCTCGGGCACGCTCGGCGAATCGGGCATCGGACAGGATGTCTCGCGCCAGCTGCTTGTAGCTCGGATTCTTGCTGTCAGGGTTGATGGTCTTCCCCAGCCCCCGGGCGACGACGTTCTGCCCCATGAGCAACTGCTCGACCTGACGGTGCAGCACGAGGACGGGCCGACCCGCGAGGAGCGACGCCGCAGTGGTGCCGTGGCCGCCGTGGCAGATCACGAGGTCGGTTTCTCGGCTTGCCTGCGTCATCCGAACGGGCTCGGCTGAAAAGACGACGTTTCGCGCCTGATACTTCAGGATCTCCTTCTCTGATACCCCCCGGGCGTGGATGAGGCTCCGGCACGGAAGATTCCTCAGCTGGCTCACGACCTTCTCGAAATCGTGATAAGCCGGAGACAGATACGCGAAGATGCGCTCGCCGCTTCCTGCCGGCCACTCTGGGGCGATTCCTTCATCCGAGGCGAACAGTGGTCCCCAGTAGTGCGCACCCATTCGCGAAAAGTGGTCGAGCTCGGCGAACGTGCATAGAAAGTCCTCGTCCGCTTCGAAGAGATCGGCCAACGCTTCGAGCGGTTTCGTCCCCAGGTCGCCCGATAGCTCGTTCATCGTCGCGACGACCTGCCGTTCACTCTCGAGGAGGCGTTCGGGGGACATGTTGAGCCAGGGACGAAGACTCGGGATCGGCGATGTCCGGGGCGGTGAACAGAAGCCGGTTCCGAACAACACGCGGCGGATTCCCGTACCTCGCGCGGCAAGCAACGCGGTCGGCGCATGATCGATCACCAAGAGATCGGGCTGCACGAGAGCGTAGAGCTGTCGCCAGGCCTTCACCATGCCGGTCAGGCCCGCCCTATCGAGAAACCCGAAGTTCGCGAGCATCTCGGCATAGCTGACCGGAAGGTCGAGGCCTCGTCTCTCGCTCAACCAGACGGGCGCCTGGAGGAGGGGGAAGCCGCGCCGGCCGAGGAATCGTTCAGCGTGTGTCAGGTCGCGCAGGGCGAAGACGACCTCGTGGCCACGCGCCCGCAGTCTCACCGCGAGCGGGAGGACAGAGCCGAGGTGCCCATAGCCGGTGCCGAGCTCCCACGCGTAGAGGATTCGGCTCATGCAGCCTCCGCCATCGGACCGAGAGTTCTCACCGGTATGTCGCGCACTTCCCTATAGGGTAAATTGTTGCCCAGTCGGATTTACCTATTGACAAGATGTAGGCCGCGAGCCACTATACGCCGCCTCACCGCGCCATGGGGCATGGCTGATTTTTGTGGCCGTCTCGACAGACCCGCTGGGCGGGGGGAGGAACGTCTGAATGAAGACACGCGCTCGGTTAATTCTCGAGAAACGCTTCCGGCAATGGGCGACCGGCAAGACCCTCGCGGCAGTCTCGGCGGCCGCTCTTCTGGGTTTGGCGTTATCGTCTCAGCCGGCGATCGCTCAGGACTGTCTAAACGCTGAGGCCGGCTACGGTGGCGTCGTCAGAGTTCGCGTCAATGGCGTCTTGGCCGAGGGTGGCACGCTGTGTAGCGCCGTAGACCCGGCGACCGGTTTTCTCCTGCTTGATTCGCACGGCAAAGAGTACATCGACCTATCGACTGGGGGATCGTTCGGCGACGGGACGTATTTCGATGACACCGGGGCGTCGATTACGATCGCGCGGATCCCGAGACGCGTCGATCCTCCCAGAGTTTTCCTGGACAAGGGCAATGGTGGCGTGTCGCTGATGGTTGCGACCGACATGCTGATCTCGGCGGACACGGGCCCCGCGGTCCTGACCCTGGAACTGGATTCCCAGGATTCCTTTGGAATCGTTCCCGGCGGTATTCACACGTATGGCGTCACCATGGACGGCAGTGTCCTCGGGCCCAATCCGGGTGCTCAGGTCGCGGTGACCGGTGCGGCGCTCAACGCTGCCTCGGGCTCGGACGTCGTCAACACGGTTCCACCGCCGGCGACAGAAGGGGATCCTAGCGACCAGGGACCGTCTTTGGCCGCCGGCACGACCACCGTTCCACTGAAGCCGGGCGGGTTGTTCACGGGCGCGGTGGTCGAGGATATCAATTGTGGAGCGACGGGTGGTATCGACGTCGGCTTCCCCTGCCGATTGCAAGTCATGAACAGCATCGAGATCAGCTTCTCAAAGCAATTCGAAACCGTCTACACGGCGGGAAGCTTCGGAGTGGCCGCCGTGGAAGCGGAGGGTCCAGGGCGCGGCGCCGATCTCCTGAAAATAACGGGAGTGCCGTTCGATACCTTCAACGCCGCCGTCGCGACCCAAAGCCTCCGGAACACGTTCGAAGTCGGAGCTGTGTTCAAGCTCGGCCCGCTCAGCGGCGGAATCAATCCGGCGACCGCCGGCCCAGACGACGCCTTCAGTCTCGATGTCGGCGACTTCAGCACTTCGGTGCCTCTGAAGCAGTTCAAGACGCTGACGTTCTTCGGACACAAGTTCTACACGTTCGAGGGGCTCATCACTGGTAGACCATTCAAAGCAGTGATCACTCCGCTGTTCGGGAAAACCTTTGGCCTCGCAGCCGCCGGCTTCGGCGCGAACCTGACCGACACCACGACATTCGTCGATGTTACGATCGGCGCGGATAAGGGCGCCGGACAGGCGAAGGTCGTCAAAATCCCCCGCTAGCAACGATTATAGTTGGCACCCGGGAGCCGAACGGGCTCCCGGGGTTGCCAGAGAGCGGGCGCCTCCAGGCGAGGTCAGCAATGGCGAGGGTCTGGCACAATTGCGGCAACCGGTCAGTCGCTCTTCGGGCGGCCGTGTTGGCCGCCGGTATGCTGCTTGGCTGTACCGGTGTCGCCGGGGCGTTCGCGTGCAACCCGTGTATCACACTCGACAACAGCATCGTCGGCACGGGGACGCTGGGGGTCTCCGGGCTCAACACCACCATCCCTTCCAGCTTGGGTGCTCTCCGGGGTGCGAACCTCTTTCATAGCTTCGCCCTGTTCAACGTGCCGACGGGTGGCATGGCGACCTTCACCCGCAGTACGACGACGCCCCAGAACACGGTCTCGAATATCATCGCCCGTGTGACTGGGGGGCAATCCACGATCGACGGGGTGCTCGCCGTCAACTCCACCGCCCTCACCGGGTTCCTGGGGAACCCAAGTCTCTACCTGATCAATCCGTCCGGGGTCATCTTCGGCGCGAACGCGCGGCTCAGCGTGCCTGGGTCCTTCCACGTCAGCACCGCCGACTACCTGCGTTTGGGTGACTGCGCTCCCAGTTGCGTCCAGTTTTCTGCTAGACCCGTCACTCCGGACGTGAGCAGCCTCGCGCCGGCGGCGTTCGGGTTCCTGGGTCCTACGCCCGCCGCGGTCTCCATCACCCAAGGAGTCGCTACGACGGCGAGTCTCCAGGTTCCGACGAGCAGCGCCACTGTGACTCGAGTCCTGTCGGTGGTGGGCGGCCCCATCGCAATAACAGGACCCGGTGCGTTGCGCGACGCTGTAACCCCGCCGCAGACGAACGCTTCAACCGTTGTGGCGCCGCGCGGCCGTGTTCAGATCGTCAGCGTGGCTTCGGCAGGGGAAGCCGTGATGACCGCGCTCCCGGATATCAACGTGGATTCGTTCACCGCCCTCGGTCGCATCGACATTTCGGGCAGGGCCGTGATCGACGCCAGCGGCGCTGGGAGCGGCACTGTCCTCATCCGCGCCGGTCGCCTCGTCATGGACAATGCCTCGATCCTCGCCAACACCATGGGCAACGCAGCGGGCGCGGCGCGAGCGGTCAACCTGGTGGTGAAGGGGCCCATGGAGCTGACGAACGGGGCGACGGTTCGCGCCGAGACCTTTGGTGCCGCGGGGCTCGGCGGCGATATCTCCGCCACCGTCGGCAGCCTCAGCCTCACCGGCGGCTCGAACATCTCCCGAACGAGTCAGAGTTTCAACTTCGCCGTCGATGCGACGGGTGCGCCGACGCCGACCGGTGGCGTGACGGTCGACGCGACGGGCGGCACCATCACCATTTCCGGCACGAACAGCGGTCTGTTCAGCACCACGTTCAGTGAATACCTCAGCGGAGTGACCGTCAAAGCCTCCTCCGTGGCGATGAGTGACCGGGGAACGATGTCGTCCGTAGCGCAGTTTGACGGCCTCTCCGGAAACATTTCCGTGAACACCGGTACGCTTACGGCGACCGGCGGGGCAACGATCTTCAGCAGTGCCTTGAGCGACGCTTCCGCCGGTGGGATCAGCGTCATCGCTGACTCGGTCTCACTCTCTGGCCGTGATCCTCTGAACGGCTCCAACTCCAGCGGGATCTTCAGCGGTAGCAGGATTATCTCCGGGCCGCCCGGCGCCGTTTCCCTGAACGTGGGAAGCCTCAGAGTCACGGACGGGGCAAAGATCGAGAGCGGCTCGGAGGTCTCCCTCCAGGGTGGGAGCGTGACGGTGGTGGCCAGGGAACCCATCGTCATCTCCGACGGAGGCGGGATCACGAGTCAGACGGCACGTCAGAATGTTGGTCCGGTGACGATCTCCGCGCCGGCTCTGACGATCGACAACGGGCTGTTGAAGGCGAGTACTCGCGATTCGGGGAAGGCCGGGGACATCGTCGTGACGCTCGACAAGACATTGCTCGTCACGAACGGAGGCCAAATCCAAAGCAACACCATAAACACTAATCCAACCGGCGGCGGTGCCGGAGGGAACGTGACGATCAGCGCGGGAGAGTCCGTGTCCCTCGCCGGCGCGGCCAGCGGTATCTTCAGCACGACCGATAACGGCGGGAATGCCGGCCGGATCATCGCCACCACTCCATCGCTGACGCTGAGCGACGGCGCGAAGGTCTCCGTGAACACGACGGGCGGGGGCGCGGCGGGCGACATCGCGCTCAACGTCGGGAACCTGACGCTAGGCGGCGGCGCGCGGATCGACAGCGGGACCCAGGCAGGCGGGCGCGGGGGCACGGTGACGATCGGCCCGCGAGACTCCGTGGCCCCGTCGCTGGCGATGAGCGACGGCGCGAAGATCTCGGTGAACACGCAGGGCGCGGGCCCGGCGGGTGACATCACGCTCGACCTCAGCACCCTGACGGTGGCAGGAGGCGCGCGGATCGACAGCGGGACCCAGGCAGGCGGGCCCGGGGGCACGGTGAGGATCAACGCGGGGCAGTCCGTCTCCCTCGCCGGCGCGGCAAGCGGTGTCTTCAGCACGGCCGACGGCAGCGGGAATGCCGGCACGATCACCGTCACCACCCCGGCCCTGACGCTGGGCGACGGCGCGAAGATGTCGGTCACCACGCAGGGCGGGGGCGCGGCGGGCGACATCGTCGCGACGCTCGGCAAGACATTGAGCGTGACGAACGGAGGCCAGATCCAGAGCAACACCACGAACATCGATCCGAACAGCGGCGGTGCCGGAGGGAACGTGACGATCACCGCAAACGGGTCGATGGCCCTCGCTGGCGCCGCAAGCGGTATCTTCAGCACGACCGATAACAGCGGGAATGCCGGCCGGATCACCGCCACCACCCCGTCGCTGACGCTGAGCGACGGTGCGAAGATCTCGGTGACCACGCAGGGAAAGGGCGCAGCGGGCGACATCGAGCTCAAAGTCGGCACTTTGACGCTGGCGGGAGGCGCGCGGATCGACAGCGGGACCTCGGGTGCGGGACCCGGAGGTCAGGTGACGATCACGGCCGCCGGCCCGGTCAAGATCGCCGGCGCGGCCGTGTCCTCGAATGCGACGGCGAGCGGCGACGGCGGTAACGTCACGATCAAAACGCCAGAAATGGCGTTGACCGAGCACGCGACGATCTCGGCGACGAGCACGGGGACCCCGGACGCAAACGCGGGGAATATCGCGGTCGTCATCGGCAACAGTCTCCGCATCCAGAACAGCGCGATCACGACCTCGGCGACCACGGCCGACGGCGGCAACATCTCGATCACCACCACCGGCTCTCAGCTGTATCTGTTGAACGGGAAGATCACGACGAGCGTCCAGAGTGGATTGGGCCAGGGCGGCAACATCATCATCGGGTCGAATGGCCACCCGGTCGAATTCGTCATCCTGAACGGCAGCGAGATTCGCGCCGACGCGTTCGGCGGTCCGGGCGGCAACATCGACATCTTCGCCGGGACATTTCTCACCACGAGCTCCATCCTGAGCGCCTCCTCGGCCCTCGGCGTGCCCGGCACGATCGGCATCCAGGCGGGAGTCACGGACGTCAGCAGCTCCGTCTCGCAGCTGCCGGAGTCCGTGCTGCAGGCCTCGACGCTTCTGCGCGCGGCGTGCGCGACGCGCCTGGCCGGTGGCCAGTCGAGCAGCCTCGTGGTGTCCGGACGGGAGGGGTTGCCCGCGGAGCCGGGCGGCGTCCTGCCGAGCCCCCTCGTCACGGAGGGGCCGTCACTC
>QHVJ01000265.1 GCA_003222275.1 Acidobacteriota bacterium | reverse complement strand
CGTCTGAGCCTCAGCACGTCCTCCGGATCCATGCGCGCGGGGGTGGACGCTTCCTTCAATGCGAGCATGAAGCGCTCGCGCTCGGTGGCTTCCCGCCACAGGCGGTATTCGACGCGGAGGAACAGCCCGAGAAGCAGCGCGGCCGCGAGGAGGAAGAGCGTCAGCGTGAGGGGCATGATTTCACGAGGGAGCCGCTGCCGGCTAGCGTCCGAAGTGGTAGGCCGCTCCGAGCGAAAGGCGGGGGTCGGCATCCCAACCCCCGCCGGAGTGAAGCAGCAGATAGTCGGCCTGGCCGCGCAGGGCCCAACGGCGCGCGACGCGGTAGTCCGTGCCGATCCCGAGCGCGCCCCCCCACGCCGTTTCGCTGGCGCTGAGCGAGGCCGCCTCGAACTTCGAAGTCGTGTGGGACCCGCCGACGAGGGCCTGGCCGAACGGCCGCAGACGACGGCCCGCGGGCGCCATCAGGCGGGGGCCGGTCAGGAACGAGATCTGGCGCAGGCTGGCGCCGGCGAACGATCCGTAGTGGCCACCGAGATCGGCCACGAGCCGGACGGACGGACGGACGGGAACCGAGCCCGTCAACGTCCATCCGTTGAGGCTGGCCTCGCCCGCGCGTAGATAGGAATATCCGAAGGACAGGTCGGCGCCGGCCGCCGCCGACGCGGGCCTCGCCGCGCGATGAGCGGGCGCGGACTCGCCGGCGCGAGCGAAGGCGAGTGACCCCAAGAGGACGAACGTGCTCCGGGCCAGCCGCGAGCCCGGTCCCATCAGTCCTTCTGGACCATCACTTGCGTCGCGGTCGTGCTGGCCGCGCTCGTCGTGCAGGCGGTGAGCGTTCCCTTCACGTGCACCTGCGCGCCGGCCTTCACCCTCTCCTTGCAGGTTGCGGAGCTGCTCTTGTCCCCGTTGCACTTGAAGCTCGCGCCCGAGGCGGTGACGTCCACGAGGCCGCTCGACCGGTTGCCGTTGACGCGAAGCTGGAACTGGTCGCTGCCACCCGAAGCGACGACTCCCTCGAGCTCGATGTGCTCGCCCGCGCGACCGCCGTTGATCATGCACGTCTTCTGGGCCTGATCGCCCTGGTCCTCGTTCTCGTCGTTCATCTCCAGGTCGACGAGCTCGACGTGGTCGGTCAGCTGGACGACGATCTTGATCTTGATCTTCGTCGTCGCGGGCACGGGTGAGACGGCGACCGAGCCGAGGACGACGCCGTTGACCGAGAAGACGAGCGTGAAGCCGGTCGCCGGCACGTTCTCGAGCTTGAAGCTGCCGTTGCCGGAGACGGTCGTGGACTGCGACGGGTCTTCCTGCACGGTGACGGTGATCCGACCCCCGCGGGCCGACTGGGCCGACACGGCGGCCGGCCCGGCCGAGGCCGCACCGGCGCCTTGCAGCACCATGCCTTCGAGCGTCACGCCTGCCCCCGACGGCGACGTGGGGCTCGCGCCGCCGCAGCGGAGGAGCGCGGACGCCGCGATCAAGACGACGAACAGACGGATGCGCCGTGGGTCCATGGTCACCCCCATCCCACAGGCTAGGGTAGGAGTGCCGCCGCCACGGTGATGCCGGTCACCTCATTGAGCAAGGGGGTGCTGCGTCGCACCCCCTTGAACCCCCGCTCGCTCCGCGGAAGTGAATCCCGCTTCGCTCGCGGCCGTGGCTCGCCCGTCAATCGGCCAGGCTCTCCATCACCCGGGGATCGACGGCGACGCCGTGGACGTAGACCGCCCAATGCAGGTGCGGCGCGGCGGCGATCCCGCTGTCGCCGGAGAGGCCGATGGGAGAGCGGCTCTCGACCCACTCGCCTTCCTTCACGTCGATGCGGCTCAGGTGGAAGAAGACGCTGAGCACGCCCTGGCCGTGGTCGAGGACGAGCGTATTGCCCGTGAGGATCTGGGGCGCGGCGAGGACCACGCGGCCCGCGGCCGGGGCCTGGACGACCGTCCCCGGCGGGACCAGGTAATCCATGCCTCGGTGGTACTCGCCGAACAGCGAGTCGGTGGCCATCTCCACGTTGGCCGCGCCCGCGTAGTGGGTGGGCGCGCCGTATCCGTAGACGGGATCGGCGTCGACCGGCGCCTTGAAGGGCCCGCGCCATTCCTGCTCCGTGCTCTCCAGCCGCAGCGTCAGGAGCAGCTGCCGGCTCTGGCGCACGGCCCCGGGACGCATCAGGAGGGCCAGCTTCCCATCGGGGAGCGTGACGCTGCGCGGCGGGTACTCCCGCGGGGCGATCGTCGCCCGGACGGGGATGCGCTGGCGGCCGCGGCGGGCCTCGAGCTCGATCCCGAGCGTGGCGGTCCCCCCGGCCAGCGTGGGCCGGATCGGAACCAGCGCGCGCTGCCCGTGCCGCGTGTTGAAGAACGGACAGCGGAGGCCGTCGAAGCTGGCCACCACGCGGCCGATCCCGCGCCGGGATTGCAAGCGGACGACGAACAGGCCTCCGGGAAAGGCCAGGCCCTCGTCGACGCTGATCGTGACGAGGCCGACGCGCTTCGAGACCGTCTGGGCCGGGAGGGGAGAGCCGACGATCAGGATGAGAAAAGCGAGAACGAGCCGCCGCATTTGACCCGCGCGGATGATGACATAGTTTGCTATCCGCCGGTGAGGACCCGGATGAGCGAGCGTCGCAGCGCCGGCTCCTCTTCGGGCCGCACCGTGCGCAGGTCGAGGATGAGCCGGTCGTCGGCGACGCGCGCCACCACCGGCGGATCACCGGAGCGGAGTGCGCCGGCCAGCCGCTCGGGGCCGAGGACCGCGTGGCCCACCGCGACGAGGGCCGTGGGGATCTCGAGGGTGGGAGCGGCGCCTCCTCCCACCGCGGACGACCCTTCCCAGACGTCGACCCGCGCTTGCGGACACGCGGCGCGGAGGCCGTCGGCCAGGGCCTGCGCCCGCCCCCGCACGGCCGCGGCATCCAGGCCGAGCATCCGCTGCACCGGAACGCGCTCCGCGTTGCGTCCCCCTTCGTGGTCGGCGAGGACGGCGTCGAGGGCGGCCAAGGTCATCTTGTCGACGCGCAACGCGCGATACAGGGGGTTGCGCCGCATGGCGTCCGTCAGCGTCCGGCGGCCGGCGGCCAGCCCCGCCTGGGGCCCGCCGAGGAGCTTGTCGCCGCTGAAGGTGACGAGGTCCACTCCCGTCGCCAGGCTGTCGGCCACGGTGCGCTCGCCCTCGAGGCCGGGAAGAGGCGACAGGAGCCCGCTGCCCAGGTCCTCGACGAACGCCACGCCGGCGCCACGGGCGAGGGCGGCCAGATCCGCCGGGGGCGGGGACTCCGTGAAGCCGACGATGCGGAAGTTGCTCGGGTGCACCTTGAGGATCAGGCCGGTGTTCGGGCCGAGGGCCGCGCGGTAGTCGGAGAGGCGCGTGCGATTGGTGGTCCCGACTTCGCGTAGCGTCGCCCCGCTCTTGCCGATCACGTCCGGGATGCGGAACGATCCCCCGATCTCCACCAGCTCACCGCGGCTCACCAGCACCTCGCGTCCCTCGGCCAGCGTGTTGACGGCGAGCAGCACCGCGGCGGCGTTGTTGTTGACGACCACGGTGCCTTCCGCCCCCAGCAGTTCCCGCAGCCGGGCCTCGGCGTGGACCTCGCGGTCGCCGCGGTCGCCGGCCTCGAGGTCGTACTCCAGGTTCGAGTAGCTCGAGGCGAGCTCCGCCACGCGCGCCGCGGCCTCGGGGGAAAGGGGGGCGCGGCCGAGGTTGGTGTGGATGACCACCCCGGTGGCGTTGATGACGGGAACGAGCGACGGCGCGGCCGCCCGCTCCAGCCGCTGCGCGAGCCGGCCGGCGAGCGAAGCGGCGATCTGGGCCACCGCGGCCGAGTCTCCTCGCGAGATGCTCTCGCGAGCTTCGTCGAGGATCGCCCGCAGGTGGCGCAGGACCGAGGCGCGTCCGTGGCGCTCTTCGAGGGCCCGCGCCCAGTCCTGGCGGAGCACCTCGTCCACCGAAGGCAGGCGGCGCCGCACGTCGCTGCCGTCGCCGCGCGTGTCGGCCATGGCGAGACTATAAGGCCACTCGGGTTGACCGAAGCCTCCGGACCGCCATAGCCTCGGGGCAATGCCCGGGGTCCTGCCCGCGGTCGGGGCGGCGTTCTTCGTGAGCGGGATCTCCGCCCTCGTGTACCAGATCGCCTGGCAGCGCATCCTCGCGCTGCACAGCGGCGTGGGCATCTACTCGATCGCGATGATCGTGGCCGCGTTCATGGCCGGCCTCGGCGCGGGCAGCCACATGGGCGGCGTCCTGAGCGCACGCGTCAGCCGGGCCTCGGCGCTGCGCATCTTCGCGGCGCTCGAGCTGGGCATCGCCGCTTTCGGCGCGGCCAGCTCCTGGATCTACTACGACTGGCTCTACGTCCGCGCCGGCTGGCTCTACGCGCCCCCCTGGCGCGCCGCCCTCCTTCATCTGGCCAGCTTCCTGATCCCGACCGGGCTCATGGGGATGTCGCTCCCGTTCCTCGTTCGGGCCATGGTGGGAGACGTCGCCGGAGCCGGACGCACCATCGGCTTCCTATACGGGATCAACATGCTGGGAGCGAGCGCGGGCGCCTGGCTCACGCCGTGGGTCCTCATCCGTTACCTCGGGATCCGGGGCGCGATCGGGATCGCGGCCGCCGGCAACGTCAGTGCCGGCCTCGCCGCGCTGGCGCTGTACGCGTGGCTGCGTCCACGGGAGGCAAACCGCTACGAGCCCTCTGTGCCCTCTGCGGGCCGGACGGCCTCTTCCGCGCCCTCGGCGTCGTCGCCCCCCCGGTCCCTCTTCCTGTGGATTGGACTGTACGCGTCGAGTGGCTTCTGCGCGCTCGCGCTGGAGATCGTGTGGTTCCGGCTCATCGACGTCGCCGTGAAGTCCCGCGCGTACACGTTCGGCACCGTGCTCGCCATCTACCTGCTCGGCGCGGCGGCGGGCAGCCTGGCCGGGGCCGCGGTCGTGCATCGTATCGGCCGGCCGCGGCGGGCCTTCCTCGCCTGCCAGTGCCTGCTGCTCGCGTATACCGGATCGGTGCTGCTTCTCCTCGCGTACCTTCCTCCTCGGACGCGGCTTTATCACTGGTTCTTCGAATACTGGCGCCGCTACGACGGCTTCAGCCTCGGCCAGAACGGGGACCTGCTGAGCCTCACGCGGTTGTACGTGCTCTTGCCGTGCCTGCTCTACGCCGTGCCCACGGTGCTGATGGGCCTCTCGTTTCCGATCCTGCAGCGGGCGGTGCAGGACGACCCCCGGACGGCGGGACACAAGGTGGGCGTTCTGCAGGCGGCCAACATCGCGGGCTGCGTGGCGGGCAGCCTGCTCGTGGGCCTCGTGCTGCTCGATCGCATCGGCACCCTGGGCACGGTCCGCGTCCTTCTGGCCGTGGGCGTCGCCTTCGCGGTGATGGGGATCCGCGACGACGGCCTGCGGTCACGATTCGGGGTCCTCGCCGCGGTCCTCGTCCTCCTGGGGGGCGCGATGCCCGCCCGGCAACGGTTCTGGGCGCGCCTCCACGGCCACGACGGCGTCGCCGGAGGGCCCGTGCTCGTGGACGAGGACGCCACCGGCGTGGGCGCGCTCACCCTGAACCCGTGGCATGCCGGGGAGTGGCAGCTCAGCTGCAACGGGAAGGGCCAGGGCGCACTGCCGTTCTTCGAAGGCCACACGCTGCTCGGCGCCGTGCCCGCGATCCTGCACGGCGCGCCGCGGGACGTGGCCATCATCGGCCTCGGCACCGGCGGTACGGCATGGGCGGCGGCCTGCCGGCCGGAAACCGCCAGCGTCACCGTCTACGAGATCTTCGGCCCGCAGCGGCGGCTGCTGGACCGGTTCCGCGGGCTCGAGCTCTACCCTCCGCTCGAAGGCTTCCTGCGCGACCCGCGCGTGCGCATCGAGGTGGCGGATGGCCGGAACGCGCTGGACCACTCGTCGCGGCAGTTCGACCTGATCGAGGCGGACCCGATCTTCCCCGACCGCGCGTACAGCGGGAACCTGTATTCGGTGGAGTTCTTCAGCCGCTGCGCCCGCAAGCTGAAGCGGGGGGGCTTCGTTTGTACGTGGGCGCCCACCGTGCGGATCTACGCCTCCTTCCACCGCGCGTTCCCGTACGTGGTCGGCCTCGAGAATCGGTCGATCGTGGTGGGGAGCAACGATCCCATCCCGGTGGAGGTCGAGGCGTGGTCGGCCCGCGCGACCTCGCCCGCGGTCGTGTCCTACCTCGGCGAAGAGCTTTCGCAGGATGTGTTGAAACGGGTGCAGAAGTGCAAGCCGCTCGTCCGGACCGGCCGGCGAGCGGTGGACGTCAACCACGACCTCTTCCCGCGCGACGAGTTCCTAACGCCGTGAGGGCTCGCCGCCGAGATGCTTGTAGCTCGGCGCGCAGGTCGCCCTACGCGGGGGACGCTCCGCGCTTCATTGAGCTGGGGGGTGCTTGCGGCGCACCCCCCAGACCCCCCGCTCGCTGCGCGCGAGTGAATCGCGCTCCGCTCGCAGCCGTTGCTCGTTGCGTTCGTTCTCCGCGCCCTCGGCGTTTAAAGGCAACGCATGGCCGTTGACGTTTGGGGGAGCGTGCCCTATTCTCGCCGCCATATGGGCCGGGAGAGAGCCAAGAGCTTCGCCGACCGGCTCCCTCCGGTGGTCCCGAAGGAAGAGGACGACATCTCCCGGCTCTCGGACGAGATGGCGGACATCCTCTATCCGGGCCGGCGGCCCCGTCCCTTTCGCATGGGCATCGCCTTCGACGCCTTCGACGGCCCCGCATACGCACGCGCCGTCGAGCTGGCCCG
>QHVJ01000614.1 GCA_003222275.1 Acidobacteriota bacterium | reverse complement strand
CACGCCTCCCGCGTCCGACCATCGCCCACAGGACGATGCTCTCGCCGAGGAGGCCGTACCAGATCCGCCGACGGAAGCGAGGTCGGGCGGCAGACCTTCCGGCCCGGCGAGGACGCGCACCTGGCTCGGCAGCCCGGGCAGGAGCTCGCGGGCCACGGTCCACCCACCGCCCCCGGATGGGCACGCGAACGGCCCCGCCTGGAGAACCGGCGCGGACAGGAACTCCTGGAGGCAGTGGCCGTAGCGGAGCGCGAAGTTGCCGCCCGTGGCTCCGCCGTGGCCGCTGAGGCCCGCGCGCTCGTCGAGCATCAAGTAGGGCCGGCCCGTGGCCGCGAGGATCGGCCCCGCGGTCTTCCCGCGGTCGGGATGGCCGAAGAGCTCATCCCTGCCTGGGAACACCACGGCGACACGCTCGCTCTTGGCGAGGCGCAGGCGCTCGTCGGTCGGCCCCTGGGTCCGGCTGTGCCGATCGTCGTCTCCATGCCGGGCGCCATTGCGATCGTCGCGAAGAGATCGGACGAGGTCGTGCCGACCTCGAGCGCGACGCGCCCGCCGAACGACTGGCCCGCGATCACGATCTTCCGGTACCCACGCGCGCGCTGCGTCTTGATCTCCTCCAGCACGCGCTCTTCCGCGCGCCGATACGAATCCGCGCCCTCGGAGAGGTTGTGGCGGTTGAGCTTGAGCACGTCCCAGCCGCGGGCCTGGAGCAGGCGCAGCGCGAGGGCGGGGGGCGCGGCGTGTTGCACCTGGGTGCCCGCGATCCCGTGGTTCCAGAGGATCACGCCGCGGGCCTGCTCGGGGCCGAAGATCTTCATGTCGCAGAAACCGTATTCGAGCCAGTAGAAGCGACCGCCGGCCTCCTGGCCGCAGCGCAGCGGATCGGCGGCCATCGTAGCTCCCACGCGCCGCCCCGGCGCGGCTGCGGGCCTCGGCGTACGAACCGGCGACGACGGTCGCGTCCACGATCAGGGGCAGGCACGGCGCCGCGATCCCGGCCTTCTTCGCTTCCTGCACGCAGGCCGCGTAACTCGCGAACGCGGACGCGCCGCTCCAGCCGCACACCCCGCGCGCTGCCGCCGGATCGTGCGCGTAGTGGAACTGACCCAGGACGAGGCGGGCCAGGTTGCGGCGTGTCGATACTGGTGGCCTTCGGCAACCCCGTAGGACATCAGTCCTCCAGTTTGCGTGAAGGAGTTAGTCCAAGCTAGCGCCGGGAGTCGGGCCTGCTGGGCAAAGGCCGCGATTTGGCGAAGAGCCCTAAAATGCAGTTGCGAGCCGAGCATCGTCAGTGCGTCCACGCGTTCACGGCGAATCGCCGAGAACGCGCTCTCCAAGTCTTCGCTCGTGCGGACACTCACCGGCTTAACCTGAAGCTGAAGCGAGCGCGCCGACGACTCCAGCGCCTTCAGGAGCCCACGATGCGCTGGCTGTGGCGGATTCCATCCACTTGCCGGTCAGTTCGCTCACCATATTCGTGACGCCGGTGATGTTGCCGCCTGGTTTGGCATAGCTGGCAATGAATCCTTGTTCGACCGGGTCGCCGACGTTCGTGAAGACGACGGGGATCGTCCTTGTGGCGTTCTTCACGGCCTGCACGTACTCCGAACCCCCAACAACGAAGACATCGACGGGGAGGTTTACTAGCGAGTCGACGGCGGCGGGGATGAGCTCGAAGTGGCCTTCAACGTCCCGCTGCTCGATAACAAAGCTCTGCCCCTCCCGATGCCCAAGGACTGCCAAGCCTTCCTTGAGGTTATCGACGGCCTGGCGACTGGCAGCGAGCAGTCCGATCCTATGCACCTTTCCCGTCGACTGCGCTCGGGCGGAGAGCGGCCCGGCGAGCAACGCGATGGAGCCAGCCACGAACGCGCGTCGCGAGATCATGTGGTGTCCCCTCGCGGCGCGCCAGCCCTTGCGCGCCGCGGTACTGCCAGCCTCGCCGCGCCCCAGCCGGCGGACTGACGATCACAATAGATCGTGGGCAATTCTTGCCTGATCTTGCCCCGCCATTCTACGGTCTCAAATTCCCCGTTTCAGGGGTAGGCGCGCGTTCGCGCGCGTGGTTCTGTAGGTCGTGCGGGCCCTCCGTGGGGGCCGCGGAAGTTGATCGCGCGCGGGGAATACGCGCGTTGACTCAGTATCAACGGGAGGGCCGGCCTTACCCGCTGTGCAGGAGTGCTTCAATGCTGAATGGCCGTCAGCGCGCCGACCAACGCCGAGAGCGGGTAGCGGAGGAGACATATGAGCTTCGAGGATCCAGTCGTCGAGACGGAGACCGACACCGCGATGTGCCCAGCCTGTCTCGTGCCGCATCCGATTCTTAGCGAGGATGAATTCTGGATCGTCGTGGACTGTCCTAGCAAACCGCGAAAGGTGACCAGCCGCGGGTGACGGTTCGCCATCACTCGATCACCTGATCGACCCGCAGCAGCAGCGAGGGCGGAATGGTGAGGCCGAGGGCCTTGGCGGTCTTGAGTAGGGTCGAGGACTGGCGCGGTACCTTGCGGCCCGTCTCCAGCCCCCGCCGCTTCAAACCCGGCGTGCCGATTTCCGGCACCGGGCTTTCCTGGTCGCTTCGTGTCATGGGTTATGAGACCTATCGGCTGCGAGCGCTTTCAGGCACGCACCAAGTACCGCACCCGGTAATCTGCAAACAGCCCGAGCGTGGCGTGGAGCCATGCCGTACTCCACCTCTTCCAGCCGAAGCCCCGACGATTCCGCGCCCCCATCAAATGGCGTCGCACTCTCCGCTCGACCCACAGTCGCACAAAGGCAAAGCACCGACTCGCGTGCCCGATCCGGAAGTAGTTGACCCAGCCCCGCAGCTTCGGATTGATCTCGACGATCAGTCGCTCCACTGGTTGTGACCGGGAGCGCCGGAATACCTCCTTGAGCTCCCGCAGCAACGCCGTGCGCGCCTTCCGCTGCGGCGTGTACTGCGGCCGCCAGCGCCCCCGCAACGAGCGGACGCGCCGGAAGTCAAAGCCCAAGAATCCGAAGCTCTCCCCCCGACTCAGATCCACGATCCGACTCTTCGCCTCGTT
>QHVJ01000134.1 GCA_003222275.1 Acidobacteriota bacterium | reverse complement strand
CTTCCGCGATCACCTTGAACGAGTTCTTCCGGTACTGGAAGCTCAGCGTCGTGTCGTACGGGGTGACGGGCACCGCGTAGCGGATGTCGTAGAGGGGATCCAGCCCCTCCGAGCGTCCGAGGCGGAACGTCAGGACGTCGCCCCAGCCGGTGAGATTCTGGTGCTCGAGCGTCATGATGCCGCGCTCGGCGCCCACGGAGGGCGACTGGTAGTTGTCGATCGTGAACCAGGCCTTGTAGGGCAGGCGCTCCTCGACGGTGGCCGTCAGCGTGGCCTCGCCGGGCCGGAGCCCCGGCTTCAGGTCGGCGTTCAGTCGCCGGATGCGCGTGTCCTCGAGCAGCAGCTGCAGCTGCTCCTGCAACTTGTTCACGTTGAGCGGCGGGCCCGTGCCGAGGGCCAGCCGGCGCCGCGGGTAGCCCGTCCGGAACCAGCGGTTGCCTTCGACGTCGATCTCGGTCACGCGGCCCTCGATGATCTGATAGGTCACCGTGCCCTCGGTGATCGCCTGGTCCGGCAGGATCGCCCCCGAGTTGATGTGACCGCGGTTGATGTACAGCAGCGTCAGCGCGACGCGAAGCGCTTCGAGGTCCTCCGCGGTCAGCTCCCGGTTGACGTACGGCGCGACGACCGCGGCGATCTCCTCGGGCGGCAGCACCGTGTTGCCCACCACGCGGATCTCACGCACGAAGACCCGCAGCGACGGCACGGGCTCGCGCTCGGGAAGCGGCGGGAGCGGAGGCAGGATCGGCACGGGAGGGGGCCGTCGCGGCTGCTCCTGCAGGAGGGGAGGAGGCTCGCCGGAGCGCCCCGTGGGATCGGGGAAGGGCGGCTGAGCGTGGGCGAGCGTGCACGAGAGACTGACAGCGATGAGGCCGACGGGGATGAAACGGGTTGCGGTCACCTCAAGCAGCGAGGCGCCGGGACCCACAGTGCGATGCGATTCGACGGGTCGTCATGGCCCGGGCTTTCGTCCAGTGAGAGCGGCGAATCGGCCGGTCCCTCCGCGACGAGGGGGCTCGGCAGGGCGCCGCCCGGCTCCGCTGGCACCCCTTCGCGTCCGGACACGACGAGGCTGCTCGACTCGCCACCGGCCAGGCGCGTCGCGCACGCCGCGCGCAGGAGCGTCGCCGCCTGCAGCACGGACTCCGGCAGCTGCCCCACGGAGCTGCTGACGTCCGTGACCCCGGCCTGGATGCCGATCGTGCCGGGCAGACCGAGGGCCGAGGACGCGCTCAGGATAGAGTTCGAGGTCAGAAAAATCCCCGCGAAGATGTTGATGTTGCCGCCCGGACCGCCGAACGCGTCGGCGCGAATCTCGCTGCCGTTGAGGATCACGAACTCGACCGGGTGACCGGGAGCGCCGATGGTGATGTTGCCGCCCTCACCGACACCACTCTGGACGCTCGTCGTGATCTTTCCGTTCAACAGATAGAACTGCGAGCCCGTGGTGGTGATCGAGACGTTCCCGCCGTCGGCCCTGGTTGATGCGGTGGTGATGGCGCTGTCTTGCAGCCGCAGGCTGTCGCCGAGCATCAGCGCGATGCTGCCGGCCGTCGCGGTGTTGGTGCCGGTGCTCGTCGCGGAGATCGTCGCGTGGTCGGTCAACGTGAGCTGCGGCGTATGTATCGTAATGTTCCCGCCAGCCCCGGTCGACGTCGTGTTCGAAGCGATGGTGCTGGCCGAGAGATCGACAGAACTACCGGCCGTGACGGTCACGTTGCCACCGTGCGCCGCGCGTGTCGTTCCGCTATCGATACGCGCGCCGCCGCTGAGGCCGAGCGTCCCGACGTTGAGCGTGATGTCTCCCGGGGGCGCGTTCACGACCTGCGTGTTGGTGCTCACCGATATCTGCGCGCCGTCGCTGAGTGACAGGGCCGGCGTTTCCACCTTGACGGTGCCCGGCTTTCCGAACTGGGCCGTGGTGCTGAAGATGCCGCTACCGGCGCCAGACATCGTCGCCGATCCTCGGGCAGTGAGGGTCACGTTTCCGGCGGCGCCAGTCGCGAACTGTTCGCTACTGGCCTTGATCGCGCCGCCGCCTATGGCACTGAACGTGCCGACGACTTCGACGGTGACGTCGCCGCCCTTCCCAGCCTCTTGGGTCGTCGCCCTAACGAGCCCATTGTCGAGCGTCAGCGATGGCGCCTTGATGTTCACCTCCTGCACGTTGCCGCCCCTCGTCTGACTCACGATCGCCCCGCCGGACGCGACGAGCACCGGCCCCGCGCTCGTCACCGTCACGCTTCCCCCCTGGCCGGTGGTGTTAGAACCGCTCTGGACCACCGCACCCTCGGTGACACTGAGGCTCGCGGCGTTGACTGAAACGTTGCCGGACACCGCCGTGGTGACACCGGTGCTGCTCACGATCCCGGTGGGCTTCGTCGCGTCGAACGGGTTCCGCCCGGAGAGCGAAACGACACCAGCCGTGATGTCGAGTGGCCCCGCGGCGGCCGCCGGCACCTGCGGCGGCTGGACGCCGAGTACTGCGCCGCTGGCGCTGGTCGAGATGTTGCCGCCCCGCGTCAGCGTCAGCGAAGCGCCGCCGGTGATCGTCACACCACCGATACTTTCGTTGAGGAGCGTGCTCGTGGAGATCCCGCTGCTCGTGGAGTTCCCGCTGGCGTCGGGGGGCGATGCGCCGTCGATCCTGATCGACTCGGTGGCGTTGATCGTCACCCCGCCCGTCGCTGCGACCCTGGTGCTGCTGCTGCTCCGGACGATTTGGGAGCCTCCGGTCAGGCTCAAGCTCGCGACGTCGGCCACGATGCCGCCCCCCTGTCCGCGTGCGCCGGTCGAACTGATGATCTGCGACGCGGTATCCAGGCTCATCGCCCCTGACACCCGGATGTCGACCGCGCGTGCCGCGCCAATCGGCGGGTTCATCGGGTTGCCGAAGACTGTCGTGTTGGACAAAATCGACGCCCCGGCGGCTGGGCCCGGGAGGTTCTCGCGCCTTCCGAGTTGCAGGCTGTCCCCGCGAATGAGCACCATGCCCGAGGGTTGCGTCGTGAGACTGCGGCCGCCGGCGTCGATGACAGCACCATTCGCGAGCGTGATGGCACCCAGGTGGCTGACGTCCTTGAAGGTCACGTCCGGAGTCGACGCCGACGCTAGGCTCACCTCTCCCTCGATTTTCCCGCTGGCGACGGACTTGACGCTGACGATCTGGACGAGACCGCCGCGTGCCTGAATCGTTCCGGTGCTGAGGGCGGCCGGGCCTGTGATCGTGATGTCACCGCCGACGATGGACAGGGTTCGAGCCAATGGTGCCGCGCTCGGCTGCACCAGAAGGCTAGGGGCCGCAGTGGTCCCCTGGATGGAGATCGGTGCCGGCGTCGTCGCCCCCAGGAATCCGAACGCAGTTGGGGCGGCAGAGCTCAGGGTTTCGTTCCTCGCCGCATCCTTGACGGAGAATTTCACGTTGTCCGCGAACTTCAGATAATCACCGGTGCTCACGTAGAACGAGGCCGGCACGTCGAGCCTGCCGTTGGGGCCGAAGGCGACGCCCCGTGGATTGAAGAAGTAGAAGTTGGCTCCCGTGATCGTTGACTGAATCGTTCCGTCGATCGTCGACGGACCGCCGGTGACGCGGCCGATGACGTTATTTATCACGGTGCCGGACTGAGCACCGGCCGCCGAGAAAATTGCTCTCTGGCCGCTCGTCAGGTTGAATAACTGGAAGCTGTGGAACAGGTTGCTGCTGCCCCCGGGATTGCTGAGCCGCCCCAGGTTCGCCCCGATATTGAACGTCGGGCCGGTGCCGAGCGACGGTATCGGCTGGCCAGGCGGCGTCGTCGTCCCGTCGAAAGTGATCTGAGCGCGGCCCGCGCTCGGGCACAGCGTGACGATACCCACAGCGGTCGCCAGGATGAGCAGAGAACCTACGCTGCACACGCGCCGGGTCCAAGCCATCGGATTGATACCTTATCGCATTCGACCGCCGGCTGACGCCGGAAGATGTTCATCCGGGAGCCTCGAGTTCGAGGCTCCCGGAGCAGGCTCTATCGACGAAAGTCTTTGACGACTACTACTTCGGGAACACCTTCGCTCGGCCGCCACCGTTGTCGCTGCCGAGGACAAGATCGATCAGCGTGGTGGCATTCACCAGATGGGCGCCATGGCCGGCTGCCACGAGAGAAAACTGGTTGCCGAACAGCGGTGCGATCACCGCTTTGAAGCGCGAACCGGTGGCCGAGCCGTCGTCGATGATTCCATCGAAGACATAGATTTTCCTGCCGAAAATCGTCTTGGCCACGAAGGAGTTCTTTGGGAGGTTCCCGGTGAACGCTCCAACGCGGAGCCTGAAGGGCTCGTTCACCGGATCGATCCCGTCGCTGAGCGCACCGAGCTTGAAGAGGGCTCCGACTTCGAACGTATCCCACGCCCGTTGGGTCAGGACGGCGGCGACGAATCGGGTGAACGGCACGCCGGTGCTACCGAGGACGACACTCGTCCCGGTGACACCCGGCGGGAGGTTTTCGACCGCGTCTTCGAGCGCGGCGGTCTTGAAGCTGCCGGCCGAGTAGATGATGTCACCGGAGTTCGCGAACGTGAATTCGATCGTGCTCGTGAGCGTGAACGTGCAGTCGAAATTCGAGAAGGAAAAGCCGCCCTCGTCGATCCCCCTCGTTCCGCACGCAGAGTCCTCGGCCACGGAATCCGAGAAGAACCCGTCTGCCCTCAACGGTCCGAAGTTCATCGACGGCGAAGTCGTATCATCGCCGGGGATTTTATTGACGACGATGTCCGTCTCCCGGTCGGAGATGAAAACCCCTGCCGTCATACTGATCGCGCTGTCAGTAGAGGAACCCGCGCCGTCCGCCGTGCCCACGAACGTGTGGGAGCCTCCGGGGCAGAAGCTGGGCAGAGCGTTGGCCGAATCCACGACCATCTTGAGCTTGGCAGGACCGGTCGTGAACTGAGACATGATGAACAGGTCTGTCACGACGAGCACCGAGACGCCAGTGCCTTTGTCGACGAAGGCTATCGGGTTGAAGCCGTCGGCCTGCCCCAAAATCGTGAGCGTCGTGTCGCCAGCGGTGTATGTGCCGGCGAGATTGACGATGTTCGTCGCCGGATCGAAGCTCCGGTTCTCGACGAACGAGCCGTTGATGTAGATGTCGACGTTCGGGCCTCCAGAACCTCCGTACGAGCACAAGGAACCATCGATCACCAGCGCATCTGCCGAGGATGACGACAGTGCCAGGCCAAGCAGAGCGGCGGCCGACAAGACCGCACGGAGCTTGCCGTTGGCCCATTGCCGAAAGCGCCGTTCGAGGATCAACCGAGACCGTGTCTTCATTCAAGCCCTCCCCGCACAGCGGGTCTAATTGAGACGGCCGCAAAATCGGCCCTGCCTCATGGCGCGGTGAGGCGGCGTATAGTGGGCCGACGCGGCGGGCATTGTCAATAGGTAAATGCCCGTTGTGCAACGATTTACCTATAGGGGGGTTTACTACATACCGGCCAGAATTGTCGGTGTGGGGTGCGTCGTATGAGCCGGATCCTGTACGCCTGGGAGCTCGGGATGGGCTACGGGCACGTCGGCTCTGTCCTTCCACTGGCGATGCGACTCCAGGAGCGCGGCCATGAAATAGTCTTTGCCCTCCGCGATCTGTCTCACGCCGAACGATTCCTCGGCCGACGCGGCTTCGCCCTGCTGCAGGCGCCCGTCTGGATGGGCGACAAACGAGGCCCCGAGCTTCCGGTCAGCTACGCGGACATGCTGGCCAACTTCGGGTTTCCCGACAGGGCAGGCCTGACCGCCATGGTGAGGGCCTGGAGAGGGCTTTACGCGCTCGTTCGCCCCGATCTCCTGATGATCGATCACGGGCCGACGGCCTTGCTCGCTGCGCGCGGCACGGGACTGCGCCGCGTCTTGTTCGGAACCGGCTTCTATTCGCCGCCTCGGATATCGCCGATGCCAGGGATTCGGCCCTGGCTCAATATCTCCCCGGAACGGCTTCTCGAGATCGAACGGCAGGTCGTCGCGACGATGAACGAGGTATCGGCCGACCTGGCGACGAGACCGCTCGAGGTGCTTGCCGACCTCTTCGAGGTGGACGAAGACTTCCTGTGCACGTTCTCCGAGCTGGACCATTACCCGCGAACGGACGCGCGATACTGGGGCCCCTTCTTTGTCTCGGAGGAGGGCGTCGCTCCGGAGTGGCCGACAGGATACGACGAACGCATCTTCGCCTATGTGTCGCCGGCGTATCGCGATTTCGAGAAGCTCGTCAGCCAGCTGCGAGATCTTTCGTGCGGAAGCCTCATCCACGCGCCCGGACTGTCAGCCAAGCAGATCGCGAAGTATCAGGCGCGAAACGTCGTCTTTTCGCCCGAGCCCGTTCAGATGGCGCAAGCGAGCCGGGAGGCCGACCTCGTGATCTGCCACGGCGGCCACGGCACCACGGCGGCCTCGCTTCTCGCCGGCTGTCCTGTCCTCGTGCTGCACCGTCAGGTCGAGCAGTTGCTTCTCGCGCAGAGCATCGTCACCCATGGGCTGGGGAAGACCATCAATCCCGACAGTAAGAACCCCAGCTACAAGCAGCTGGCGCGCGACATCCTCTCAGATCCGCGATTCGCCGGGCGCGCCCAGGAGTTCGCTGCCAAATACGCGGACTTTGACCTCGCACGGCAGATCGATCTCATCGTGGCGCGCTGCGAGGAGATCATCGGCAAACCGCGCGCCACCGAGATCGACGGCAAAGGCTGATCGTCAGGCGTCGGCGAGGGCCACCCTCAGCCGACCGAGGTCGAGCGGCTTGCGCAGGAGCGTGAAGCCGAGCCGCTGCGCCGCGGGATCGAGGTCGGCGGCGGACGCCGTCAGCATGATGACGCGCAGCGCGGCGTCGCGCGCGCGTGCGCGCTCCACCAGCTCGACCCCGTTCATGCCCGGCATGCCGAAGTCGGTCAGCAGCACGTCGTAGACGCCCGGCTCCAGGCGCTCCAGTCCTTCGGCCGCGCTCGTCACGGCGTCGGCCTGGCAGCCCCAGTGAGCGAGCAGGTCGCAGAGCATGAAGCGAACGTGACGTTCGTCGTCGACTACGAGCACGCGGCGCGGACGTCCTTCGACGATGGGGTCGGACACGACCCCGCGAGACTAGCGGCCGACTCTCCCGGGTTCAATCGCGGAGTTCTCCGCTCCAGATGCGGCGATCCGCGCGCGGGAGCGCGCGGCGCCGCGCCCCGCGCGGCGGATGCGGGCGTGGCGCGCTCGGAGCCGCATCCTGAGCGGTCGTCGTGCCGGGAGCGTTCGCGAGGCCGCATCCCTCCGGTC
>QHVJ01000133.1 GCA_003222275.1 Acidobacteriota bacterium | reverse complement strand
GCGCCCGAGGGAGATCGCCTGCTCGAGGGTGACAGAGGTGAGAGCCGGCAGGTGCGCGTACTCCAGGAACCCAACCAGCTTGTCGTTGCTCAGGTGCCGGCCGCTGAACTGAGCCGTCCCCCCCCACCAATGGGCAACAGTAGTATAGGGCGCGCCGGAGTCCGCCCCGGCCTGCGGCCATTCGGGCAGGAACACCGGCGGTGGCGTGTAGTGCCACCGTAGGCCGCAGTCCGGGAACTGCGCCGCCGGCGTGCCCACCGCCTCTCCGACCGTGAAATAAACGTCGTGCGGTGCGACGTTCAGCTTGCCGGTGGTCATCCAGATCTGCAGCAGCCCTGGATCGGTGTCGACCAACGCGGTCAGCCGGAAGCGGCGCACCACGGGTGAGGGCAAGGAATGCCACAGATTGAGCAGCAGGTCAGCCTCGGCGGCAGCGTTCAGGTCCAGGCAGCCCTCGGCCAGATCCCGCGGAAGCGGCTTGTCGTTCATCGGGAAGAGCGCGATCGCGTCCGCGAAACCGTAAGGCTCCAGTCGCTTCTTCAGGGTGGCGATGCACCCGCGCACATCGGTGCCGCGTCGCCGGCGGCGTGAGGTCGCCCTGTCGTCAAGGTCGACGCCCTCCAACCAGATGACGCGGCATCCGTTGGCGCGTAGCGCGAGGGCCCAGTTCAGATACACCCAGAGGTGGCCGCCGCCCTGCGGATACTCAATCGTCTGCGCCGGGGCGACGCAGATCGTGATGCTCACCGGACTACCTCCGTTGACACCGCCTCGGTGGGGACCGCCGACTCGAACAGCGGCTGTCCTCGTGCGGCACGCTCCGCCGCGGCATGAAAGTACTTGGCCAGGCGGAGTGGCGCGTCCGGGACGCTCTTGAACCCCGGGATGCTGTTCATGTCCACCACGTACGGGGTCCCGTCGCTCTCGATGATGTCCACGCCATAGAGGTCGATTCCGAACGCCTGCCCGCAGCGACGGGCGATCTCGCACAGCTCCGGCGTGGGCGAGAAAGGCTCTCCCTGTTTCTCGGCTTCCGTCCGCCGCGGGAAGACCTTCTTCACGCCGAAGATCCGGCCGCCGATTGAGCACATCTTCCGGTCAGGGCCCTGCGGCGGGTGATAGCGCTGCGCTAAGACAGGATCCTTGCTAGCCGGCACGTCCGCGAGCTCGGCGGCGCTCCGGATGATGCGGATGCCGTGGCCGCCCGTTCCCTGGTACGGCTTCACGATGAGCGGGCCCGCCTCAAGAAGCGGTGCCAACTCGTCGGGGTGTGACGTCACATACGTCGCGGGCGTGGGCACTCCCGCGGCCTGCAGGATCCGGGACATGACGATCTTGTCGCGCAACGCCAGGGACACCGGATACGGATTCACGATCGCAGCGCCCTGGGCGTGCAGCGCTCCGGCGAGGCTGAAGGGGAGGTCGCTTTGCTGCTTCAAGACGTAAAGATCGTGCTCGACACGCACGTTGGACAGGTCGGTCACTCCTTCCGCCGGGTTGATGATGTCGACGACCGCCCCCAATTCCTCGAGCGCCCGAATGACCAGCGGGATGTAGCTCCTGGTCTGCGGGCTGAATGACCGCGCCAGGAACGCGATCCGCAATTTCCTCATCCCCCGAGCTCCTTCCCCTCCTGCCGCCGCATCGGCTCGTTCACCACTCTTCCCCGGCGCCCCATACCGCCGCCCGACCGGCTCCCCCGCCCCGCGGGCTGGACGGCCAGAGCCCGCTCGAGGACGCGGGCCACCACGTGGCGGGCGTCAAACTGCTCGGCGAGCTGGCGCGCGAGCCGCGAGTGGCGCTCGTAGTCCGACTCCGCGGCGAACAACGCCCGCGCCGCCTCCTCCAGGCTCCGGAAGCGGAAGAGGCCGGCGGCATCGGGCAGGAAGCGGCTCCGGCCCGTGTGCTGGACGACGGCCGGCTTGCCGCTAGCCAGGTAGCAGAGCGTACGGTCGCTGATCCAGGCGTTCGCGAGGGTCATGCAGGCCGGCTTCGCGCAACTGAACTCTCCCCTCGAATGCTGGATGTAGGCGCGGTACTGCTCCGGCGTCGCGCTAACCTCCCAGGCCTCGCGGATGTTCCAGCCGAGAGGCTCCAGGAGGGTCCGCCACTGTTCGTGGTGGTCAACCAGGCAGACGGCCAGCTCGAGCCTCACGGGCGTCCGGGAGGGGAGCTCCTTGTATTCCAGGAAGGAGACGTGCTTCTCCTCGTTGATGGTCCGTCCCCGGAACTCGAACGTGCTTCCCCACCAGTGGGTGACCGTCGTGTAGGGCGCGGTCGAGTCCACCGGGGTCGGGGGCCACTCGGGCAGGAAGACGGGCGGCGGGGTGTAATGCCAGCGGAGGCCGCAGTCGGGGAAGCGGGCCGCAGGGGTGCCGACCGTCTCGCCAATGGTGAAGTAGATATCGTGCCGCGGCAGGTGGACGTCACCACGGGTCATCCAGATCTGCAGCAACCCCGGGTCGGTGTCGACGAACGCGGACCGCCGGAAGCGGCTCACCACGGAGGCGGGGAGCGCATGCGAGAGGTTGAGGAGCAGGTCGGCCTCGGCGGCGGCCTCGAGGTCCAGGGCGCGCCCGGCAAGGTCGCGCGCCAGGGGCTCGCCGTGGAGCGAGAACAGCGCGACGGATTGCGCCAGGCCGTAGGGCTCCAGTCGGCTCTTGAGCGTGCTCACCTGCTGGCCCGGGTCATGCTCGCGATCGCGGGGGTCGACCCCTTCCAGCCAGACGACCCTGAAGCCCAGTGCTCGCAGGCCCAAGGCCCATTGCAGATACACCCACAGGTGCCCGCCGCCCTGGAGATAGGCGAGGGTGCGGGCCGGCGCCAGGCAGATCGCGATGCTCATGATTCCCGGCCGGCCGCAGCCAGGGCGGCGGCCGAAGCCGAGGCCGATGGCCCGTCCCAACCGAGCCGCGCGAGGGCGTGGCCTATCTCGGCCTCGTACAGCCGGCTGTTGGTGATGAACTTCGAGGCCCACTCGGTCTCGAGGCTGAACGATTCCCAGAAGAGCGCGGCCAGCGCCCGGAACACGGTCCCGCAGGAGGCCAGGCGTCGCCAGTCCTCAGGGCTCGCGTCCGGCCAGCGCTCTCGCACCGTCGACCAGTAGGTCTCGAGGTCGGGGTCCGCGGACAGGTTGCTGGACGGCACCGCCTGCTGGGCCAGGTCGACGGCGGGCACGCCCCATCCGACGTCCTCCCAGTCGAAGACCTGGATGGTAGGGCCGGTGCTCGCCGGACCCAGGCGCAGGTTCTTTCCGTTGAAATCACCGTGGACCAGGGTGTGCGGCACGCCGTCGCAAAGCTCCTCGATCCGGTTCCAGTGAGCGTCCAGCTCACTGAGCCGTGCCAGGACCTCTTCGAGGACTGCCACATCGTCCGGATTCAGCACGGGATTGCCGAGATGCTGCCGAATCTCTTCGCTGGCCGACCGCAGGAACTCCCGATAGCGGCCCGGGCCTCCATCGGGCAGTTGCGCCTTGGCGGCGGCCTCCGCCGCCTGTGTGTGGAGCAGACCGAGCCATCGGGCGGCCTGCGCACGGTCTGCAGCGAGCAACCTCGAGTACGCGGCACCGGTGGCGTCCTCCAGGAAGAGCCAGCAACGGTCGACTTCCGAGTCCTCGAGGAAACCGTAGTAGCGGAGCGACGGCAAGCTCAGGCCCGGAAGAATCTCCTCGTAGACCGTGCGCTCGATGACGGCGTATGCCCTCTGGGACCGCTTGGCGACCACCGCGGAGCCGGCCGGCCCCGCGCCCTCTAACCGGTAGATCGTGCTCTTTCGCCGGCGGACCTTCAGGGGTGTGATCCGCAGCGGCTCAGCGTCCGGGTACAGCTGGCGCCAGGCGCGAACGGCCGGATGACTCATGAAGGTTGCCTGCCGCTCGCGAACGACGGCAGGCCCGGCGGCCGAGGGGGCCATGACCGGCGCGGAGGTGGGGTCGGAACCCAAGCGACCGTTTTCGAGCACGACGAGCGACGTGCAGTTCTTCAGTAAGCTTGGGCGACGGGTGATGAGGATGACGGTGCGGCCGCGCATCAGCCGCTGGATTGCCTCGACGAGCGTCGTCTCCTCCGACTCCTCGTCGACTGAGCTCGTCGGCTCGTCCAGGACGAGCACCGGGCTGTCCTTCAGAAACGCCCGGGCAATCGCGATGCGCTGGCGCTGGCCGCCCGAGAGCGGGACCCCACCGTCGCCCACCCGGGTGTCGTAACCCTGGGGGAGCCGGACGATGAACTCATGGGCGTTCGCGGCCTGCGCCGCCGCCACCACCTCTCCCTGGCCGGCCTCCGGCCTGGCGCGAGCGATGTTCTCGGCGATGCTGGCCGGGAAGATCACCGGATCCTGTGGCACCACCGCGAACTGCCGGCGGAGGTGCTCCAGGCTGATGTCGCGGACATCGACGTCGTCGAGCCGGATCTGGCCCTCCGTCGGCTCGCAGAAGCGCGTGAGCAGGCCGATCAGCGTGCTCTTGCCGGCACCGGAAGCGCCCGCGATCCCCAGGCACGTGCGGGGCTCGATTTCGAACGAGATGTCGTGGAGGACGGGACACTCGTTGCCGTAGCCGAAGGAGACGCCGCGGAAAGCGATGCCCCCGCGGGCCCGCGTGGGTGGCCCGGCATCGGGCCGCTCTTCGACCTCGCCCATCGTCTGCCTCCTTCCCGAAGCCGTTTCAGGCCAGATACGCGTTTTCATCCACGCGATGACTGTGGAGTGCCCGCACGGCGTCGGCCAGCCGGAGATGCAATGACTGGAGGCTCGCGAGCACCGGGCCGAGCCGCCCCGGCGAATCGGCCCCCGGCTCCGCCAGACGGCGAATGGCGGCCAGGCGGCGGAAGACGCGTCCCACGCCCGCCAGCCGCCGCACGTCCGCGAACGCCACGTCGGGCCACCGGGCCCGTAC
The DNA here is from genome assembly GCA_003222275.1 of Acidobacteriota bacterium. GTDB lineage: Bacteria > Acidobacteriota > Vicinamibacteria > Fen-336 > Fen-336 > AA32. The sequence continues at coordinate 3,070 of QHVJ01000133.1, read as the reverse complement.
CGTCGACCAGTACGTCAGCAGATCGATGGAGGGCAAGTCGGCGGCGGGCACGCCCCAGCCGGCCGTCTTCCAGTTGATGGAGAGCAGCTCGGGCCCCCCTCCGTTCGCGTGGTTCCGGAGCCGGAGATTCCGGGGACGCAGGCTGCCGTGCACCAGGGTCGCGGGCACGCCCGCGCAAGCGCGCTCGATGCGGGCCCATTCGTGCTCGAGGGCGTCGAGGCACGCCACCGGCCGCTGCAGCACGTCTACCTGTCCGGCGCTGAGTGCGGGGTTGGCGAGGTGGGCGCGGATCGCGCGGCGGCCTGCCCGCAGATGCTCCAGGTAGCGCGGCGGTCCCGCGTCGGGCAGGGTCTGCGCCCCGACGATGCACGTCGCTTCGGTGTGCAGCCGTCCAACCCAGCGGGCGGCCAGCGCCCGGTGCATCCGGTCGGCCAGGCAGTAGCGCTCGTCGCCCACGTCTTCGAGGAACAACCACGTGCCGTGCTCGCCCTCTGCCCAGCAGCCGTATGCCCGCGGCGCGGCGACCGGCAGGTGGGGAAGGATGTCCTCGTAGACCGCCCGCTCGAGCGCGGCCTGACGCACCGGCACCTGCCGGGCGACGACGTTCCCGCCGTCGGGCCCCGCCCCCATCAGCCGATAGGCGGCCGACGGGCTCCCCGGACGCAACACTTCGATGCTCTCCGGCACCACCGGGTCGTCGGCGACTTCATTCCACGCCTTGACGGCCGGGTGCCACGCGAGCTTCCCCCAGAGCAACGCCGGGGGGCAGTTTCGAGTCATCGTCATTGACATACGAGCTCTGAGGGCGCCCCGACGACGCGTCCCCCCTCCAGGTGGAGCCGCGCGTTGCAGTTCGCCAGCGCGCTGGCCCGGTGAGTGATCAGGAACGACGTGCGGCCCTGCATCAGGCGGTCCATCGTCTCGAGGATGGCGGCTTCGGTCTCGACGTCGACGGAGCTGGTGGGCTCGTCGAGGATCAGGAGCGGCGCGTCCTTCAAGAACGCGCGGGCCAGCGCGATGCGCTGGCGCTGGCCTCCGGAGACCTTCACGCCGCGCTCGCCGACCTGGGTGTCGTACCCCTGCGGCAGCCGCTCGATGAACTCGTGCGCATTGGCCGCCCGGGCCGCGGCGACGATCCGCTCCCGGCCGGCGCCGGGCGCGGCATAACCGATGTTCTCGCCGATGCTGACGGAGAAGAGCACGGGCTCCTGGAGGACGACCGCGAACTGGCGGCGGAGGTCGTCGAGCTTGTAGTCACGCAGGTCGACCCCGTCCAGAAGGATCCGACCGCCGGTGGGGTCGTAGAAGCGCGTGAGCAGGCTGATGAGGGTGGTTTTTCCCGCGCCCGTCGTGCCCACGACACCGAGGCGCGTCCCCGGCGCGATCTCGAAGCAGACGCCGTGCAGGACGGGCCGGTCTCTTCCATAGGCGAACGACACGCGGCGGAAGACGACCGCCCCCTGCGCCCGCGAGAGGCGGCGCGCCTGCGGCCGCTGCGTGACGTCCGGTCCTTCGTCGAGAAGCGCGAAGACCCGCTCGGCGCTGGCCAGATAGCCCTGCAGCGTCGCCGCTTTCCGGCTGAGGGTCTTGATGGGGTCGTAGAGCTTCCCGACGTAGCCCATCATCAGCAGCAGGTCTCCCAGAGTCACCACTCCCGACCGGACATGGGCGGTGCCGATGAAGAGGACGGCCGCCGTTCCCACCGACGTGATCAACCCGATCATCAGGTCGAAGCGGCCCTCGGACAGAGCGAGTCGGAGGCGGGCCCGCAGGCCTTGGGCCCCGCGACGGACGAAGCGCTCGCCCTCGCGCTCTTCCTGTCCGAATGCCTTCACCACCCGCAGGGCGCCCAGGACTTCGTGGACGACCGCCAGCGAGGCGCTCTCGAGCTTCTTCGCCTCCCGCGACTGGCGCCGCAGGCGCGGGCGATAGACCTGGGACACCAGGAGCAAAGGCGGGGATATGGCGAGGGCGACGAGGGTCAGTTCCCAATCCATCCGGACCATCACGTAGACCATGCCGGCGAGGGTGACCGCGGCGCTCACCGACGGGATGAAGCCGTCGACGACGATGGACCGGATGGCGGGCGCGTCGACCTGGACGCGGTATATCGTGTCCGCGCTCCCCGTCGAGTCGTGATAGGACAGCGAGAGCCGCTGCAGGTGACGAAAGATCCGGGCCCGGAAATCGAGGACCAGCCGCTCGCCCGCGGCCGCGGTCAGGTATGCCCGGGCCAGGCTCTGCAACTGGCTCAGGAGCGTGATGAGCACCGCGAGCGCCGCCACGAGGAAGAGCAGCGCGGCGGGAGACCGGGCAACCGCCGCCGGCACGAGGGGACGGAGAAAGCCGGGCAGCGGGCGCGAGCTGAGCACGCTGTCCACGGCGATCTTCAGGGGCATCGGCGCGAGCAGCGCGAGCGGGCTGGCGAGGAGACTGAGAAGGAAGAGGCCCAGGATGGAAGGCCAGGACGAGCGCGCCTGGTCCGCGAGCCGCCGGTACAGCCTCAGGTCACCGAAGCGAGAGCTCGCCATCGCCTAGGCCCCTTCACGCACCGCGCGCTGGACCGCGGCCGCCGCGGCGCCGCACTGCCGGACGACGCGGAACACGAGCCAGCCGGCGGCCGCACCGAGGATGCCGGCCACGAACCGGGCCCCGTCCAGGCCCGCGACCAGCGAGAGCTCGGCGAGGACGAGGGCGAACGCCAGCACCACCGGCGAGGCGCTCGGCCACCAGCGCCACCGCACGAGCTGCCGGCCCGCGCCGTGATCCTCGACCGCCAGGATGAGGCGCACGGCGCCGACCCGGCCACCCGCCACTTCCAGGTCCCAGCGATCCCAGTCTCCGCCGTGATGAACGCAGGCCCCGGCGGCGCGCAGCGTCTGGCCGAGGCGCTGCAGCCGCTGCTCCGCGGGCTCCCCGCGCTCGGTCCAGCGTCCGAGGACCCGGGGCCAGGGGAATGAGCCCCACCCGCCCCGGAGTCCCGGGCCCGCCCCCCCTCGGAGCCGCCCGCACAGGCGTGCGAGAGGATGCAGGATGTGGAGCAGCGCGGTGAGGACGCGCAGCCCGAGCC
>QHVJ01000150.1 GCA_003222275.1 Acidobacteriota bacterium | reverse complement strand
AAGTCGCGCAGCAAGAGCGTTGGGCGCCGCTTCGCATGCGGGGCTGATCTTTGGCTCGGCGGCTGGGTTTGCGCCTGGTCTCGGCCGAGCGCGGGCAGGGCGAAGGACAAGAGAGCAATCGGAACGACTCGGCGGAGCAGAGGCATGTCGGGCATGTTAGCGCACACCGACCCCGCTGCTTCTCTGCCTGTTTCGGGGCGCTCTCGAGGGTGGGCGGCTGCCCCTGGGCAGCCGCCCCTTCGTGCGTGAAGTCCTGGTCAGCGGACCTTGGTCGGCAACGAGATCGCCGTGTTGTCTGCGGAGAGCGCGTCACGGGCGTTGACGATCGTCGCGACGGCCTCGAAAGTGACTTTGCCGATGTCGGCATCGTCGCTGGTGAAGGTGTAGTTGAAGTCGAAAGGTATCGTCCGATTTCGCGAGGCCGGCACTTCGTGAGTCAGCGTTCCCACGAGCTGGAAGCCGCCGTAGGGTCCGGGCATGCTCTTCAGCAGCTGAACCTGGACCGTTTCGGTGTATCGCGTGTTGCGCAGGTCGACGCTGATGGCCCGTGTCTGTCCGGCGCTGGCCGAGCTCGGGGTGACGAACCTGGTGATGGTGACGTCGTGCGTCTTCACGTGGACGACCTGGGAGGTCGAACCAATACGGCCATCGAAGGTCGTAACCGTGAGCTTGGCCGTGTAATCCCCGTCGTCCGCATAGCGGTGCAAGACGGAGAAGCCGGTGTCGGTGGACCCGTCGCCGAAGGTCCACGTCGCGGTCTGGATGCCGATCCCCACCGGATCGTAGGCGTTGCTGTAGAACTGGATGTTGTCGAAGACCGACGGATCGGAGAGAGAGAGGTAAAGGTAGACCACCGGCGGCGGCGTCACGTCGAGGCGGAATGACATCTGGATGGTGCCGCCGAACGCGCCGCCCCGCCCGACTTGGATGTAGTATTTCGTGCCCGCGACGGCACTGAACGTCAGCATCTGCCCGGTCGTGGATTTCACCTCGGTCAGGCCCGTCAGAGAATCGCCGGTGTAGGCGGCGAGCGTCGAGGTCGCGCAACAGAAGCTGACGCTTGCCGTGAGCGATTCCGATTCCGCCGGCGTGAAGGCGTACCACGCGCTGCCGGCAATCGGGAAGCCGGCCGGAGTCACTGGCTCGCCCGGCTCCGTCGTCGCCGCGGTCATGTCGACGTTGTCGGTGAACGGCACCGCCCCCGCGACCTTTGCGTTGGCGAAGTCGTCATTTGGCGGCGGAGCAATCTCTCGCACGTTGAACTGCGCGTGAATCGAGCCGGAGTAGTAGCTGCCGACCTGGAAGTAATAGGTCGTGCCCGCGTTGGCGGTGAATGTGAGCGACCCGTAGAAGATGCAGCTCATGAAGCCGAGGCCGCCGATGCCGCCGCCGTTGGACTGGTACGCGCTCAGGACCACGCCCCCCTGGCTTCCGTTCAGATCGGCGCTGATGACGGTCGTGCTCGAGGGCGTGAATGTGTACCAGACGGTCTGCGGCTGGAACGTGCAGGGTGTCGACTCGCCCGGCTCGGTCGTCGTGCCGTTGAGATCTCCGCTGTCCGTGAACGGTAGGGTCGAGATCACGTCGGCGTCCGCGAAATTGTCGTTGGCGGGCGGGGATGAAAAGGCCGGTCTCGGTCCGGCGAACAGGAACAAGGCGCAGCTCGACACGACCAGCAGCAGACGCAACGCCGCTCGCGTACGTGTGATCCCTCCGGGCGCGCCTCCCCAGCGCTTTCGTGTGCTCATTTCATTCCTCCAAGTGAAGGCGGCGCGTCCGCACCGGCCTCGCCGTGCGTTCGCTACACGCGGTCCGTGCGCTCCTCGAGCAGGCCGCGTGCCAGGCCCGCCGCGCGACGGACCACGGGCCCGAAGTCGTGGCCCACGAGGGAGTCGCAATGCGCATGCGCCTTCGCGCCCCGGCGATCTACGCGGGGACGTGCGCAGTCGCTGCGCGAAGTGACTCGTGGCTGCGCGGCACGTCTTCCTCACCTGCCTTGCGGGCACTCTGGGGAAGAAAAGCCGGCGGGAGCGCGGCGTTGCGGAGCGGGGAGGAGCGGGCGACCGGCGCGCGCCCGCCTGTGGCCCTAGGCGGGCTCGGCGCCCTGCAGCTCGCGGTAGAGGAACGCCCGCGCCTTCTGCCAGTCCCGGCGCACGGTCCGCGCCGTGACCCCCAGGACATCGGCCGCCTCCTCATCCGTCATGCCGCCGAAGAAGCGGCATTCCACCACCCGTACCAACCGCTCATCGAGCGACTCCAGCCGGGTCAGCGCCCGATCGATCGCCAGCATCTCCTCCGCCACCGACTCGATGGGAATCGCGCCGTCCTCGAGAGTCAGTGGCCGCTGGTCACCCCCGCGCTTGAGCGAGTGGCGCTGTCGAGCGTAATCGACCAGGATCTGCCGCATGGCGCGCGCGGCCAGGGCCAGGAAGTGAGACCGGTCCGCGGTGTCGACGGGGTTCCGCACCAGCTTCACGAAGGCCTCGTGGACCAGCGACGTCGTGGTCAGCGTCTGCCCCGGCCGCAGACGCCGGAGCTGCCGGCGCGCGACCCGCCGCAACTCGTCATAGGCGGCTTCGAAGGCGCGGGACAGCGCGGAAGCGTCGCCCTGTCGAGAGGCCGTGAGGACGGCGGAAAAGTCGTCAGCGCGGGTCAGCGCCCCTCCATGGCGGCGAGGGGTCGGCGAACCTCGGCCGTGCGAGCGTCCGCCGGACCGTAGTGCGACCGGCGCCATTCGAGCGCGGCCGCGAGCAATGGCCGCGCCTCGGGGGCGCGTCCGGTCCTGGCCAGGGCATCGCCGAGCAGAAAGCGGGCCGTGGCCAGGTCGGGATGTCCGGCCGGGAATGCGCTCGCCAGCGCCTCGAGCCCCGATCGGAGCAGGGGCTCGCCCGCGTCGCCCTGGCCGGCGGCCCAAAGCGCGGCGCCGGCGTGGACGCGCGCGAGCAGGCTCGCGGGATGGTCGGCTCCGCCGCTGCGCTCGATGATGCCGAGGGCCTGCTGAGCCAGCTCGGCGGCGCGCGCCGGCTGCCCTCGGCGGCGGGTGACGTCGGCGAGGGCGTCGAGCGCGCGGCCGTACCAGATCCCCTCCCGGTGGAGAGCGCGGAAGCCGACCAACGCCAGCGAGAGCTGCGCGTCCGCGCCGTCCAGATCGCCCGCTTCGGCCAGCGCCCCGCCCGCGGTCGACCGGATGTACGCCACGATCGCTCCCTGCGCCGGATGCGCGTCCACGATGCCGATCGCCTCGCGGACCTCGCGCCGGGCCTCCTCCGCGCGCCCGCTGCTCGCGTCGATCGCGGCCTGCCAGGCGATGTCCAGCGAGAACAGCAGATGGCGGGGGCCGTGGCTCTCCCGGTGGATCGCCACCGCTTCGGCGATGGGGGCCCTCGCCTCCTCGCTCCGTCCGGTGGCGTCGAGCGCGCGAGCAAGGAGGCGCAGCGAGGTCGCGAGGTCCGCGTGCCGCGGCCCCAGCACTCGACGCTGCCGCGCGACGAGGTCCTGCGCGACCGGCGCGACCTCGGTTGCCCGCCCGAGCGCGAGCAGGTACGTGGCATGGTTGTATCGGGCGATGAGGGTTTGGGGATGGTCGGGGCCGGAATGACGCTCACGCCAGGCCACGACCGGCTGCTGGATGGCCGCCGCCTCGGCGTATCGATCGCCGTCGGCGTACGTGATGGCCAGGCTCTCTCGCACCGCGGCCGCTTCCCGGGAGTCTTCGCCCCTGGTCTCGACGTCGATGGCGAGGGCCTGGTTCTGCAGTCGCTCCGCCGCCCCCAGATCGCCGTGGTTCCGCTTCACGCCGGCGATGTCCCAGAGCAGCTCCGCGACCTCGGGGCTGCGCTCGCCGCGACGGTCGCGCTGGATGGCCAGGGCCTCCTCGTAGAGAGGAGCGGCGGGGTCGACGCGACCCTGGTCGTAGAGCACGTCCGCGAGCTGGGTCAGCGATTCCGCCGCGGCCGTGCTGCGCGGACCGTCGAGGTGCCGTCGCCGATCGAGGTCGGCGCGCAGCAGTGAGGCGGCGCGATCGTACTCGCCAAGGCCGTGGTACGTAGAGGCGATGAGTCGCGCCACTTCCGATTGTACTTCCGGCTGATCCGGCAGCTCCGTCTCGATGCGTCGGGCGCCGTCATCGAGGAGCTCTCGCGCCGTGCGCTGGCGGCCCTGCGCCTGGGCGGGGTCCGAGGCCGAGAACAGGCTCTGGAGAAAGTCCTTCACCGCCTCCGCCTTGCGCGCCTCGCGTTGCGCGCGGCGCGCCTCCACGGTGGCCGCGACGAGGCCGCCCACGAGCGAGAGGATCACGACCGCCGCTGCCGACGTCACCACGCGGTGCCGCCGCAAGAACTTCGAGAGACGATAGGCGAACCCATCGCCGCGGGCCGACACGGGCAGGCCCTCCAGGTGCCGGTGGATGTCGTTGGCCAGGGCCTCGGCCGACGGGTATCGCCGCTCCGGATCCTTCTGCAAGGCCCTCAGGACGATGCGATCGAGGTCACCGCGAAGCCTCCGGCGCCGGTCCCGCCCGGGAGCGCCGGGTGAAGCCGTCCGGGCGCGGTCGCTGGGCCGCGCCGGCTCCTGCTCGAGGATCGCCCGTTCCAGCTCGCCCGCCGATCCGCGCGCGACACCGTACGGCCGCGCGCCCGCCAGCAGCTCGTAGAGCAGCACCCCGAGCGCGTAGACGTCGGTGGCGGTCGTCACGGCCTCACCGCGAACCTGCTCGGGGGCGGCGTATTCGGGCGTCATGGCCCGCAGCGCCGTGCGCCCCGATTCCGCCGACGCGCCCTCGCTTCCCTGGGCGAGCAGCTTGGCGATGCCGAAGTCGAGGAGCTTCACGCGTCCCGCAGCGTCCAGGAGGATGTTCGATGGCTTGAGGTCGCGGTGGACGACGAGGCTTCGGTGGGCGTACTGGACCGCCTCACAGACCGCGAGAATCACCCGGAGCCTCTGCTCCACGCCGAGTCGCCGAGCATCGCAGTACTCGGTGATCGGTGTCCCCTCCACGCGCTCCATGACGAAGAAGGGACTGCCGTCCGCCGTGACCCCGCCGTCGAGGAGGCGGGCGATGCCGGGATGCTGCAGGCGGGCCAGGATCTGGCGCTCCTGGAGAAACCGGCGTTCCGCGTCCATGCCCGGCACGCCCCGCTTCAGGAGCTTGATGGCCACCTGCTGGTCGAACTGGCCGTCCACACGCTCGGCCAGGTACACGACACCCATACCGCCTTCGCCCAGCTCACGCTCGAGCCGATAGGCGCCGACGATGCGGCCTTCGCCGGTGGCCGGTGGCGGGAGCTCGAGCTGCCCGGCGACCTCCGCCACGAGCGGCGCCGCCCGTTCGACGGCGCTGCCGACCAGGAACGAGCGCGCGTCGGCGTCCGCCGCCAGCAGCTCTTCGACGTGGCGCCGGAGGTCGGCGTCTTCGGCGCACGCCTCGGCGAGGTACGCCGCCCGCGCTGGAGCTGGCAGTTCCAGGGTGGCGTCCAGGACGGCGCTCACGCGCTGCCAGCGCTCGCGGTCGAGAGGCCGACCCGTACCCGCGGCTCCCGTCACCGCGGGCCCTCGAGCTTGCGGTACATGTCGCCGGCCATCGCGGCCTAAGATAGTCCACGCGCGTGCTCGCGTCCACGGTTTAAGATGGCCGCGAAATGACGAGGCCGGGCATGGACCGCAGGACCTTCCTCGCGCAGACGGGCAGGACGCTGGCGCTGACGTGGACCGCCGCGGCCGCGGTGAGCGCCGAGCCGGCGGTGGCGGAGACGCAGGCCACCGCCGCCGCCGGATCCGCCCGCCAGGTCATCGTTCTCGGCGCCGGCCTGGCCGGGCTGGCCGCCGCCTACGAGCTGAAGAAGGCGGGATACGCGGTCGCCGTCATCGAGGCGCGCACGCGCCCGGGCGGCCGCGTCCTCACGTACCGCGACCCGTTCGCCGACGGGCTCTACGCCGAGATGGGCGCCGAGTACGTGGACGCGACCGACGAGTACGACCACCGCTTCTGCAAGGAGCTCGGCCTGAAGGTCATGACCGCCAAGCTCTACGACGCGATCTTCGTGCGCGGCCAGCGCTTCAAGATGGCCTCGTTCAAGCAGAACAAGGAGAGACTCCCCTACGCCGGCACCGAAGGCGGCCGGCTGTTTGGTCAGGAGGCGGCCTACCTCAAGCGCCTGCTCGCCCTCATCGCCGACCCCGAGAAGCTGCCGCCGGAGATCCTGAAGCTCGACAACCTGTCGGTCGTGGAGCTGCTTCTCCAGGAGGGCGCACCGGACGACGTCGCCGCGCTCTTCACCTACACGCAGGCCACCGAGTCCACCGCCCGGCCGCACGAGATGTCGGCGCTGCACCTGGTGCGCAGCCACCGCCGCAGCTTCAGCGAGGACACCGACGAGGGCCGGATCCTGGGCGGGAACGACCAGCTTCCCAAGGGCCTGGCCCGCGCGCTCTCCGGACAGATCCTCTACCGCCGCCCGGTGCGCAAGATCGCCCACGACGGCGACGGCGCGACCGTCTCGTTCGAGGAGGACGGAGTCCTCCGCACGCTGCGCGCGCCCCGCCTGGTCGTGGCCCTCCCCTTCAAGGTGCTGCGTGACATCGAGGTCACACCGTCCTTCTCGCCCGCGAAGACGAAGTGCATCGCCACCCTCGCCTACGGGCACGTGATGAAGCTCGCGATGCAGTACCAGCGGCGCTTCTGGGACGAGCCGACGAGCCTCGGCCAGCGCGTCTTCACCGATACGATGCTGCGCCGCGTCTACCATTTCTCGATCGACCAGCCGGGACCGCGGGGCATCCTGATGAGCTTCACCTCGGGCGCCGACGCGGAGGCGCTCGGGCGGATGAGCGAGGCGGAGCGCCTGCAGGCCGCACTGCAGGAGGCGACGAAGATCTGGCCCGAGGCGCCTCGTCACTTCGAAGGCGGCGCGGTCAAGTATTGGAACGAGGACCCCTGGATCCGCGGGAGCTATTCCTTCGAGGGCGTGGGCCAGGCCCGCGACTACCTGCAGATCGCGGCCGCGGCCGAGGGGCGTGTGCACTTCGCCGGCGAGCACACCTCCGTCCACCGGGCCTCGATGAACGGTGCCCTCGAGTCGGGCGTGCGGGTCGCGGCCGAGGTCCGGAAGGCCGAAGGGGCCTGATGCCGGGGCCCCGGCTGGACAGACGCTCGTTTCTCAAGATCACGGGGGCACAGGCGGCCGTGCTGGCGTTGTCGACCCGGGCACGCGCGCAGCCGAGCAGCGAGGTCGTAGTCGTCGGCGCCGGTGCCTTCGGCGGATGGACGGCACTGACGCTGCGCGAGATGGGCGCGGCAGTCACGCTGATCGACGCCTATGGTCCGGGCAACTCGCGGGCCAGCTCTGGCGGCGAGACGCGCCAGATCCGCGCCGGCTACGAGGACCGCGAGCTGTACACGCGGTGGGTGCTCGAAGCCTTCGGACGCTGGAAGGCTCGGGAAGCGGAATGGGGACGACGCCTGCTCTACGAGACGGGACGGCTCCTCCTCGCGCCCGAATGGAACCACGGCCTCGAGACCACGAAGGCTGCGCTCGACAAGTACCGGGTGCCCAACGAAAGGCTCTCGCAGGGCGAGCTTCGACGTCGCTACCCGCAGATGAATCCCGAAGGTGTCGGCGTCGCGCTCTTCGAGCCCACGACCGGCGTCCTGAAGGCGCGCGAGGGATGCATCGCGGTCGCCGAGGCCTTCCAGAAGAAGGGTGGACATTTCCGGGTCGGGCGCGCGAGCCTCGGCCGGCCGTCGGGCTCGCGGCTCGCCGACGTCGCCCTCGCCGACGGCACAAAGGTGGCCGCCTCGATCTTCGTCTTCGCCTGCGGGCCCTGGCTGGGCAAGGTCTTCCCCGAGGTGATGAAGGGGAAGCTCTTCGTCCCGCGCCGCGACGTCTTCTTCTTCGGGACGCCGTCGGGCGACGACCGCTTCAGCTACCCCCATTTCCCCAACTACTCCGAAGACGACTCCCTCGGCTACTACGGGTTCCCGAGCATCGACAATCGCGGCTTCAAGGTCTGCCCGGTCGGAGAGAAGACCGTCTTCGATCCCGACACCGACGAGCGGCTGGTCTCGGCGTACCAGGTGAAGCGCGCCCGCGACTACCTCACGCTGCGCTTCCCGGCCTTGAAGGACCAGCCGGTCGTGGAGACGCGGGTGTGCCAGCTCGAGATGAGCGTGGACGAGCACTTCATCGTCGACCGCCACCCCGCGCTCGAGAACGTGTGGCTCGTGGGCGGGGGCTCGGGACACGGCTACAAGCACGGCCCGGTGCTGGGGGAATACGTGGCCCGGCGCGTGACCGGCCAGGACCGGAACCCCGAGCTGGAGTCGGTGTTCCGGCTGAAGCCGCAGACGTTCTAGAGGTGTTCGCGCCTCAGGCCGTCTCCTTGTAGAGCGCGCAGCCGGCCAGGCCTCCGGCCACCGCCGCCACCAGTCCCCCCACCGCCGAGGCGGCGACCACGCCGAAGGAGTAGAGCCCCGAGAACCACCACGCGGCGAAGGCCAGGCGGGTGATGATCCAGACCGTCAGGCCGGCAATGACCGCGGTCTTAGGCCCCGGCCCATAACGCGGCCGGATCGAGGCGTAGAGCCAGACGAGCACGATCCCGCAGAGAAAACCGAAGGTCAGCCAGCCCGCGAGACTCGCGGACTGGGTGGCCATGTCGATGCCGAGCCGCTTGGTCTCTTCGGCCCACCGCGCCCCGAGGATGGCGCCGTTGGTGACGCCGTCGACGAGGTTGATGACGACACCCGCGAGGAGCCCACCGCCGATCACACGGCCGACGTTGATGCCCGCCATTTGCTCCTCCTTTGCCGAGGGGCGGATCTTACCGCATACAATCCACCCCGATGATCGCGAGACAGGTGCCGCGGCGGGCCATGCTCAAGGCGACCGGCCTCGCCGCGCTCGGCGCCGGGCTCTCCGCGTGCGCGAGCCGTCGGGCCGGCTCGCTCGTCTCGCTCGAGCCCCCGCGTCGGTTCGCGCGCGTCCACGTGTCCGAGGACCGCATCATCCGCACCGTCGTCGGCTTGCGTCCGTTCCGGGCTTCGGGGTTCGTGGTGCGCGTGGAGAACGTCGGCGACAAGACCGTCGTCCACAACTACGGCCACGGCGGCGGTGGGATCACGCTGTCCTGGGGCACGTCGGCGCTCGCCGTGGACGAGGCCTGGAAGACCGGGGAGAGACGCTTCGCGGTCCTCGGCTGCGGCGCGGTCGGGCTGGCCAGCGCGCGCCTGCTGCAGCAGCGCGGCGCGGAGGTGACGATCTACGCGAAGGACCTCCCGCCCCAGACCACGTCGAACATCGCGGGCGGCCAGTGGGCGCCCACGTCGGTCATGGACCGGAACCGGCGCACGGCCGAGTCCGACGCGCTCCTCGTCCGCGCGGCGCGGCTCTCCCATCGATCCTTCCAACAGCTTCCCGCCGCCGAGTTCGGCATCCGCTGGCTCGAGAACTACGTCCTCTCCGACGAGCCGCTGGAGCAGTGGTGGGAGCAGGAGCTCGTCCGCGACCTCTATCCGGAGTGGCGCGAGCTGGGCCCGCGCGAGCATCCGTTTCCCGCCCGCTACGCCCGCCGCTTCACGACCATGCTCGTCGAGCCTCCGATCTATCTCAGCGCGATGCTGCGCGACGTGCGCCTCGCCGGCGGGCGGGTCGTGGTGCGGGAGCTCGCGAGCCGCGAGCAGGTGCAGCAGCTTCCCGAGCCCGTCGTCGTCAACTGCACGGGCCTGGGGGCCAAGGCCCTCTTCGGCGACGACGAGCTGGAGCCGGTCAAGGGTCAGCTCACGTTCCTGCTGCCCCAGCCCGAGGTGGACTACATGGTCATCACCGAAGGGCTCTACATGTTCCCGCGCCGCGACGGGATCCTGCTCGGCGGGACGTTCCAGCACGGCGTCTGGAGCCTGGACGTGGACGAAGACGCGCGCCGGCGGATCGTGGCGGGACACCGCGCCCTCTTCGACGGCATGCACTAGAAGGTGAGGCACGTCATGAGCGCCGGACCGCGACTCGCTCTTCTCGGACTGATCGGGGTGGGTGCGATTGCTCCGTCACCGGTCGCCCGCGGCGCCGATGCGGGCTTGACGGTCTCGCTCATCAAGATGCCCTATCGGGGCGAGCGCAACCTGCCGGATCTCTCCGACTCGCCGGACTACCTCGAGGCGGGCGGCCTCTCGAAGCTCGTCGAGCAGCAGGGATTCCGGCTCCGGCCGATCTCGAACGTCGCGCTCGCGCCGGAGGAACGGAAGGCCTACGGCGAATGGAACCGGCTGGGACTGGCCAACGGCCAGCTCGCGCGCATCGTCGCCGCCGAGGTCAGGGAGGGCGGCTTCCCCGTGGGGCTCCTCGCCAACTGCAGCTCGATCATGGGCATGCTCGGCGGTCTGCAGCGGTCGGGCCCCTCGTCGCGACCGCTGCGCGTCGGCCTCGTGTTCATCGACGCCCACGGTGACTTCAACACGCCGGAGACGACGCTCAGCGGGATGCTGGGCGGGATGCCGGTCGCGATCTCCGCCGGGATGTGCCTGACTCGCCTTCGTCTCAAGTCGGGCCTCGACCCCGCGCTGCCCGAGCGGCACATCGTCCTCGCCGGGGCCCGCGACCTGGACCCGCTCGAGCAGGACCTGCTCGACCGCTCGGCCGTCGAGCGCCTGTCGGTCGAGGACATCAAGACGCGATCGGCGAGCGTCGCATCCCAGATGAAGAGGCTCGAAGGCCTCACCGATGTCATCTACGTCCACGTGGACATGGACGTGCTCGATCCGCCGGAGGTCGCCGGCCATCCCCTTACGGTTCCCGGCGGCCCCACGAGCCTGGAGCTGGCGGCGGCCCTCACCGAGATGTTCCGGAGCGCGAAGGCGGCGGCGTTCGGGGTCGCCTCGACGCCGTCGGGCGACCAGGACCGGGACGGCCGGTCGCGGCAGGCCGCCTACAACCTGATCCTGGGTGCTTTGAAGGGCGTGCCGCAGCGAGGAGGGACGCGATGACGGACGCCTGGTATGATCCGTCACCCACCGTTGGCCAAGAGAGAGGGGAACGATGAGAGCCATCTCTCGATCCGTGCTGCCGGTCGTAGCCGCCATCGGGGGCCTGCTGGGCTTGACCGTCGCCGCACGGGGCCAGTCGCCGAAGCCGAACCCCGTCTCGGAAGGCACGCGCAACGGCCAGTGGCCCTCCTATACCGGCGACGTCCGGGGCAGCCGGTACTCCCCGCTGGACCAGATCGACGCCAGCAACTTCAACGATCTCGAGATCGCCTGGCGGTTCAAGACCGACAGCCTGGGGACGCGGCCGGAGTACAAACTCGAGGGGACGCCGCTCATGGTGAACCGCGTCCTCTACACGACGGCGGGAACGCGCCGCGCGGCCATAGCCCTGGATCCGGTCACGGGCGAGCTGCTCTGGGCGCACGGCGAGCACGAGGGAGCCCGCGCCGCCAACGCGCCGCGCCAGCTCTCCGGGCGCGGCCTCGCCTACTGGACCGACGGCACGGAGGAGCGGATCCTCTACGTGACGCCCGGCTACCGCCTGATCGCGCTCGACGCGAAGAACGGCGTGCCCATCGCCAGCTTCGGACAGAACGGCGCCGTGGACCTGAAGCGCGAGATCGATCAGGACATCGATCTGGTGACCGGCGAGATCGGCCTGCAGTCGGCCCCGGTGGTGGCGAAGGACGTCGTGCTCGTCGGCGCCGCGTTTCGGGAGGGCTTCACGCCCAAGACCCACAAGAACAACAAAGGATACGTACGGGCGTTCGACGTGCGCACGGGCAAGCGCCTCTGGATCTTTCACACGATCCCCACGCCGGGCGAGTTCGGCCACGATACGTGGCTGAACGGCTCCGCGGCCGAGAACGGCAACACGGGCGTGTGGACGCAGATCACGGTCGACGAGGAGCTGGGGCTGGTCTACCTTCCGGTGGAGTCCCCGACGAACGACTTCTACGGGGGCCACCGGCCGGGAAACAACCTCTTCGGCGAGACCCTGGTGTGCGTCGACCTGCGTACCGGAGCGCGCAAGTGGCACTTCCAGCTCGTGCACCATCCGCTCTGGGACCACGACATCTCGTCGGCGCCGATCCTGGCCGACATCACCGTCGACGGCCGCGCGATCAAGGCGGTGGCCCAGCCGAGCAAGCAGGGGTACGTCTACGTCTTCGACCGCGTCACCGGCCGGCCCGTCTGGCCGATCGAGGAGCGGCCGGTCGAGAAGGGCGACGTCCCCGGCGAGTGGTACTCGCCGACCCAGCCCATTCCGACCAAGCCGCCCGCCTACAACCGCAACGGCGTCCTCCTCGAGGACTTGATCGACTTCACGCCCGCGCTGCGGGCGGAGGCGGTGGAGCTGACGAGGAAGTTCAAGTTCGGCCCCATCTACACGCCCCCCGTCTTGAGCAGAGTCGAGGGTCCGCTGGCCCTCCTCACGCTCGCCACCGCCAGCGGCGGAACGAACTGGCCGGGCGCGTCCTACGATCCGGAGACCCACACCGTCTATGCCTCCGCGTGCGACGCGTGCCTGACCCGCCTCGGCCTCGTCCCGCCCCCGAGCAAGGAAATCTCGGACATGAACTACGTCCACGGGTTCGCGGGGCAGCCGTTCCGCATCTCGCGGGGCCCGGGCGAGAACGCCGGCGCCGATGCCGCTCCGCCGCCGGCGGAGCGTCCGGCCGCGGGCGGCGGCTTCAGCGCTTTCGTCTTCAACGTCCAGGGCCTGCCCGTGATCAGGCCGCCCTACGGGACGATCTCGGCCATCAGCCTCGACAAGGGCACGATCGTCTGGCAGGTGGCGCACGGCGAGACGCCCGACGTCGTCCGCAATCATCCGCTGCTCAAGGACCTCAAGATTCCCCGCACCGGGCAGGCCGACAGCGTGGGCACGCTCGTCACCCGGACGCTCGTCATCGCCGGGGACAGCCAGTTCACGACCACCGCCGACCGGCCGCGGGGAGCGATGCTGCGCGCCTACGACAAGACGAACGGCAAGGAGGTCGGCGCCGTCTACCTGCCCGCGCCCCAGAGCGGATCGCCGATGACGTACCGGCTGGACGGCAAGCAGTACATCGTCGTTGCCGTCAGCGGCGGACCCTACTCCGGCGAGTACCTGGCGTTCAGCCTTCCCGCGGAGAGCGCCAAGGGGGCCGAGTCGCGATGAACGCGCGGACTGCCGGCCTTGCCATCCTCGGGATGGCGGCGGCCGCGGGCGGGATCGGCTCGGCGGTCCGGGCCCAGGAGCCGACGCGGTCGGTGTGGGACGGCGTGTACACGGAAGCGCAGGCGAAGCGCGGCGAGGCGGTGTACCGCCAGAGCTGCGCGGCCTGTCACGGCGTGGCCCTGGAGGGTATCGAGACCGCAGGTCCCCTCACCGGCGCCCGTTTCACCGCGAACTGGAACGGCGTGACGGTCGGCGACATGCTCGAGCGCGTCCGGGTGTCGATGCCGCACGACCGGCCGGGCACGCTGAGCCGGCAGCAGACGGCAGACGTGCTGGCGTATGTCTTCAGCGTCAACCGGCTCCCGGCCGGCAAGATCGAGCTGGCGCGGCAAACGGAGCTGCTGAAGCAGATCAAATTCGAGGCGACGAAGCCCGCCCGCAACTGAGAGCATGAAGCCCGCCCGCGCGCTCATCGGCATCGCCGTGCTCTCGGCCGCGCTCCTGCCGGCACTCGGCGCGCAGACGCCGCCGGCGAACGAGGACGAATCGAAGGTCCCGCCGTACGTGCTGCCGGACCCGCTCGTGCTCGCGGACGGCCGGAAGGTGGGCGACGCGCGCACGTGGAAGGAGAAGCGGCGACCGGAGCTGCTGCGTCTTTTCGAAACGCACGTCTACGGACGCACGCCCGCGGGCGGACCGAAGCGACGGTTCCAGGTCACGAAGACCGATCCGTCCGCGCTCGGCGGCCGGGCGACGCGCAAAGACGTCGCGATCACGTTCGGCGACGGAGCCGCCTCCCGGCGCATGGACCTGCTCGTCTACGTGCCCAACGCGCCACGCGCGCCGGTGCCGGTCTTCCTCGGCCTGAACTTCCAGCGCAACGACGCCGTCAAGTGGCCCGTCGAGACGATCGTGGATCGCGGCTACGGCGTCGCCTCGGCCTTCTACGGCGACCTGTTTCCGGACCGCGCCGACGGTGCGGGCGAGAGCGTGCTCACGCTCTTTCCCGCCCGCCAGGGGCCGGATGCCTGGAACGCGATCGGCGTCTGGGCCTGGGCCTTGAGCCGCGCGCTCGACTACCTCGAGACCGACCGCGCCGTCGACGCGAAGCGGGTCGCGCTGCTGGGCCATTCGAGACTGGGCAAGGCCGCGCTGTGGGCGGGCGCCCAGGACCCGCGCTTCGCGATGGTGATCTCCAACGAGTCCGGCTGCGGCGGCGCGGCGCTCAGCAAGAGGATCTACGGCGAGACGGTGGCGGCGATCACGAAGCAGTTCCCGCACTGGTTCTGCGCGAACTTCGCGCGCTACGCGGGCCGCGAGGCCGAGCTGCCCGTCGATCAGCACGAGCTGCTGGCCCTCATCGCGCCGCGGCCGCTCTACGTCGCGAGCGCGGTGGAGGACCGTTGGGCGGACCCGAAGGGCGAGTTCCTGGCCGCCCTCGGCGCCGACCCCGTCTACCGGCGGCTGGGAACGGACGGCCTGCCCGCGCACGAGATGCCCGCCGTCGACCAGCCGGTGCAGGGACAGATCGCCTACCACGTGCGTTCGGGCGGGCACGACCTCGCCGATTACGACTGGCGGCAGTACCTCGCGTTTGCAGACCGGCACTTTCCCGCAGGAACGGCACCGCGGCGGCGTTGAGGTCAACCCCTGACCGTTACCGCAGGCGCAGCGGCGGGGTCGGCCTCGGGAGCGGTAGCGGCGGCAGGCTCGGCAGCGGCGACGGGACCAGCGGCTTCGCGGTCGGCTCTGGCGTCGGCGTGGGAGTGGGCTCTGGCGTCGGCGTGGGGCTCGGACTCGGGGACGGCTCGGGGCCGCCCAGCACATTGAACCCGTCGACCGAGATCCAGGCGCCCGTGGAGCGGCGGCCCTGGGTGCCGGCGACCTCGAGCTTGAGCGTGTGCGGGCTCGCCGCCCCGAGGCCGTCGAACGACAAGAGCAGGGAGCGCGCCTCGACGGGCGCCGCGTACGTGTCCAGGGACAGGTTCTGCTGGAGCGGGTTGTCGTCCAACGACACGCGGACGATCCCGGCGGAGGGCCCCCGCTCGCCGATGAGCTGGATGCCGGTACCGTCGAAGGTGATGACCGCCTGCGCTCCGGCCTCCATCGAACGGGCCGCCGTGCCCCCGCTGTTTTCGGGAGACTCGATCTCCCAGGTGCCCTTATACGCGATGCGCGGATCGTCCTGCTCGAACTGGGCGCTCGGGTTGGGACGGTCGGTCAGCTTGGTCAGGGTTCCGAGCTCGGACTCGTACCAGTCGAGGTAGGGATCGCTGGCGTTCGCGGTCGGAAAGAGCCGCAGGGTTTCCGCCTGGCCCTTCCCCGACACCACGATGTCTCCGGCGGGGCCGAGCACGATCGCGTTGCCGCCGTAGCCGTTGAACGTATAGACACGGCTCGCGCCCCACGCGTCGAGCTTGGCCACGAAGACGCCCTGCGCCGTCACATAAACCTCTCCGCATCCGCCCACTGCGATCCCGCCGCACGGGCTTCCGTAGGGCGGAGGGTAGCCGGGCGGCTTCCCAGGGGGGAAGACGCAGGCGGCGACGTCACCCCCGACCTCGAGGTACGTCGAGTACGCGAGGCCGGAACCGGCGGGATCGAGCTTGGTGACGAAGGCGTCCCCCTCGGGAGGGAAAGACAGGCTGGGTTGCACAGGGTTCAGGGTGGGGTAGTCCGGCGAGGCCGTGCCTCCGGTCACGTAGGCGAAGCCCGAGGCGTCGGCGGCGACGCCGTAGGCCTCGTCACGATCCGATCCTCCCAGGTAGGTCAGGTAGTCGAGCGTGCCCGCGCAAGAGTACCGGGCCACGAACGCGTCGGAGGAACCTCCACCGAAAGACGGCTGGAACGGGCCCGCGGCGTCGCCGGAACGGACCGGAAGGTCCGGGCTGCTGGTCGTCCCCGCCAGGACGATCGCCGAACCGGCCTTGGCGAGCCGGGCCGGCGAATCGTCGCCCGATCCCCCGAGATAGGACGAGAAGACCAGGTTGGAAGCCGCCAGGTCCAGCGCGGCGATGAAGGCATCCTGTCCGCCCCCGGGAAAGGGCTGCGCCGGATTCGCGACGGGAAAGTCCGTCGAGGCCGTCTGCCCGGCGACGTACACGGTGCCCATGTCGCCCACGGCGATGTCGGTGCCGATGTCGTCGCCGCTGCCCCCCAGGAGCGTCGAATACAGGATGTTGCCCAGCGCCGGGTCGAGCTTGGTGACGAAAGCGTCACGCACGCCCGCGTTCGTCGGCTGCAGCGCATCCGGCGTGGTCGGGAACTGCGGCGGCCCCCCGGGCTGACGCCAGTCGGACCAGCCCGTGACGTAGACGTTCCCGGCCGCGTCCAGGGCGACACCTGTCGCCGCATCCACCGTTGCCCCCCACCCCCCGAACTTCGTGGAGGCGAGCCGCGTCCCGTCGGGACCGAACTTGACGACCCACGCGTGACTCGGCTCCAGGTCGCAGCCGACGGGTTGGTAACCGACCGCGTACGCGTTCCCGTCGGAATCCACCGCGACGTCCTCGACGCCCTGGCGTCCGCGGCAACCGGCGACATAGGTCGAGTAGACCAGCTCGGGATCGATCACCAGGGGGCGGGTCGCGTCGTAGGCCGCCACCTGGAAGCCGACCTCGTCCGGACCATGGAGGTCGTAGGCGCCGCCGACCGTCCGGCGCTCCGATCCGACTTCCTGGTACAAGACCGGCTTCTTCTGACGGACGACACCGGTCGTGGTCTCGACCACGAGGTCGCCGTTCCCGTCGAGCCGGAGCGGTCGAGCCCCTTCGAAGCGGAGCCGGATCCGGGCCGGATCGGTGCCCGGCGCGACCACGAAGTCCCATTCGAGCCGGTCGGCGTCGCCGTGGTACACGAGGTCGATGCCGGGATAGATCGCCGCCTCGGCGACCCGCGCATAGCTCGGGACGTTCGTCACCCAGGAAGCCGGGTCGTTCCCGCGGAAGTAGTGGCTCCTCCCTGGCTGCTCCGCCTCCCCCCGCATCTCGGCGCGGGCGTTACCGCCCACCACCATCATTCGTACCTGGACCGGCTCGGCGGCGCCTTCCGGCCGTCCGAGGTCCATCGTCGCTTCCGCGGGGGAGAGCTTCAGTGTGTAACCGCGGCCGCGGGCGACGAACCAGGCCGGACCCTCGAACTGCCCCCGGTTCGGCTCGAAGCCGAGCGGTGTGCTCTCGAGGCTCCGGGGGAGCCGCGGCCTTTCGGGAATGTGAATGGACGCCGAGGCGACCGTCGCCGCCGCGGCGGCAAGGGCCACGTACTTCAGGGAACTGGCGTTCCGGACCCGGCCGAGTGTGCTCATGGCTATACCTCAAGCGAATAGGAACGGAACGCTCCTCCCCCAAGGTAGCGGGCGGAGGTCGAGAGACAATCAGGTGGACCCTGAAATCGTGGGAAGGGTTTCCCTGAATCGCGGTGACTTCTATGGCAATCTCAACGGCCGTGAAGCTCGACCTGCACACCCATTACTACCCGCCCCCGTACTTCGACCTCATCCGCGAGGGCGGCGGCGATTTCTCGTTCGACCGCGACCCCGCCGGGCGCACGATCATCAAGTACCGCGGCTCGCGTTTCTTCGGCATCACGCCGCCGATGAGCGACCCGGCGCAGCGGCTCGAGGACATGGACCGCGTGGGCATCGACGTCGAGGTCGTCTCGCTCTCGACGCCCAACGTTTTCTTCGTGGACGAGCGGCGCCAGCCCGCGGTCGCGCGGCAGATCAACGACGCGTACGCCGAGCTCGTCGCGACGCATCCGCGCCGCTTCAAGGCCTTCGCGTCGATCCCGATGGACGCGCCCGACGCGGCCCTGGCCGAGCTGCACCGCGCCATCGGCGAGCTCAAGCTGAACGGCGTGATCCTCCTGAGCAACATCCGCGGGCGGCCGCTGACCGCGCCCGCCTATCGCCCCTTTTTCGAGGAGGCGAACCGGATGAAACTGTGCATCCTGCTCCATCCCATGCTGCCCGCGAACGCGGAGCCGTTCGGCGAGTACGTGCTGGGCCCCCTCGTGGGCTTCCCCTTCGACACGACGCTGGCCGTGGCCCGGATGTGCTTCGACGGCATGCTGCGCGATCGGCCCGACATCCGCTGGATCGTCGGCCACCTCGGCGGCGCGATCCCGTACCTGATGGAACGGCTCGACAACGGCTTCCGCGACTTCGCCGAGTGCCGCGCGAAGATCGACGCCCTGCCCAGCACGTACCTGAAGAAGCTCTACTACGACACGGTGACGTTCAGCCCGTACACCTTGAGCATGGCGCGCGATCTGGTGGGGACGAGCCACATGGTCATGGGCAGCGACTACCCGCACCTGCTCGGCTCGATCGACCGCGCCGTCTCCTCGATCGAGGCGCTCGCGATCCCCGACGAGGAGAAGCAGCGGATCTTCAGCGGCACCGCGCTCTCGATCCTCAACAACGTCTAGCCCGATGGCGAGCCCGCCGCGCCCGCGCCTTCTCCGGGTCGTGGGTTTGCCGGGCCTGACCGCCATCGCCGTCAACGGCGTCATCGGTTCCGGCATCTTCGTGCTCCCGGCGACGGTGGCGGGACTGCTCGGGCCCGCGAGCCCCGTCGCCTATCTGGTGGCGGCCCTCGTGGCCGCGCTCGTCGTGGCGTGCTTCGCCGAGGCGGGCAGCCTGTTCGACCGCACCGGCGGCCCGTACCTGTACGCCCGCAAGGCCTTCGGGCCGTTCGTCGCGTTCCAGGTGGGCTGGGCGTTCTTCCTCTCCCGGCTCGCGGCCGCCGCCGCGATCGGCAACGCGTTCGCCGCCTACCTCGGCTACCTCTGGCCCGCCGCGGCGGGCGGAGCCGGCCGGGCGCTCGCGATCACGGCCCTGCTCGCCGCTCTTGCGGCGGTGAACGTCGTCGGCGTGCGCTACGGCGGCTGGACGGTGAACGTGCTGACGGTCGCGAAGCTGGTCCCGCTGCTCCTCTTCGTCTCGGTGGGTTTGGTCTACGCCGACCCGAACCGCTACGTGCTCCTCGCCCTTCCCGACTCGAGCCGGCTGCGGCAGGCGAGCCTGCTGCTGATCTTTGCCTTCGGCGGATTCGAGAACGCTTCGGTCCCCGGCGACGAGTCGAAGGACCCGAAGCGCCACCTGCCCGTCGCGCTGCTGGCGGCGATCGGGCTGACGGCCGTGCTCTACGTCCTCGTCCAGATCGTGGCGCTCGGCACGCTCCCCGGCCTCGCGAGCGATCCCACCCCGCTCGCCTCGGCGGCGCGGAGCTTCCTCGGGCCCGCGGGCGCCCTCGCGATCGCGCTGGGGGCCGTCGTCTCCACGGCGGGCAGCTCGAGCGCCCTGGCGCTGGTGGGCCCCCGGATCCTCTACGCCCTGGCCGAGGGCGGGCAGCTCCCGGCGGCGCTGGCGCGCGTCCACGAGCGCCACCGCACGCCGCACGTCGCCGTCGTCGTGTTCACCCTGCTGGCATGGGCAGCGGCGCTCCTCGGAGACTTCGCCCGCCTCGCGGCCGTGAGCGCGGTCGCCCGCCTCGTGTTCAGCGCGGCGACGTGTCTCGCGGTGCCCGTCCTCCGGCGCAAGATGCCCGCGGCGGAGCGGCGCTTCCGCGTGCCGGGCGGGCTCCTCGTCCCGGCGGCGGCCGCGGGCCTGTCCCTCTGGCTGCTGACCGGCCTCGAACGTTCCCAGGCCGCCACGGGCGTGGCGGCGCTCGTCGCCGGGTTTTTCCTGTATCTGGCGTTGGGGCGCGTGCGGTACAATCGACCCACCTAGCCCCGATCCGTCGCTTAGAGGAGGACTACCATGCCGGTCTCCCGACGCTCGTTCCTGGGCGCCATCTCGCCCGGGACCGCAGCCTACTCCCCGGCCATCGTCGCCGCCCGCGGCCGCGAGGCGTTCACGGCCGGAGGCGCCGCGCCGACCCCGCGCTCCGAAGCCAAGATCCTGCTCGACAGCAACGAGAACCCGCTCGGCCCGGGCCGGGCGGCGATGGAGGCGCTGACGCGCGCCTTCGTCGACGCGGGACGCTACCCCACCAACGCGCGGCCCTCGATGGGCGACCTACGCGAGGCGATCGCCCGCCGCAACTCCGTGAAGCCGGAGAACGTGTCGATGGGCTCGGGCTCCTGGGAGCTGCTGCGCATCGCGGTGCGTCTCTACACGTCGTCGTCGCGGCCGCTGGTCACGGCGGCGCCGACCTTCGAGATGCCCGAGAAGATGGCCGACCAGCTCGGCATCGGCGTGCGGCGGGTCCCGGTCGACAAGGACGGCCGGCTCGACCTCGACGCGATGGCGCAGGCGGCCCGCTGGGCGGGGCTGGTGTTCCTGTGCAACCCGAACAACCCCACGAGCACGCTCCACCCGGCCCGCGCGGTGGCGGACTTCATCGCGCGCGTCGGCCAGGAATCGCCGGAGACCGCCATCCTCGTCGACGAGGCCTATCACGACTACGTGACGGATCCCGGCTACGCCACCGCGGTGCCGCTCGCCCTCGAGCACCCGAACGTCATCGTCGCGCGCACGCTCTCCAAGGCCTATGGCATGGCCGGGATGCGCGTGGGCTACGCGATCGGCCAGAAGCACACGATGGACGCCTTCAACCGCTGGGGGATCACGTTCAACCAGAACTCGCTCGCCGTCGCCGCGGCGATCGCGGCGCTGGACGATCCCGCCCACATCGAGGCCGAGCGCGCGCGCAACACCGAGGCGCGGGCGTTCACGACGCGCATCTTCAAGGACATGGGCTTCCGGGTCATGGACTCGCAGGCCAACTTCGTGTTCGTCGACATCGGCCGCCCCGCCAAGGCGTTCAAGGAAGACTGCGCGCGGCGCGGCATCCTGGTCGGACGCGAGTTCCCGCCGCTCCAGAAGACCCACGCGCGCGTCTCCATCGGCACGATCGACGAGATGCAGCGGGCGGGGGTGGTCATCGCCGAGGTGCTCGGCGGGGGCCGGCCGGCCCCGGCCGGGTCGGTGAACGAACCCCGGAGGCCCCGGTGAGGGCGGGCATGCCGCGCAAGGAGGCAGACATGTCGTTCACGCGCCGCGCGTTCGTGAAGACGGTGGGCATCGGCGGAGCCAGCCTGCTCGCGGCCCGCCGCGAGGCCTGGGCCGGGCTCTTCCAGGGGTCGGGGGCGGCGCGCCCGCCCCGGCCGCTGCTCCTCCACAACAACGAGAACCCGCTGGGCCCGGGCGAGGCCGTCCTCGACTCCGTGCGCCGCGCCCTCGCCGAAGGCGGTCCGGCCGGCCGCTATCCCTTCGAGCACGTGGCGCATCTCCACCAGGCCATCGCCGAGAAGTTCGGCGTGAGCCCCGAGAACGTGACGAGCGGCTGCGGCTCGACCCAGGTGCTGCGGGTGGCGGTGCAGACGTTCACCTCGCCCGCGAAGCCGCTGGTCGCGGGCCAGCTCACCTACGAGGAGTGCGCGGGCTACGCCGACCTCATCGGCACGCCGGTGCGCGCGATCCCGCTCGACCGCTCGCTCAAGCTCGACCTGGACGCGATGGCCGAGGCCGCGAAGGGCGCGGGCCTGGTGTTCCTCAACAACCCCAACAACCCCACCGCCACCCTCCTCACCGGCGACGCGGTGGACGCGTTCATCGAGCGCGTGCACTCCGCGGCGCCCGACGCCCTCGTCCTGATCGACGAGGCGTACCACGACTACGTCACCGATCCGTCCCACCGCACGCAGGCGGCGCGCGCGGTCAAGGACCCGCGGGTGGTGGTGGCGCGCACGTTCTCCAAGGCGCACGGGATGGCGGGCATGCGCGTCGGCTACGCGATCGGGCACCCCGAGACGATCAAGCGGCTCGACTGGGAGGGGTCGATGGCCCTGAACGTGGCCGGCATCGTCGCCGCCACCGCGTCCATCCAGGACCAGGCCCGGCTCCAGCGCGAGAGCGCGCGCAACACCGAGGCCCGGCGGTTCACGATCGACTGGTTCTCCAAGGCGGGCTTCGCGTCCACGGACTCGCAGACCAACTTCGTGTTCGTCGACATCAAGCGCCCGGCGAAGGCCTTCCGCGACACCTGCCGCGAGCAGGGCGTGCTCGTGGCGCGGGACTTCCCGCCTCTGGAGAAGAGCCACGTGCGGGTCTCGATCGGCACGCTCGACGAGATGAAGCGCGCCACGGACGTGTTCGGCCGGATCCTCGGGGTCACCGCGAGAGCGGCCTGATCGGGCTCTTCGCGGATGAAGCGCGCGACCGAAGTGTTCACCTGCGTGCTACGCGTGCCGGCGGCCACGGCCTCGGGCACCGTGAGCGGGAGCGTCAGGTCCGGCGCCGCGTCCGGCCCGTGCGGAACGGGTTCTCGACGGTGACGCCTTCGTAATCGGTGCCGTGCGCCAGGTCTTCCGAAAGGAGCGTCCGGCAACCGAGCGCCCGGGCTGCTTCTACGATGGCGGCGTCCCAGTACGCGATACGAAAACGGCGCGTCGTTTCCAGGGCGGCGCGCATCAGGGCCGCCGTGATCTCCTGCGCCGGATACCTCAAGAAGCTCTCGACGAGCATGGCGGCCTGCTCATGACTGAGCCGGTCAGGTTTGGTCGGGCGCGTCGCCTGGACATAGAACTCCTGCAAGACCTGGACGGACAGGCCGAGGTCGGAGGACTCCAACACCGCCCGGGCCAGATCCGCCTTGGCGCGCTCGCCGGCGGCCGTGCTGACCGCGTAGAGCAGGACGTTCGTGTCAACGAAGCGCACGGCGCCCGTGCACGTCGCTCCGCGGCCGGCGATCGCCGGCGCTGAAGCCTCGCACCGAGGCGAGCACTTCGTCCTGAAGCCGCTGGCGCCGCTCGAAGTCCGACTCCTCCTCCCCCAGCTTCATCAGGAACTCGCGGACGAGGGCAGTTACCGACGTGTCGCGCTCGGCGGCCTTGATGCGGGCGCGGCGGTAGACCAGCTCCGGTAGTGATACTGTGACATTCTTCACAGTATCACATTAACACAGGAATCAAATCAGGGTTCGATCCCCAGGCGGCGGAGCAGGTCGGGCCGGCCGACGAGAAGTTGGCGCGCGTCCTTCAGCCGCCGGCCCGTGCCGCCCTGGCGCTGCCGCTCGCGCTCCGCGTCGCCCACGTGGCTCCAGTCGATGGGGCCGAGCGGCGGGTGCGGATCGTACTCGATCCCGAGCTGGATGCGCTGCGCGGTGGCGGGATCGCTGAGGCGGGCGGCGAGGGCGAGGGCCATGTCGATGCCCGCCGAGACCCCGCCCGCCGTCACGAGCTTGCCGTCCTCCACCCACCGCTCCCGCACGTAGCGCGCGCCGAGCTTCTCCAGCTCGCCGGAGTAGGCCCAGTGCGTGGTCGCCCGGCGGCCCTCGAGCAGCCCCGCGGCGCCCAGGACGAGCGCGCCCGTGCACACGGAGCCGACGACGTCGGCGCTCGGCGCGGCCGAGCGCAGATACGACTGCAGCGCGGGATTGGCCATCGCCGCCACCGATCCCGGCCCGCCGGGCACGACGATCGCGAACGGCTGCGGCACCTCGGCGAAGGTCCGCTCGGGCGTGAGCGTGAGGCCGGTGTCGGTCGACATCGGCTCCTTGCGCTCCCCCACGACCACGGTCCGATAGGGCGCCGGCAGCGCCTTCAGGACCTGCAGGGGCCCGACGAGATCGAGCAGCGTGAGGTCCGGGAACGCGACCAGGGCGATGACCTTCTCCGCGCCCTTCGCCTCGGCCGGATGCGCGCGCAGCCACTCGATCACCTCGGCTGCATGCTTGTCGGGCGGAAACACCGGGTAGAAGACCTTCTCGATGTGCTGCCGTGACAGCACGAGCGTGAGCCGCTTCACGAGGGTCATGCCCTCGATGTCGAACGTCGGCAGCCGGAGCGCGTGCACGAAGGCGAGGTCGGCGTCGCTCAGCACCTCGAACGGCAGGTGGAGCCGCTCGGCCATCTCCTTCTGGTACTCGGTCGTCTGCGTGCTGAAGCCGAACACCTCGGCTCCGAGCTGCTGCAGGTCCTTGTGATGGTCGCGGAAGCCGCAGGTCTCCGGCGTGCAGCCGCGCGCGCCCGGGATCGCGTCCCACCCGGGAAGCAGGGGCTGGCCCGGGACCCCCGTTCGCGGATAGCAGTACACGACGACGCGCGGGGCACGAACCGCCGCGAGGTCCACCCAGCGATCCTTGGTGGACCGGAGCTTGATCGCGGGCACCGCCAGGCCCGGCAGATGCTTGCATGCGCCGTCGTCGACGGGCACGGGGAGGTCCGCGGGCAGCGGCTGCGACGGATCCCATGCCGGTGCGGCCTGGGCCCCCGCCGGTCTCGGCTTGTCGGTCATGGCCCAGAAGCCTACGCCCGCCATGGCCTGCAGGAAAGACCGCCGCGTCGGATCCGTCATTCGACCTCCTTGGCGACGCGCCGCCGGGCGGGCCGCACCACGCTGCGCACCAGCCAGACGAGCCCTGCCGCTACGACCACCACCATCAGCCCGCGCATCGTGCTCGCCAGCAGCGCGGCGTCCAGCGCCGGCCACGGGAAGCGGAACTGCCGGAGCCGGTCCCAGCGCTCGATCATCCAGTGCCAGGCCGTGTGGGCCACGAGAGCGGACAGCACGATGGTCCCCGTCCGCTCGGGCACTGCGCGGCGGAAGAGGAGATCGAGGGCCGGAACCAGCACCAGCAGGACCAGGAGCTGCCCGAGCTCGACCCCGACGTTGAAGGACAGCAGCGACGTCAGCAGGTGCGATCCGGCGAACTGCAGCGTCTGCCGGAGGGCGAACGAGAAGCCGAACCCGTGGACGAGGCCGAATGCGAACGTGATGATCCATCGGCGGCGCAGCTGGGGGGCGACGATGTTCTCGAGCGCCATGTAGACGATGGAGGCCGCGATCAGGGTCTCGACGAGGGGCGGGAACCAGAGCGCGTCCGGCGCGAGACCGAACGCCGACGCGATCAGCGTGATCGAGTGCGCGGCGGTGAACGAGGTGACGACGAGCACGAGCGCGCGCAGCCGCCGGAACGGGATCACCAGGCACAGCAGGAAGAGGAGATGGTCGGTGCCGTCGAGGATGTGCCGGAAGCCCAGCCCGACGAACCGGAGCGCGGCCTGGTGCCAGCGCGGATCGAGACGGACGAGGCCCGGATCGCCCTCGAGCTCGAACGCGCGCACCGCGCCGCCGGGGGGCAGGAACCGGAGCGCGGTGACCACGCGCAGGCCGAGACGGCCGAGCGCGGGATGGATCGAGAAGCGGGAGCCCTCGGAACGGATCGGATACTCGAACAGCACGTCGAGCATCGCCTGGCTCCAGTAGATCTCGGTGTCGTCGGGCAGGGGCGGGCCCGTGACGTGCTCCAGCGCCTCCTCGTAGCTTCCGAAGCTGCGGTCGGAGGGCAGCGACACGCGCACGGTGACGATGCGCGGGGAGGGCAGGCGCTCGTCCTCCTCGTAGAGCTCGACCGCGCCGGCGATCCAGAGGTTGGCGGCGTCCCGCAGCGACGGATCGGCTCGCGCGATGTCCAGGTACACCGGCCCGCGCGTCGGGTAGACCACGTCCCGCAGGGCGGCGAGCGGCGTGCGGACAAGCAGGCGCAGGCGCTGGCCCTCCGGCTTGAGGAACGCCTGCACGGCCACGTCCGGCGCGATGTCGTGGGGGGACGCCGGCGGCGCGAGCCCGAAGGCCAGCGCGGCCGGCAGCGCGAGAAGCAGACGCGTTCTCATGGGTTGCGCGATACGGCGCGAGTGTATACTGCCGCCCTTCGAGGAAAGAGACCATGGCACGATCGAGGCAGACGCACAACGTCCTCGTGGGAGCGTCGTTCCTCGCCGTGCTCGCCGCCCTCGGCGCCGGCCAGGCGGCGCTCGCGGCGAAGGCGGCCGCGCAAGCGGCGGGCGCGGTCCAGGCGCCGCGGTTCGAAGTGGACCCGCTGTGGCCGAAGCCCCTGCCGAACCACTGGGTCCTGGGCTCCGCCGTGGGCGTCTCGGTGGACGCGCGTGACCACGTGTTCATCGTCCATCGAGGCGCGGGCACGCTCAACGCGCGGACGGAGATCGGCCTCGCCTCGACCCCGCCGAGCGCGGAGGACTGCTGCCTGCCCGCGCCGCCCATCCTGGAGTTCGATCCGGCCGGGAACCTGGTCGGGCACTGGGGCGGCCCCGGGCCGGGCTACGAATGGCCCGCCTCGAACCACGGCATCACCGCCGACGACAAGGGCAACGTCTGGATCGGCGGCAACGCCAAGGGCGATGCCCACGTCGTGAAGTTCACGCGCGACGGGAAGTTCCTGATGCAGTTCGGGCACCAGGGCCAGGGCAAGGGCAGCAACGACATGGAGAACTTCGGCCAGGTCGCGAAGATCTTCGTCGATCCGAAGGCCAACGAGGCGTACATCGCCGACGGCTACGGCAACAAGCGGGTGGTGGTGATCGACGCCGACACCGGGAAGTTCAAGCGCTACTGGGGCGCCTACGGCCACAAGCCCGACGACACGGACCTGGGGAACTACGACCCCGCGGCCCTGCCCGCTCAGCAGTTCCGCACGCCGGTCCACTGCGCGGAGCTGGCGAACGACGGCCTCCTGTACGTCTGCGACCGCCCGAACGACCGCATCCAGGTGTTCCAGAAGGACGGGAGCTTCGTGAAGGAGACGTTCATCGCGAAGAAGACGCTGGGCGACGGCTCGGTCTGGGACATCGCCTTCTCGAAGGATCCCCGGCAGAAGTACCTCTACCTCGCCGACGGCAAGAACGAGAAGGTCTACATCCTCGACCGCGACACGCTGAAGATCCTCACGGCGTTCGGCGACGGCGGGCGCCAGCCGGGCCAGTTCTTCGGCGTTCACAGCATCGCCACCGATTCGAAGGGGAACATCTACACCACCGAGACCTACGAAGGGAAGCGCCTGCAGAAGTTCGTCTACAAGGGTCTCGGGCCGGTGAAGCCGGACCAGGGGACGCCCTGGGGCGTCAAGTGAGCTGGGGGGTGCTAGCGGCGCACCCCCCCAGACCCCCCGCTCGCTGCGCGCGAGTGAATCGCGCTTCGCTCGCAGCCTTGCAATTTGGGAACGCCTACTTCTTCACGTATCTCTTGAGGGCACGCGGGCCGACCTCCGCGCCGTAGACGTTGCCCTGGGCGTCGGCCGCGACGCCCTCCGACCCGCTCGTGACCACCTTCTCCGGGTCCGGCTCCGGGTCGGGGATGAACGCCGTGACCTTGCCGTCCTTCGCGCTGCCCACGCGGATGCCTCGCTTCCCGCCCGGGTTGGTCTTGCGGTTGGACTCGGAGTCGGCCACGTAGATCACGTCGTGCTTGTCGATGTAGATCCCGCTCGGCCGGCTGAACTGCTTCCACTCTTCGAGGAACTTACCCTCCTGGTCGAAGATCTGGATGCGGTTGTTGCCGCGGTCGGCCACGAAGAGCCGCCCGCGTGAATCGAAGGCCAGCGCGTGCGGCGTGTCGAACTCGCCCGCGGCCGTCCCCCGCTTGCCCCATGTCTTGATGAACCTGCCGTCCTTGGTGAACTTCACGATGCGCGCGTTGGAGTTCTCGTCGTGGCCGTCGGCCACGAAGACGTCGCCGTTGGCGGCGACCGCCACGTCGGAGGGCTGATTGAAGACGTCGGGACCCTCGCCGGTGACGCCCGCCTTGCCCAGCGTCAGCAGCAGCTTCCCGTCCGCGCTGAACTTGAAGACCTGGTGCCCCTTCCCGTCGCGGCCCCGCGCGTCGGTCACCCAGACGTTCCCGCCCCGATCGACGTGGATGCCGTGGGGAAAGACGAAGACCCCCGCGGCGAAGCTCTTCTGGAGCCGGCCCGACTCGTCGAACAGCAGGACCGCGGGCAGGGTCGAGCCGGCACAGGTGTTGGCGCCGCATCTCTCCGCGACCCAGATGGACCGGCCGTCGCGGGCGACGTCGACCGCGCTCGTCGCGCCCCACGTCCGCCCCTCGGGCATCTTCGCCCAGCCCTCCACCGTGCGGTAGGGATTGGGCGCGGCGTTCGCGGGTTGCGCGTCCGCCCGTCCTGTCGCGAGCGCGGCCGCGGCGGCGACGACTCCGAGCAGCGTCGGCCACGTCCTTCCCGCGCGCCTATCGCCGGATGTAAGCCCCACTCTTGCCTCCGGTTTTCTTCACCAGCCTGATGTCGGTGATGGTCATCGTCTTGTCCGCGGCCTTGACCATGTCGTAGACGGTGAGGGCGGCCACGGCCACCGCGTGGAGCGCCTCCATCTCCGCGCCCGTGCGGGCCTCCGTGCGGACGCGGGCCTCGATCTCGAAGCCGTCCCGGCGGGGCCGCACGTCGACGTCGACGAGGGTGAGGGGCAACGGGTGACAGAGGGGGATGGCTTCGGCCGTGCGCTTGGCGGCCAGGATCCCGGCCAGGCGGGCCACCTCGGCCACGCCCCCTTTCGGGAGCCGCCCGCTGAGCGCCAGGCGCAGGGCGGCGGGAGCGATGCGGATGCGGCACCGCGCCACCGCCTCGCGGCTCGTGACCGGCTTGGCGGACACGTCGACCATGCGCGCCGCCCCGCCGGCGTCGAGGTGGGTGAGCCGCGGGACCGTACGCCTACGCGGAACCGTCGCGCTCCAGGAAATTGCCCAGCAGCAGGGCGGGAACCTTCTCGCCGGCCTCGGCCCGGAGCTGGCCCGCCTCGAGGATGACGAGGGCGTTGGCCTGGGCGTGCGCGACCACGTCCGCCGAGCCCTGCGAGGCGAGCGGCCGGGCCACGAGCCGGCCGGCCTCGAACGCGACGCGGGCCGGCGAGTGGGCCTGGCGGCCGGAGCGGTTCTTCACGGAGTCGAGCAGCTCGACCTCGACTCGGGGCCGGGACACGACCGTCGCCCCCTGCATGCGGAGCAGGGCGGCGCGCACGAACACGTCGAAGGTCACCTGGGCGGAGACCGGGTTTCCGGGCAGCCCGAAGACGAGCTTGTCTCCCCGCCGCCCGAAGACGAGGGGCGCGCCCGGCTTGATCGCGACCTTGGTGAAGAGGAGCCCCACGTCGAACTGGGCGAGGACCTCCTCCACGAGGTCGTACGCTCCCTCGGAGACGCCGCCGGAGATCACGAGTACGTCGTCGCGGAAGCCGTCCCGAACCGCGTCCGCGATGCGTTCGGAGACGTCCGGCACCACCCCCAGCGACCGCGCTTCCGCCCCCGCCCACCGCGCCTGGGCCATCACCGCGTACCCATTGCTGTTGCGGATCCGCCCGCGGCTGGGCGTTTCCCACACGTCGACGAGCTCGTCCCCCGTGACGAGCATCGCGAGGGTCGGGCGCCGGCCCACTCGCAGGCGCCCCTTGCCGGCCGCGGCCAGCACCGCCACCGTGGCGGGATCGATCGTGCGGCCGCGCTCCACCAGCCGGTCACCCGCCCGCACCTCGGCGCCCTGCCGCGCGATGTGGGCGCCCGGCTCGACCGGCGCGAGCATCTCCACCCGCCGGCCCCCCTCCACCGGACGCGTCTTCTCCACCGGTTGCACGGCGGTCGCTCCCGCCGGCACCGGGGCTCCGGTCATGATCTGGATCGCCTGTCCCGGCTCGAGCGCGCGGTCGGGCCAGTGGCCGGCGCGGATCTGACCCACCACGTCGAGGACGACGGGCGCGCGGGCGACGTCGGCCGCCCGCACCGCATAGCCGTCCATCGCCGAGCGGTCGAAGGGGGGCATGTCGAGGTCCGCGTGGACATCCTCGGCGAGGACGCGGCCGACGGCGCTCGGGAGGTCGACCTCCTCGGCGGGCAGCACCGGGGTATGGCCCAAAACGATCTCCAATGCCTTGTCGACGAGAATCACCGCTCTGTACCCCACAACCATTCTATCGGTACACGCAAGGAACAAGAAGATGGAGCAGGTAGCACGTAGCAGCGAGCGAAGCGATTGCTGCGCGCCTCCGCCGAGCGGAGCCGCGCCCGCGGGACCTCGCTACGCTCGGTCTGCACTCGAGTCAGCGACTTGGGGGGGAGCGCGAATGCGCGCGGGGGGGTGCTTTCGCATGCTCTTACCCCCCCGAATTGCATTACGATCCTCGAATGGTCCCCACCGTGGAGTGGCAGGACGGCGAAGTGGTGCTCATCGACCAGCGGCGGCTGCCCGCCGAGCAGGTGATGATCCGCTGCCGGAGCCACGCGGAGGTGGCGGCCGCGATCAAGGACATGGCCATCCGGGGCGCGCCCGCCATCGGCGTGGCCGCGGCCTTCGGCATCGCCCTGGGCGTGCGCAACGCGGCGGGGGAAGGGCCCGCGCTGCGCGCCGAGCTCGACGGCATCTGCCAGGAGCTCGCGTCCACGCGCCCGACCGCCATCAACCTGTTCTGGGCCATCGCGCGGATGCGCCGCCGGTTCGAGACCGAGCAGGCTCGCGGCGGCGCCGCCGTCAGGCAGGCGCTGCTCGACGAGGCGCTGGCGATGCAGTCCGAGGACCTCGCCGCGTGCCGGCGCATGGGCGACATCGGAGCGGAGCTGATCCCACCTCGGGCCCGGCTCCTGACCCACTGCAACGCGGGGGCGCTGGCGACGGCAGGTTACGGCACCGCCCTCGGGGTGATCCGCTCCGCGGCGCGGCAGGGCAAGGTGGTGAACGTCTTCGCCGACGAGACCCGTCCCCACCTGCAGGGCGCGCGGCTGACGGCATGGGAGCTGGCCCAGGACGGGATCGCCACCACGCTCATCGCCGACAGCATGGCCGGCCACCTCATGGCGCGGGGAGAGGTGGACGCGGTGGTGGTGGGAGCCGACCGCATCGCCGCCAACGGGGACGTCGCGAACAAGATCGGCACCTACACCGTGGCCGTCCTCGCCCACGAGAACGGCCTGCCCTTCTACGTGGCCGCGCCCGTCTCCACGATCGACCTCGCCACTCCCTCGGGCGACGGCATTCCCATCGAGGAGCGGGCGGCCGCGGAGGTGACCCACCACGGCGGGCGGCGCATGGCCCCCGAAGGCGTCGCGGTGCGCAATCCCGCGTTCGACGTCACGCCCCACCGCTACGTCAGCGCGATCATCACCGAGAACGGAATCGCCCGGGAGCCCTACACCGAGAGCCTGGCCCGGATCGCCGCATTGCCTTTCAACGCAGAGAACGCAGAGAAGGCAACCCGGTTCGAGGACGCAGAGAAAGGGAAATGACGTCACTGTTCTCTGCGGCCTCTGCGTTCCTCTGCGGCCTCTGCGTTGAAAGACCATTGGCCTAGCCATGCGCATCCTCGGTATCGAGACGTCCTGCGACGAGACGGCGGCGGCGGTGGTGGAGGACGGGACCCGCATCCTGTCCAGCATCGTCTCCAGCCAGGCCGCCATCCACGCGCCCTTCGGGGGCGTGGTGCCCGAGCTCGCCTCCCGCCACCACATCGAGAACATCTGCCCCGTCATCTCGAGCGCGATGGCCGAGGCGGCGATGGAGTACGCGGCCCTCGACGCAGTGGCGGTGACGCAGGGGCCGGGGCTCGTCGGCTCGCTGCTCGTGGGCGTGCAGGCGGCCAAGGGCCTCGCCTACGTCCATGGCAAGCCGCTCGTTCCCGTGCACCACATCGCGGGCCACCTCCAGGCCCCGTTCCTCGCCCATGCGGGCGCGGTGCGGCTGCCCGCGCTCGCCCTCGTCGTCTCCGGCGGCCACACGAGCCTCTTCGAGGTGCCCGCGGAGGGCGAGTTCCACCTGCTCGGCCGCACCCGCGACGACGCCGCGGGCGAAGCGTTCGACAAGGTGGCGAAGCTGCTCGGCCTGGGCTATCCCGGGGGGCCGGTCATCGACCGCCTGGCCCAGGGGGCCGACGACCGGGCGGTGGAGTTCACGGTGGCCCGGATCAAGGACGGCAAGGCCGACTTCTCCTTCAGCGGGATCAAGACGGCCGTGCTGCATCACGTGCGCAAGAACGGGATCGCTCCCGTGTCCGATCCGGCGCGCGTGCCCGACGAGGTGAAGAACCTCGTCGCTTCGTTCCAGCGCGCGGTCGTCACCGCCCTCGTGCGGCGCCTGCGCCGGGCCGCGGAGGAGCGCTGTCCGGCCAGCCTGATCCTGACGGGCGGCGTTGCCGCCAACAGCCTGCTCCGCCGCGAGGCCGCGCGCGCCGCCGAGGAGCTCGGGCGGCCGCTCTTCGCGCCGCCGATCGCGCTCTCGACCGACAACGCGGCGATGATCGCGGCGGCGGGCGAGGTCGCGTTCCGCAAGGGCGTACGCGCGGGGTGGGACCTCGACGCCGAGCCCCATCTGCCGCTGGGATGAGGCGTCGACACAAAAATTGACAGCCCTGCCGGCGTTGGCTACGATGAGTACAATTCGAACCGTTTGCGGAGGAGACGTGGGATCAGAGAAGAGCGACCCTGCCGTACGAGCGGCCCTTTCCGACTTCTACCGTGAAGAGTTCCTCCGGCACCTCGAGCAGCTCGAGCTGAACGGGCTGGTGAACGAAGGCAACCGCGCCGTCATGAAACGGGCCTGCACCAAGCTCATGGCCGACCTGGACCAGGTGTGCTGTCGCGACGACTTCCCCGCCGTGGCGGAGACGCTGCTGCAGAACTTCGAGCTGCTCACCCGCCTCAGCGAGCTGGATCCGCGTCAGGGACACTGAGCAGGCGCGGGGACCGTCCCCGCCTGCGCCGCGCCGCCGCCGCCGTCCTCGCGGCCGGTCTCGCCGCCGCCGATCCCGCCCGCCTCGTCCGCCGCCATCTGGTCTTGAACGGTCGTATCCTCCGGGTGGCGCGGCGGCGCCACCGTGTGGGCCACGGACGCCTCGTCCTCGTGGCCGCCGGCAAGGCGGCTTCCGCCATGGCCCGCGCCGCCGAGGACGTCCTCGGGCCCGTCCTCTCCGATGCGCTGGCCGTCGACGTGTCCGACCGCATTCCCCTCGCGCGGACGCGCCGCCTGCTCGCCGGCCATCCCGTCCCCGACGAGGCCGGCCGCCGCGCCGCCGACGAGGTGGAGGCGCTCGCCCATTCCCTGGGTCCCGACGACCTGCTGCTGCTGCTCGTTTCCGGCGGCGCCTCGGCCCTCCTTCCCGCGCCGGCCGAGGGCCTCACGCTCGACGACAAGGCGCGGACCACCGCCGCGCTCCTGCGCGCCGGCGCGACCATCGCCGAGCTGAACGCCGTGCGCAAGCACCTCTCCCGCCTCAAGGGCGGCGGGCTGGTGCGGGTGGCGGCCCCCGCGCGGGTGGCCTGTCTCGCGCTCTCCGACGTCGTCGGCGACGATCCATCGACGATCGCCTCCGGCCTGGCCGCCCCCGACCCCACCACCTACGACACGGCCCTCGAGGTGCTCGAGCGGAAGGGAGTGCGCGAGAGGGTGCCGGCCGCCGTGCGGCGCCATCTCGAAGCGGGAGCGCGGGGCGAGCGGCCCGAGACGCCCAAGCCGGGCGATCCCCTCTTCCGCCGGGTGGCCTTCGACGTCGTGGGCAGCAACCGGCTCTCGGTGGCCGCGGCCGCCCGCGAGGCGCGCCGGCAGGGCCTGCGCCCCCTCGTGCTGACCACCCGCCTCGAAGGCGAGGCGGCGGAAGTGGCCCGGGCGCTGACGGCGATGTTGCGGGAGTGCGTGGAGGAGGGCCGGCCCGCCGCGCCTCCCGTGTGCCTGCTTGCGGGCGGTGAAACGACGGTGACGGTGAAGGGGGCCGGCCGGGGCGGGCGCAACCAGGAGTTGGTGCTCGCCGCGGCGGAGCCGCTGGCGGGGTTTCCGGTTGGCGCCGTGATCGCGAGCCTGGCCACCGACGGCATCGACGGAAACAGCGACGCGGCCGGTGGGGTGGTGGACGACCGGACGCTCGCCCGGGCCGGGCAGCTCGGGCTGGCGCCGGCCTCGGCCTTCCTGGACGACAACGACTCGTGGAGCTTCCTCGGCCCGCTGGGCGACCTGATCATCACCGGGCCCACGGGCACGAACGTCATGGATCTCACGGCGCTCGTCGCGGGCACGCGCGCGCAGCGGCGCCACGGGCTATAATCGGCGGAGCCAAAGGGTTTCCGTCGCGAGCTCAGGAGGACTGTGGCCGAAAAGCGGCCCGCCAAAGACCGCGAGTTGGACCCGCCTCCTTCCGAGGAGGCCACGGGAGGGCTCGCCGACCTGCTCGAAACGGACGAAGCCCCCCCTCCCGATCCGGCCACGCAGCGCGCCCGCCTCGCCGAGGACCGGTTGAACGAGGTGCTGGAAGCCTACCGGCAGCTCAAGACCGAAAACGAAACGTTCCGTGACCGCACCTCCCGCAACGTCGAGCGCCGGTTCGAGGGGCGGCACGAGCGCCTGCTGCTGAAGTTCATCGACATCATGGACAACCTGGACCGCGCCCTCGAGGCGGCGCAGGTGAACTTCGCGAGCCCCCCCCTGGTCGAAGGCCTGATCCTCGTCCGCACCCAGCTCCTGCAGACGCTCAAGGAAGAGGGACTGGAGCGCATCCCCGTGCTCGGCCTGCCCTTCGACCCCCATGTGAGCGAAGCCGTCGCCATCGAGCCGGTCACCGAGTCCGAGCACCACAACGTGGTCGTCAAGGAGCTGCAGCGCGGCTGGCGGCTGAAAGATCGCATCGCGCGGCCCTCGCGGGTGGTCCTGGGCGAGTACCGCGACGGCGCCGTCGCCGGGGAGGGCCGGTCGGGGCCGGGCATCGCGGCCGAAGCGCCGTCGAGGCCGGCGGCCGAGGGCGAGCCGAGCCTGGAGGACATCATCGCCCGCACGGAAGCGGAGGATGCGGCCACCACACCTCCGTCGTCGGCCGAGTCCCTGCTCGACGGCCTGCTGGACGACGAAGAGAAGTAGGGCTCAAGACAGCACTCGCAGCATCAATACGGCGATCGCGGCACCGAATGCCGTGTTCAAGACATTCAGCACGTCGTTGCCCATCCAGCCCCGGCGCTCCGCCACCGGGCCGAGAACGCTCTCGGCCAGGCTGCCCAGCACACCGGCCACGGCGACGAGCGGGACGAGCGTCCAGGCGTAGAGCCGCCCCACGGGCCCCATCGCCGCCACCAGCGCCGCCGCCGCGGCCGCGGCCAGCGTCCCCTCGAGGCTCACCCCTCCTTCCGTGCCGGGTGGGGCCGGCTGCAGGGTGGCGATGACGACGGTCCGGTCGCCATAGGCCTTCCCCACCTCGGAGGAACAGGTGTCGGCGGCGGCGGTGGCGACCGCGGCCGCGTAGGCCAGCGTGAAGACCGCTCTCAGCTCGGAGGGCGCCATCGCGGCCATCAGCGCGAGGACCGCCGGCACGCTGCCGTTCGCCCACGCGTTGCGCCATCCGCGGGCTCCGCCCTTTTCCTGCGCGATCCCGCGCGCGGTCTTGCGGGCATGGCCCAGGCGGGTGGCCGCGCTGCCGAGCACGAAGAAGGCGATCATGAGAAGCAGGCCCGCCAGCCCGAGCCCGGCCGTGATCGCGGTGCCGATGATCACGGCCGAGACCGCTCCTGCGGTGTCGAGGGAAGACGTCGCGCGGGCGGCCATCGCGATCACGCCGTTGACGACGAGCCCGAGGAGGAGGCGCGGGCCGGCCTCGGGGTCTTCGAGGAGCCGGGCCGGCTCGGCGAGCGAGAAGAGAGCGATGGCCGCCGCCCCCACCAGGGGCACCGTGAGGTTGTCGTCGAGCGTCGTAGGCATGGACTCGACCAGGGCGCAAACGAGCGCCGCGGGGACGATCACGGCGAGGATGCGCGCCGAGGCCCCCGCGACGAGAGGCAGCCGCAGCGTCCACGCGGCGAGCACCGAGGCGGCCATGGTGCCGAACACGACGAAGGCCAGAAATCCCGCCCAGCTCTTGTCACGGTTCCACGGCAGGCGCGGCCCTCCGGCGGCGAGGCCGAAGAACGCGGCCATGCCGTCGCCGATGGCGAGGAGGCCCCACACCGCGGCCGCCTTCCACAGCTCGTCGTGGAAGACGAGGACGAGGGCGAGCACCGCGAGCGGATAGAGGAGGATGCCCAGCGGGTAGCCGCGGCCGTGATCCGCCTCCCGCCACAACCCGCGTCCGCCGAGGCGCGGCAGCGCGTGCCAGTTGAAGAAGAAGGCGGCCACGGCCATCAAGGCGGCCTGACGCCACGTCATGAAGCGGAGGAGGAGCGCGAAGGAGCCCACGGCCATGTGGACCAGCTTCCGCTTGGCCTCCGCCGGCGTCAGTACCATTGCTTTTCCACGCAGAGGCCGCAGAGAGTCCGCAGAGGCCGCAGAGAACGAGAGCATGACGATGGCCGCCGATCCTCGATGCGGATCTGGCTCTTCTTCATTGCCCTCTGCGGCCTCTGCGTATCCTCTGCGGCCTCTGCGTGGAAAAGCCGGTCAGTTGGCAGGGGCGGCATTCAGGCCGACGCGCTCGCGCCAGTAGTCGAGGAGGTCGGCGAGCGTGCGCTCGAGCGGGATGCCCGGCTCCCACCCGGTGGCGGCGCGCAGGCGGCCGGGGTCGCCGATGAGGATGGGGGCGTCCACCGGACGCAACCGCGAAACGTCGACATGGACCTCGACCCGCCGCTCCGAGAGCGCGATGAGCCGCTCGAGCAACTCGGCCAGGCGCACGCCCCGCCCCGAGCATACGTTGTAGACCTCGCCGGGCACGCCCCGGTCCAGCAGCATCCAGTACGCCCGCACGACGTCGCGCACGTCCGTGAAGTCGCGCACGACTTCCAGGTTCCCGACCTCGAGCCTCGGGGGGCGCTGGCCGGCCTCGATCTCGGCCAGCTGCCGGGCGAACGAGCTCTCGGCGAACTGCTCTCCCCGGCGGGGACCGGTGTGGTGGAAGGTCCGGGTGCGCACGACGTGCAGGCCCGGGGAGAGGGCGTACTGCAGGGCGAGATACCCCTGGGCCACCTTGCTCACGGCGTAGGGCGACGCGGGCCGGAGGGGGGCGTCCTCGCGCAGTGGAGCCTCGTGCGGCGAGACGAGGCCGTACTCGTCCGCGCTGCCGATCGCGAGGATCCGGGGCGCCGCCGCTCCCGACCGGACCGCCTCCAGCAGGTGCAGCATCCCCAGCACGTTCGTCCGCAGCGTGCCCGCCGGGTCTTCCCACGAGCGCTGCGGGCTCGACTGCGCCGCGAGGTGGATCACCCGGTCCGGGCGGAGCCGGGCGAACGCCGCGCGGACCGACGCCGCGTCTTCGAGGTCGGCCTGGATGATCTCGATGCCCAGGGCGCGGGCGCGGGCGCCAGGGTGGTTGTCGAGGCCGACGATGGTGGCCTCCGGGTGCTGGTGGCGGAGGAAGTCCACCATGTGGCCGCCCACGAAGCCCGCCACGCCGGTGATCAGCACCTGCATCGCTAACCTTCGTAGTGACGCTGGTAATGCTCGCGGAAGGCGGGGTTGGCCTCCTTGAGCGGGCGCCACCACGCTTCGTTCGCGCGGTACCATTCCACCGTCGCCCGCAGCCCCTCGTCGAAAGGCACCTGGGGCGACCAGCCCAGGCCGCGCAGCCGCTCACAGCCGAGGCTGTAGCGGCGGTCGTGGCCGGGGCGGTCCGCGACGCGCCGGATCAGCGTCTCCGGCTTCCCGAGCAGGCCGAGGATGTGGCGGGTCAGCTCGATGTTCGGGACCTCGTTGCCCCCGCCGACGTTGTAGGTCTCGCCGAGGGTGCCCTTCTCGATGAGCAGGTCGACCGCGCGGCAGTGGTCGTCGACGTGCAGCCAGTCGCGCACGTTCAGGCCGTCGCCGTACAGGGGCAAAGGGATGTCGTCGAGGGCGTGGGTCACGAAGAGAGGGATGATCTTCTCCGGGAACTGGTAGGGGCCGTAGTTGTTGGACGCCCGGGTCACGATCACCGGCACGTCGTAGGTGGCCCAGTACGAGTAGGCGAGCCGGTCTGCGCCCGCCTTGCTGGCGGAGTACGGGTTGCGCGGCATCAGCGGATCGCCCTCCGACGAGGACCCCGACTCCACGCTGCCGTAGACCTCGTCGGTCGAGATCTGCACGAACAGCTTCAGGCCCGGCGCCCGGCGGGCGGCCTCGAGGAGCACGAACGTGCCGTACACGTCCGTCATGATGAAGCTGCCGGCGTCGTAGAGCGACCGGTCGACGTGCGTCTCCGCCGCGAAGTTCACCACGTAGTCGCAGCCCGGGAGCACGTCCGCCACCGCGGGCGGGTCGGCGATGTCACCCTTGACGAACCGGAAGCCCGGCCGCTCCTCGAGGTCGGCCAAATTCTCCCGCCGGCCGGCGTAGGTCAGCTTGTCGAGGACCACGATCTCCCAGTCCGGATGCACCCGGGCCACGTGGCGCACGAAGTTCGAGCCGATGAAGCCGGCCCCGCCGGTGACGAGGATCTTCAACGGAAGCCTCCGCCGAGGCCGGTCGTCTGGTCGCCCATGAAGCTGCCGATGGAGCCGATGTTGGCGAGCTCGATCGAGAAGCGGTACTGGCGGTCGTCACGGAACCGGCTCTGCAGCGTCTCGATGATGAAGCCGCAGCACTGGACGTCGTAGCGCAGGCGCGCGGTCGACTGGACCATCTCCTTGTTGATGAGGTCGTAGGCGGCCGAGCCCTGCAGGGTCAGCCGGCGCGGCAGCACGAAGAATGCGGCCGAGCCGCGGATCGTGTTGCGGTTCACGAGCGTTTGGGAGGGGTCCAGGCGCTTCCCCCGCGACCAGGCGGCCTGGGTCACGAAACGGCTCCCGTTGTAGTTCGTCGACAAGCCGAGGCTCTTCACCGTATGGAAGTTCACGTCGTATTCGATGTCGAAGTTCGTGGTGAAGGCGGTCGTGGGCCGGAAGCGCATGCGGGACTGGATCGGGGAGAGGTGGCTCGGGTTGCCGCTGGCGTCGAAGACGGCCGAGGAGTAGTTGGGGTCGAACTCGTTCTGCCCGTCGGCGATGTCCACGTAATACGTCTGGCCGACGCGCCAGTTGAAGAACTCGTACGCCTCGAGCTTGCCCGAGCGGCCGGGGCGCTTCGCGTAGAGGCGCTGGACGAGGGCGTAGCTCAGCTGGTTGGTCCCGAGGATCACGTCGTAATAGTCGAAGCGCGGGATGGCGTCGAAATCCTCCACCTTGCTGCGGTAGGTCCAGTTCACCTCGGGTCCGATCACGTGCTTGTAACGCTCGGAGTAGAAGTTGTCCGGGGTGCTGAACACGCGCGAGAAGGTGGGGCCGCGCAGGTCCAGGCTGCCCTCGAAGTACTGGCGGTCGAGCGGCGGTCCGACCAGCTTGTCGCGCGCTCCCAGGCTGGCGTCGTAGTGGGTATAGCGGTACTGCACCTCGGGGTTGACCTGCAGGAAGCTGAGCGAGAACGGCCGGGAGAGCCGCGGATGGACGTCGAAGCGCTTGTAGTCGTCGATCCGGTCCTGGTTTCCCTGCTGGAGCCGCTCGGCGGCGGAATCGAAGGCGAGCACGAGCCCCAGCTTCTTGCCGAGCTTGCGCGGCGACTGGGTCAGGGTCAGGGAAGGCAGGTGGCGCCGGCGGATGAAGTTCTCGGTGGAGTCGAAGATCGTATCGGTGGAGTCGGCCAGGGCCTGGGCGGTCAGGCCGAAGAACGTCTTCTGGAGGCTGATCGACGAGCGCCGATTGCGGGTGAGGGCGCGGTCCAGGTTGTCCTGGAACTGCTGGTTGAAGTTGAAGGTGCTCGAATCCTGGACGTAGACCGTGGCCCGGGCGTGCCCGGGCAGCATCTGCACCGCGCTCCAGTTGAGGTCGTGCTCCCAGCCGCCGCCGGTCCGGCGGATGAAGTAGCTGCGGAAGGTGCCGCGCGAGGGCGATTTCAGCAGGTAGCGCAGCTCGTGGCCGAACCCGCGGCCGTACAGCGAGTAGGAGTCGGCGTAGAAGGTCTGGTCGAAGCTGCGGCCCATGACCCAGAAGAAGCCACCGCCCGTATTGAACCCGCGGGTCGAGGAGTACCCGACGTGGGGGATGAGGAAGCCCGTCGAGCGCTGGTCCTGCTGGATCGGGTACATGAAATAGGGGACGTAGAGGGCGGGTACGTCCTTCACCCGGAAGATCACGTTCCGGGCCGAGATGTGGTCGTCCACCTGCAGGGTGGCCGAGCTGGCGCTGAAGCTCCAGCGCGGCGTCGGCTGCGAGCACGACGTGAAGTGGCCGCCCTCGATCTTGTAGGTGTCGGCGGACATGCGCTCGATGCGTCGCGCCTCCACGAACACGCCCGGCTGCATGTACCCGATCGCGTTCTCGAAGGTGCCGTGGCCGGTCTCGAGGTCCATGGCGAGCTTTTCCCCCGCCAGGCGCTCTTCGCCGCGCAGGAAGACGACGTTGCCCGAGGCTTCGATCCGCTTGGACTCCGTCCCGTTCTCGTGCACGGTCGTGTACACGTCGATCTGGTCGGTCTGGATCCGTATGTCACCGAACTGCAGGTCCACGAAGCCGTTGGCGCGGTAGTGCGACGCGTCGATCTTCTCCTGCTTGTTCGCGGTGATGGTGGTGCAGTCCGGGGACTTCGCCGGGTCGCACGGAGCCTCGGCGGGGGGAACGGCCGTCGCGGCGGGCGACGGGGCGGGTGACGGGCTCGGCGAGACGGGCGCCTGAGCGGCCGCGAGGCCGGGCATCAAGATGGAGCAGAGGGCGAAGGCGGGCCAGGGGAATCGCAAACGGTCTCTCGATCGAAGCTGAGGTTACCACGCGGCCTCGGCCGGCCGTGAGCGCGGCGGCGCGGTCAGAGGCTGGACATGCCCATCACGTGGAACCCACCGTCCACGTGGACGACCTCGCCCGTGACCCCTCGGGAGAGCGGCGAGACCAGGAAGAGCGCGGCGTCGCCCACCTCCTCCTGCTCCGTGTTCTTGCGCAAGGGGGCGTGCATGCGGTGGTACTCGAGCATCTTCGAGATGCCGTGCACGCCCGAGGCCGCGAGGGTCTTGACGGGTCCCGCCGAGATGGCATTCACGCGGATGCCGCGGGGTCCGAGGTCGGCGGCCAGGTAGCGGACCGACATGTCGAGGGCGGCCTTGGCCACGCCCATCACGTTGTAGTGCGGCACCACCCGCTCGCCGCCCAGGTACGTGAGGGTGACGATGCTGCCCGCCCGCCCTTCCATGAGGGGAGCCGCGCGCCGTGCCACCGCCGTCAGGGAGTACGACGAGATGTCCTGCGCCAGTCGGTAGCCTTCGCGCGAAGTGTTGAGGAACTCGCCGTCGAGCTCTTCCCGCAGCGCGTAGGCGACGGCGTGGACCACGAAGTCGAGGCCCCCGAGCTCCTTCTGCACGCCCTGCATCAGGACCTCGATGTCCTCGTCCCGGCCGACGTCGCAGGGCAGGATCACGGGGTCGCGCAGGCCCGCGGCCAGCTCCCGCACGTTCTCCTCGAGACGCTCGCCCTGGTAGGTCACGGCCAGCCGCGCGCCTTCCCGCGAGACCGCCTGGGCGATGCCCCAGGCGAGAGAGCGCTTGTTGGCGATGCCGAGCACCAGTCCGACCTTGCCCTCGAGCAGCATGGATCGGCCTCCGAAGGGGCGACTATACCATCCGCGCGGAGCGGGCTAGGACAGGTCGGCCGGGCGGAGCCCGCGCAACGCCAGGAGCCGCGCCACCACCTCGCCCACGACGTTGTTGGGCGTGGACGCACCGGCGGTCAGGCCGATGCGCAGCGGCCCCGCCGGCAGCCACGCCGCCGTGCGGGACTCCGCGTGGCTCCCCACGGGCTGATGGCGGATCAGCTCCGGCTCGATGCAGGATGCGCCGTCGATGTGGTACGTGGGCAGCCGCTCCGTGCAGATGCGGGCCAGCGCCTGCGTGTTGCTGCTGTTGTAGCCGCCGATCACGACCATCAGGTCGAGGCCGCCCTCGTCGAGCATCTTGAGG
Source organism: Acidobacteriota bacterium (assembly GCA_003222275.1). Taxonomy (GTDB): domain Bacteria; phylum Acidobacteriota; class Vicinamibacteria; order Fen-336; family Fen-336; genus AA32. The sequence continues at coordinate 50,287 of QHVJ01000150.1, read as the reverse complement.
ACCGCGTCCTGCCGGTCCTGGGTCGCCGAGCAGATGGTATCCATCGCCTGGAAACGGGCGGGCAGCTCCGCCTCGCCGTAGCGCTGGCGCATGGCGGAGCGGAGCATCTCCTGGATCTCCAGGCTCTCGCTCATGAGCATCGTGGTCTGGTTGGCGAGGCCGATGCGCGCGAGGTCGCGGACGGGATCGAAGCCGGGGTCCGTGGCGTGTGCGAACCGGCGGCGCAGGTCCTCGCCTTCCCCCACCCCGCGGATGAACTCGCAGACCTCCGCCGCCTCGGACTTGTCCTTCAAGCAGAGGTAGTGGCCCCCGCCGTGGGTCAGCGCCTGGGAGGCGGTGGCCTTGGTCTCTTCGTGATGGTGCTTGCCGTGGATGACGGCCGTGAACCCGTCGCGCGCGTACTTGTGGACGTTCTTCCAGACGTTGAGGACGCTGCCGCAGGTCGTGTCCACGAGCACGCAGCCCTTGCCGCGCAGGTGCGCCATCTCCGCGACCGGCACCCCGAAGGCGGGCAGCAGGACGACGTCGCCCGCATCCACGTCCCGGTAGCGCACGCCCGGATCGTGGGCGGGAGGCAGGATGCGGACGCCCATGGCCTCCAGCCGCCCGTTCACCTCCGGGTTGTGGATGATCTCGCCGGAGAGAAAGATCCGGCGCTCGGGAAACTGCTGCCGCGTCTCGTAGGCGTACTCGACGGCCCGGTCGACGCCGTAGCAGAAGCCGAACTCGCGGGCGAGCTTGAGGACGAGGTCCCCCGCCCGGGCCGTGTGCCCCAGCTCGCGCAGCCGGTCCACGACGCGGCTGTCGTAGCTCTCGGAGAGCACGGGACCCACCGCGGAGCGCAGGCCGAAGCCCTTCTGGAAGTACGTCTGGCTCACGTAGAGAGAATACGGCAGCGCTCAGCAATCAGCAATCAGCCATCAGCTCAGCCAGAGGAGTTCCGTTGCCATCCTGACCGCTGAACGCTGATTGCTGACTGCTTCTAGGGCAGATATTCCCGCAGCCCTTCGGCGAGCGGCCGGAAGGGAAACCCGAAGTAGTCCATGGCCGGCCGCGGATCGAGCTCGACCTCCTGGGTGATGAAGTCGATGGCGGAGGACGACAGCATCGGCTCCGGCATGACCTTCATCGGAAGCACGAGCAGCTTCATCAGGCCCACGGGATGGTGCAGCAGCGGCCGGCGGCGCCCCAGGACATCCTGGATGGCGCGGATGACCTCGTCCATCGTCATCCGCTGCGGCCCGCCCAGGTCCAGCTTCCGGGCAGTGGCGTCCTCGCGGCGAGCGGATTCGACGACGCAGCGCGCCACGTCCTTCACGTAGACCGGGTAGACCGGCGTCCGGCCGTTGCCGATGACCGGCACCACCGGCAGGTGCCGGCAGAAGGAGACGAAGCGGTTCATGCTCCGGTCCCGCGGGCCGTAGATCCACGAGGGGCGCAGGAGAACGTGCTCCATGCCGGTGGCGACGATGGCCGCCTCCGCCATGTCCTTGGCCTGGAACCACGGCTGCGGCCGCCCCTGGCCCGCGCCCGCGCCCGAAAGATAGACGAAGCGGCGCACGCCCAGCTTCTTGGCCGTCTGCGCGGCCAGCGTCGTGCCGCGCCCGTCGACTTCGAGGTAGGTGCGTCCCTTCGCCGGATCCTCGACGGGATGGTTCGGGAACTGAATGGCGTGGACGACGACGGCGGCGCCCATGAACGCCTTCCCCAGGCTGACGTGATCACCCGCGTAGGCCTGGACCAGCCGGACCCGCCCGCCCCAGGGATCGCGGTCGGGATGGCGGGTCGTCACGACGACCTCGTCGTCGCCGGTCTCCAGCAGGCGCTCCACGACCTCCCGGCCGATGAAGCCGGTGCCCCCCGTCACCACGATGCGCATGCGCACACTTTATACGTCGGCGGCGCGAGGGACGTCCACCCCCCGACGCGTAGAATGATGCGGCATGTCCCGCCGCGCTCTCGTCGTCGAGGACGACCCCGACATCGTCGAGCTGCTCGTGCACTACCTGTCCGCGGACGGCTGGGCGGTGGACGCCCTCGCCGACGGCCGCCGCGCCCTCGACCGCGCCCGCTCCGGGGGCTATCAGCTCGTGATCCTCGACCTGCAGCTGCCGGGGATCGACGGGCTGACCCTGTGCGCCGAGCTGCGGCGGGAGGCGGCCACCCGCGACCTGCCGGTGGTGATGCTCACCGCCCGCGGTGACGAGGCGGACCGCATCGTGGGGCTCGAGATGGGCGCGGACGACTACGTGGTGAAGCCCTTCAGCCCCAAGGAGCTGGTGGCGCGCGTGCGCGCGCTCTTCCGCCGGCTGGACCGCAAGCCCGCTTCCGACGAGCCGCTCACCTTCGGCGCCCTTCACGTCGATCACGCCCGCCACACCGTGAAGTGGGCCGACCGTCCCGTGCGCCTGACCGCCAAGGAGTTCGCGCTGCTGGTGGCGCTCGTCGAGGCGCGGGGGCGCGTGCTCTCGCGGCAGTCCCTCCTCGAGGAGGTGTGGGGCTACTCCTACGCGGAAGGCACGCGCACCGTGGACGTGCACGTGCGCCGGCTGCGGGAGAAGATCCCCGAGCTCGCGCCGTCGATCCTCACCGTGAAGACGCTGGGCTACCGGCTGAGCGACGAGCCGCAATGACCCTGGGGCTCCGGGGCCGCATGACGGTGACCGCGGTCGCGGCGACGGCGACGGCGCTCGTGGTCGTGCTCGCGCTCGAGGGGCCGGACCTGCACCGGCGGGCGGTCGAGCAGGTGCGGGCGACGCTGTTCGCGGAGGCGCGCCTGATGGCGCGGGTCGTGGCGCAGCCGCTCGCGGAGGGGCGCCCGTCCGGCGAGATCGACGCGCTCGTCGACGAGGCGGCCCGGGAGGTCGGGGCCCGCGTGACCATCATCGCTCCCGACGGGACGGTGATCGCGGACTCCGCTCTTTCCGGCGAGGCGCTGCGCGCGGTCGAGAACCACCGTAACCGGCCGGAGGTGCAGGGGGCCCTCGTTTCCGGCGCGGGCAGCTCCGTCCGCCACAGCACGACCGTCGGCGACGACCTGCTCTACGCCGCGGTGGCCATCCGCTCCCAGGAACGGCTCGTCGGCGTCTCCCGGGTGGCGCTGTCGCTGGCCGGCGTGGAGGGGCAGATCGACGACCTGCAGCGCGCGGTCACCGTCGCCCTCGCGGTGGCGTTCGCGCTGATCGCCCTCCTGTCGGCGGCCTTCTCCTCGTCGCTCGCGGGCCCCCTGGCCGAGGTGATGGACGCCGCGCGCCGCTTCGCTACCGGCGACCTCGCGGCCCGCAGCCCCGTGCGCCGCTCCGACGAGATCGGCGAGCTGGCCCGGATCCTCAACCGCTCCGCCGACCAGCTTCAGCAGCGGATCACCGAGATCGCGCGCGACCGCGCGCGCATCGACGCGATGCTCTCGGCGATGGAGGACGGCGTCATCGCGGTGGACCACCGCGGCGCCGTGCTCCTCGCCAACCAGGCGCTGCGCGCCAGCCTAGGGTTGCACGAGCCGGTGGGGCGGCACTACCTCGAGGTCGTCCGGCAGCGCGAGGTGGGCGAGCTGATCGAAGAGGTGCTGCGCGCGGGCGCCCGCCGCGTGGACGAGGTGGAGATGCTCCGCGGGGGCCGCACGTACGCGGTCATCGGGGTGCCGTTCCCGGGCCCCGAAGGCCAGCCGCCGGGCGCCGTGCTCACCTTCCACGACGTGACCGAGCGCCACCGCGTGGAGCGCGTACGGCGCGACTTCGTGGCCAACGCCTCGCACGAGCTGCGCACGCCGCTCACCTCCATCCGTGGCTTCGTGGAGGCGCTGGAAGACGGGGCGATGGAGGAGCCGGCGACCGGGCGCCGGTTCCTGGAGAAGATCCGCCTGCACGCCGACCGCATGGCGGGGCTCGTCTCGGACCTGCTCGAGCTGTCGCGCCTGGAATCCGGGGAGCGCGCCCCCAGCTGGGAGCCGGTGGCCCCCGCCGAGGTGGCCGAAGACGTGGCGGCCTCCCTCGCCGGTGCGGCCGAGCGGAAGCGGGTCGCCCTCCACCGCGCGGACCACGGCGCGCCGACGGTGGTGAGCGACGCCGACCGCCTGCGGCAGATCCTGGAGAACCTCGTGGAGAACGCGGTGAAGTACACGCCGGCTGGCGGCCGGATCGAGATCACGACCAGGCGCGCGGCCGATGGCGGGGCGGAGGTGGTCGTGGCGGACGACGGGCCCGGCATCCCTCCCGAGCATCTCCCCCGCATCTTCGAGCGCTTCTACCGCGTCGACAAGGCCCGCCGCCGCGAGCTGGGGGGCACGGGCCTCGGGCTCTCCATCGCCAAGCACCTGGCCGAAGGCATGGGCGCGACGGTGAGCGTCGAAAGCCAGCCGGGCCGCGGCACGCGCTTCACGGTGACGGTGCCGCCGGGGCGCGCGGGCCGGACGGCGTGAACGGCGTTCAGGACGAAGGCGGGTGGGGATTGGGAACGAAGCGGTAGCCCAGGCCCACGATCGTCTCGACATGGTCGCGGGCGGGGCCCAGCTTCATGCGCAGCCGCCGGATGTGGGCGTCGATGCTCCGCGTCTCGATGTCGGTGTCGTAGCCCCAGACGTGCTCGAGCACTCGCTCGCGGGTGACGACGCGCCCCGGCCGCTCGACCATGTAGCGGAACAGCTCGAACTCCTTGGGGGTGAGGCGCACCTCCTGCCCGCGATAACGCACGAGATAGGCGTCGAACTCCACCTCGAAGTTGTCGTCCACGTACGCCGCCGCGGGACCGGACGCCGTCTCCGACCGGCGCAACGCCGCGCGGCACCGGGCCGCCAGCTCCTTGAGGCTGAATGGCTTGACCATGTAGTCGTCCGCGCCCATCTCCAGGCCCAGCACCCGGTCCACCTCGTCGCTGCGGGCGGAGACGATGATGATGGGCACGTGGGCGGTGGCGGCCTGCCGCCGGATCATCCGGCAGACCTCGAGCCCGTCCATGCTCGGCAGGTTGAGGTCCAGGAGCACCAGGTCCACTCCCCGGCGGGAGGCCTCCAGGCCCTCTTCGCCGGTGAAGGCCCGTCGGACCTGCAGTCCGGCCTTGTCGAGCTGGTATGCGATGGCCTCCGCGATGTCGCGGTCGTCCTCGATCAGCAGGACGCGGCGGCGAGCGTCGGCGGGCGGGGGCGGGGCGTCGGCCCGGCCGGCTCCTCCGGCCTTCACGAGCCCGGCCTCTCCTCGTGGTGATGCCGGACGTCCTTGGCCTCCACCACGAAGATCACGTCCTCGGCGATGTTGGTGGCATGGTCGGCGATGCGCTCCAGGTGCCGGCTGATCAGGATGAGGCCGAGGGCCCGCTCGATGGTGCCGGGGTCGGCCATCATGTAGGTGAGCAGCACCCGGAACACCTGGTCCTTGAGCTGGTCCACCTCGTCGTCGCGGGCCAGGATGGCGCGGGCCAGCTTGGCGTCCTTGCGCACGAAGGCGTCGAGGCTCTCGCGGGTCATCCGCTCGGAGATCTCGGCCATGCGCGGGAGGTCGATGATGGGCTTGAGCGGCGGGTGGGCCAGGATGCGCACCGCTTGCTCGGCGATGTTCACGGCCTGGTCGCCGATCCGCTCGAGGTCGGCGTTGATCTTCATGGCCGCGGTGATCAGCCGGAGGTCGGAGGCCATGGGCTGCTGGAGGGCGAGCAGGCGCAGGCACCGCTCGTCGATCTCGATCTGCAGGTCGTTGACGTCCTGGTCCGAGCCGATGATGCGTTCCGCCGTATCCAGCCGGCGCTCGATGAGGGCATGGGTGGCGTCGTGCACCCGTTCTTCGACGAGGGCGCCCATGTTCAGCAGGCGGTTCTTGAGCGCCTGCAGCTCCTCCTCGAAATGATGCCGCTCGAAATGGCGGCGCTGGTCGCTCGCTCGACGTTCCTCCATGTCTTCCTCGTTCGGTAGCGCTCAGCGATCAGCGTTCAGCATTTGCTGAGTGCTGACTGCTGAGTGCTGCCATTCACTCCTCTAGCCGAATCGGCCAGTTATGTAGTCCTCGGTCAGCTTCTCCTTCGGGTTGGTGAAGAGGTCGACGGTCGGGCCGTACTCGACCAGCCGTCCCAGCCAGAAGAAGGCGGTCTTGTCCGAGACGCGCGCCGCCTGCTGCAGGTTGTGGGTGACGATCACGATCGTGTAGCGCTCCTTGAGCGAGTAGATCAGCTCCTCGATCTTGAGGGTGGCGATGGGGTCGAGGGCCGAGCAGGGCTCGTCCATGAGGAGGATCTCCGGCTCGACCGCGATGGCGCGCGCGATGCAGAGCCGCTGCTGCTGGCCGCCCGACAGCGACAGCGCGCTCTGGTGCAGCCGGTCCTTCACCTCGTCCCACAGCGCGGCCAGCGTGAGGCTCTTCTCGACGGCCGCCTCCAGCGTCGGGCGGTCGTGGACCCCGCTGATGCGGAGCCCATAGACCACGTTGTCGAAGATCGACTTCGGGAAGGGGTTGGACTTCTGGAACACCATCCCGATCCGCCGCCGGACGGCGATGACGTCGGTGCCGGGGGCGTAGATGTCCTGGCCCTTCACCCGTACGCTGCCCGCGAGGCGGGCGCTCTCGATGAGGTCGTTCATGCGGTTGAGGCAGCGCAGTAGCGTGGACTTCCCGCACCCCGACGGCCCGATGAAGGCGGTCACGCGCTTCTCGTCCACGTCCAGGGAGACGTCGTGCAGGACCTGGTTCGGCCCGTAGCTGAAGTTGACCCCCTGGAGCGTGATGGCGGTGCTGGCCGCCGCCCGCGGCGCCTCCGACGCCCGCACCTCGGTCCGGATCCGGATGCCGGGATCGGCGGGCGTCTCGACGTCGCGGCTCATACGGTCCCTCGATGCATTCGCTCCAGGCGCCGGGTGACGAACCGGGCGAGCAGGGAGAAAGTCAGGACGGAGGCGATGAGCACCGTCGCTCCCGCCCAGGCCTGGCGGTGCCAGTCGTCGTAGGGGGAGTTGGCGTAGGTGTAGACCTGCACCGTCAGGGAGGCGATCGGCTGGTCGAGGCGCGTCGACCAGAAACGGTTGTTGAGCGAGGTGAAGAGCAGCGGCGCCGTCTCCCCCGCCACCCGGGCCAGGGCCACCAGGACACCGGTGAGGATGCCGGGCAGGGCGGCGGGCAGGATCACCGTCCAGACCGCCCGGGAGCGGGTGGCGCCGAGGGCGAGCGCCCCTTCCCGGAAGGATTCCGGCACCAGGCGCAGCAGCTCCTCGGTCGTGCGCACGATGAGGGGCAGCATCATGACTCCCAGGGCCAGGCCTCCCGCCAGCGCGGTGAAGCGCTGGAACGGGAGCACGGCCACGGTGTACGCAAAGATCCCGATGACGATGGAGGGCACGCCGTTGAGAACGTCGGCGGCGAAGCGGACGGCGGAGCCGATGCGGCTGCCCTTGTACTCGGAGAGGAACACGCCGCTCACGATCCCCACGGGCACCGCGAGCGCGGCGGCGAGGCCGAGGAGGATCAGGGTGCCCACCATCGCGTTGGCCATCCCACCCCCGGGCTCGCCCACCGGCTTCGGCATCTGGGTGAAGAAAGCCGGACGCAGGGCGGGCAGCCCCTGGCGCACGACGAAGAACAGGATGAGGCCGAGCGGCACCAGGGCCAGGACGACCGAGGCCGCGCAGAAGATCTCCACCGCCCGGGAGGTGGCGCGCCGGCGCAGGTCGTAGGCGGTCGTCTTCATGCCGCCGCGGCGACCGGGGCCGCCGCCGAAGGCGCCACCGCCACCGGCTTGTCCGCCACCCGCCACAGGAGGAGCCGGGACAGCGCGTTGACGACGATGGTGATGAGGAAGAGCACCAACCCGATCTCGACCAGGGCGTGGAGGTAGAGGTCGTCGGCGGCTTCCGTGAACTCGTTGGCGATGACCGCCGCCATCGTGTACTGCGGAGCGAAGAGCGAGGCCGAGACCTGCGGGTTGTTTCCGATGACCATGGTCACGGCGATGGTCTCCCCCAGCGCGCGGCCCAGCCCGAGCATCACCGCCCCGATGATCCCGGTCCGGCCGTAGTAGAGCGCGAGGCGGATGGCCTCCCACCGGGTGGCACCCAGCGCGTAGGCCGCCTCGCGCTGGGAGGTGGGAACCGCGCGGAGGATCTCGCGGGCCACCGCGGCGGAGAACGGGGTGATCATGACCGCGAGGATCAGGGCGGCCGCGAGCATCCCCACCCCGAGCGGAGGTCCCGAGAAGAGCGGCACGCGCCGGAGCCACTCCGGGGTCGCGGCCTCCAGGCTGCGCACCACGGGAACGAGCACGAAGATGCCCCACAGCCCATAGACGATCGACGGGATGGCGGCCAGCAGCTCCGTGAGGAAGATGAGCGGCTGGCGCAGGAGACGCGGGCTCAGCTCGGCGAGGAAGACCGCGATGCCGAGGGCCACCGGCGTCGACAGGAGCAGGGCGAGGAGCGAGGAGTACAGCGTGCCCCAGATGAAGGGCAGCGCGCCGAACTGCCCGGCCACCGGGTCCCAGGTGCGCGTCCGCCAGAAGCTGAAGCCGAACTGCCGCAGGGAGAGCCAGGATCCCTGGATGAGCGTCGCCGCGATGCCGACGACGACGAGAAGCACGCTGGCGGCCACGATCGCCGTGACGAGCCGGAACAGCTTGTCGTCGTGCTTGGACAAAGGCTATCCGATCTTCGTGAGGGCTTCGAGCTCCCGCCCGACGACCTTCTCGGGCAGGGGCGCGTAGCCGAGCTCGGGCGCGTACTTCTGGCCGCCCGTGAGGGCCCACTTCATGAAGTCCACGATGATGCGCGCGCGTTCCTTGTCCGCGGGATGCTCGTAGAGGAGCAGCCAGGTGTAGGACGAGATCGGATACGCGTCCTCCCCGGGAGCGTTCGTGATCGAGACGCGGAAGTCGGCCGGCATCGTGTCGACGCTGGAGGCGGCCGCCGCCGTCACCGAGGGCAGGGAGGCCTTCACGTACTTGCCGGCCGCGTTCTTCACCGAGCCGTAGGCGATGTTGTTCTGGGTGGCGTAGATCAGCTCGACGTAGCCGATGGATCCCGGCGTCTGCTTGACGAGGCCGGCCACGCCCTCGTTGCCCTTCCCGCCCACGCCCACCGGCCAGTTCACCGACGTCGCCACCCCGACCCGGTCCTTCCACTCCGGCGAGACCTTCGAGAGGTAATCCACCCAGATGTAGGTGGTGCCCGAGCCGTCCGAACGATGCACGACGGTGATGTCCATGGCGGGAAGCTTCGCGCCCGCGTTTTCCCTGGCCACGGCCGGGTCGTTCCACTTCTTGACCTTGCCCAGGAAGATGTCGGCGAGGAGGGGCCCGCTGAAGCGCAGCTCGGCGGAAAGGCCGGACAGGTTGTAGGCGGGCACCACGCCCCCCAGGACCGTGGGCAGGTGGACGATCGGGCCCGGAGCGGCCTTCAGCTGCTCTTCGGTCATGGGCCCGTCGGTGGCGCCGAAGAAGACCGTCTGGTTGGTGAGCTGGCGGATGCCGCCGCCCGAGCCGATCGACTGGTAGTTGATCCGGACGTCGGGACGGATCTTGTTGTACTCCGAGAACCACTTCGAGTAGATGGGGTACGGGAACGTGGCGCCCGCGCCGTTGATCTGCCCCGGAGCGGCCGAGGGACCGGCGGACGCTTCGCCGGCCGGCAGCGTCGAGGTCTGACGTTGGGGCGCCCCGCCGCCCGAACAGGCGGCGGCCAGGCCGGCCCAGAGGACGACGAGACGACGGAGGGAGCGAGTCATTGGCGTCTCCTGGGATCACCCAACAATAGGCCGCCGAGGTAAACGACGCATTGCGCCCCGGTTAACGCTGCGTTAAATCTTGATCCGGCTGAGCGCGGCCAGCTCCAGCTTCACCACACTGGCGGGCAGCGGGGCATAGCCCAGATCCGCGGCGTATTTCTGGCCGTCGCCGAGCGCCCATTTCATGAAGTCCACCATCGCCCGCGCCCGATCCTTGTCCTTCGGCGACTCGTAGAAGAGCAGCCAGGTGAAAGAAGCGATCGGATACGCGTTCTTGCCGGGTGCGTTGGTGATGGAGACCCGGAAGTCGGCCGGCATCTTTCCTTCAGTGGCGGCCGCGGCCTGGGTGATCGTGTCGAGCGACGCCTTCACGTAATTGCCGTCCATGTTCCTGACCGCGCCATATGCGATCTTGTTCTGCAGGGCGTAGATCAGCTCGACGTAGCCGATGGATCCGGGTGTCTGCTTGACGAGGCCCGCCACGCCCTCGTTGCCCTTGCCGCCCACTCCCACCGGCCAGTTGACGGAGGTCGCGACCCCGACCCTCTGCTTCCACTCCGGCGACACCTTCGCGAGGTAATCGACCCAGATGTACGTGGTGCCGGATCCGTCCGACCGGTGCACGACCGTGATGTCGCTCCCCGGAAGCGTCACTCCGGGGTTCTCGCGGGCGATGGCCGGATCGTTCCACCTGGTGACCTTGCCCAGGAAGACGTCGGCCAGGAGCGGCCCGCTGAAACGGAGCTCGCCGGAAAGGTCGGGGATGTTATAGACGGGAACCACGCCGCCCAGCACGGCCGGCAAGTGCAGGATTCGGGCCCCCGCCGCCTGGATCTGATCGGCGGTCATCGGGCCGTCACTGGCCCCGAAGAACACCGTCTGGTTGGTGAGCTGCCGGATGCCCCCGCCGGACCCGATCGACTGGTAGTTGATCTGGATCGTCGGGTGCAGCTTGTTGTACTCGGAGAACCACTTGGAATAGATCGGATACGGGAACGTCGCGCCCGCCCCGTTGATCTGCAGGTTCTGGGCGGCCGCGGGCACGGCCGCGGCGGCGGCGAGGGCCAGGGCGACGGCCGCGTCTCGAGCTCTCATCGGTCTACCTCTCGGAAAGGAGCGTGCTCACGCTCAGAAGTTGAAGAGCGCATGCAGCGAGTAGCGCCGCCCGTTTGGCCGGTTGAACGCCTTGTCATAGGTGTCGCGGTCCATGTCCAGGAGCAGCGCCGCCGACGGTCCCCGCAGCAGCGGGAACCAGTAGGCCAGGCCCACGATCAGGCGATGGCGGCGCGCATCGACGGTCTTGTTGGGCCGGAGCGAGTCGTAGCGGAAGAGGCCTTCGAACCCGGACTTGCTCTCGGCCAGGGCCACGAGCCTGGGAACCGCCCACACGGACCAGCCGTCGCTCTTGACCTCCGCGGCGGTGACGGCGGTCCGGTCCTTCGCCGCCAGGTAATCGACCCCGGCGTTGAGGTGCGCGTGCTCGAACGTGGCCGTCCCGATGAACCGGTTGCGGGCCCCGCTCTTGACGTAGTGGTCCGCGTCGTAGAAGGCCGACAGGCGCAGTCCCTTCCAGAACCCCCCCAGCGGCAGCGGCCTCAGCGTGCCCCGCACCTGAAAGGCCTTCTGGTCGTTCGGCTCCGCGCGGCTGTAGGTGTCGCCGTTGTAGACGCCGGCGTGGATGTCGCCGTAGTTGCCGGGCAGGTTGTAGTGACCGGAGATGCCGAAGTCGGACGAGGAGAGGAAGCCTTCCCGCTCCGCGAAGATCGTGCCCTGGAAGCGGTAGCGGTAGATGCCCTCCATGAAATCGACGTAGGGCGTCTGCTGCACCCCGATGCGGATCCACGACCCGTGGGTGAGCCAGTCGTCGAAGTTGAGCTGGCCGAAGGCGTATTTGAGCCGGAAGGTCAGGCTGCCCGACAGGCTGCTGCCGGTCCCGCTCTCCCGGGTGACGTCGGGCGTGACGCGGAACGCGACCAGGTGCGAGAGGTTGCCGGTGACGTTGATGTAGGCGCGCCCGACGTTGAATGCGTTCGGGTGGATGACGTTCCCGTCGGCATCCTTCGCGGTCGGCTGGTCCGTGTACGTGTAGTCGGTGAAGATCGTCGTCCCCACCCGCACGCTCGGGGTGTCGTCGGGGGGGGTGCCGCCCGCGGCGGGCGTGACCTGGCCGAACGCGGGGGCGGCGAGGGCGATGGCCCCGGCGAGCGTGGCCAGGCGAACAGCGGATCTCAGCGCGTCGTTCAAATCAGCCTCCTCGGTGGAACAGCCCCAAGATGTGCTCTCGGTGTGACGGTAGTGTGACGGGCAGATCACGGGAGGGTAAAGAAGCGGCGGGGCCGGCCGCGGCCGGATCAGGACGACGGACCTGCCCAGCGGTTCGCGGCGACCAGCCTCTCGACGCGGCCGCGGACCTGGTCTCGGATCCGGCGCACCTCGTCCTTGTCCCGCCCCTTGGGATCATCGAGAGCCCAATCCTCCCGGCGGAGCCCCGGTACGTAGGGGCAGGCCTCGCCGCAGCCCATCGTGACGAGCAGGCTCGCGGGGGTGGCCAGCTCTTTCTGCAGGAGCGAGGGCCGGGCACCGGACAGGTCGTAGCCGGCCTCGCGCATCGCTTCGACGACCTCGGGATGGACGCGCTCCGCGGGCTCGGTGCCGGCCGACACGGCGCGCGCCTTCTCAGGATCGGCGAGCCGGTTGAAGAACGCGGCCGCCATCTGCGACCGGCCGGCGCTGCGTACGCAGGCGAAGATCACCCTGTCCACGGTGGCGGCTCCCTGAACCGCATTCTCGTCTGAATCGAGGACGCCGGCGAAGCTCATGGGCCAGAGCATCGGTGGCCGGCCCGACCGGAGCGTGACCGTCGAGAGGCGACGTGGTGACGGCCCGGTCCCCGCGGGCGGGGCGACGATCTCCTTCAGCGCGCCGGCTTCTCGGCGCGGAAGGTCACGGAGTGCACGCGACCGAGAACCTGTTCTCGGGTGACGCCCGTTCGCGCCTCGAGCGCGCCCACCTCATCGGGGGCGGATTCGATGAGCGTGGCCAGGTAGTCCACGTCCCGAAGGACCTCCACCTTCTCGAGTCCGGCCGCGCCCACGAGGGCGAAATACTCCTCGCGTCTCATCGCCCCCGAGACGCAGCCCACGTAGGCGAGCAGGTCCTGCTCGACCACCGCCGGAAGCCGTCCGTCGAGCAGGATGTCCGAGATCACCACGCGCCCGCCGGGCCGCAGCACCCTCGCGATCTCCGCGAAAACCGCCCGCTTGTCCGGCACCAGGTTGATCACGCAGTTGCTGGTCACGGCGTCGATCGAGGAGCTCTCGACGGGCAGCGCCTCCAGCCGGCCCTCCCGGAACTCCACGTGCGAGACGCCGATCTTGGCGGCGTTCGCGCGGGCGCGCTCCAGCATCGCCGGCGTCATGTCGACCCCGATCACGCGGCCCTCCGGCCCGACCTGACGGGCGGCGAGGAACGTGTCCAGGCCCGGCCCCGAGCCGAGGTCGAGAGCGGTCTCGCCGGCTTTCAGCGACAGGAAGCCGATGGGGGCGCCGCAGCCCAGGCCCAGATTCGCCTCGGCGGGCACTAGAGCCAGCTCGCTCGCGTCGTACCCGACGCCGAGGGTCACCGCGGACTCGGACCCGCACCCCGAAGTCTGCGGGCCGCAGCACCCGCTGACCTGTCCTTCGGCAATCTGGGCATAGCGCTCCCGGACCTTCCGTACCAGCTCTTCGGTCATCTTCGTCTCCTTGGCGCCGCTTCGGGCGGCGCGCAACCGGTTCCATCCTGGCAGCAGTGGTCGACCAGGAAGCCCATCAGGGTTTGCATGCCGTCGTAGTCCGCCGCGTAGAGGATGGAGCGGCCCTCTCGCCGCGAGGTCACGAGCCCGGCGCGGTTCAGCTGCGCCAGATGGAAGGAAAGCGTCGTAGGCGGCACGCCCACACGCTGGCTGATCTCGCCCGCGGCCAGGCCCGACGGCCCTCGGCGCACGAGGAGGCGGAACACTTTCAGGCGCGATTCCTGGGCCAGCGCCCCGAGGGCGGCCACTGCCCGTTTCTCATCCATAGTTCCAATATACTAGAACTATAGGTTTTGTCAAGGATCAAGCGGAGCCGCATTCGGGGCACGCCGCATTCGGAACGACGACGGCTCGAGCCAGGGGCACGAGTGCAGGGCGGGGGCCGGAACGCAAGAGGAATTGCGGCCGTGCTACGATCACGGGAACATCACCAAAAAGTAGCGTCGATGTCATTGTCGTCGGTATCGAGGGGGGTCGAGGCATGCGAGGCGACAAGATCGTCAAGTTCTTCATGCCGAAGGAGGAGCGGTTTCACGAGCTGCTGGACCGCGACACCCAGCACCTCCTGCGGGCCGCGCGCCTCTTCGGCGAGATCGCGGCCAGCCAGAGCCTGGACGTGCGCCGGACGAAGGTGGCGGAGCTGAAGGCGCTGGAGCACGAGGGCGACCAGATCACGAAGGAGATCTTCGACGCCCTCAACTCGACGTTCATCACGCCGCTCGACCGGGAGGACATCCGCGTCATCGCCAGCGACCTCGACGACATCCTCGACTACCTGGAGGGGGTGGCCCAGTTCTTGATCCTGTTCGAGATCGGCGAGAGCCCGCCGCCGCTGCGGAAGTTCGCCGAGATCATCGTGTCGATGGTCGAGGAGATCCACAAGGCGACCTCCCTCATCTGGGACCTCGGGAACGACAAGGTCATCCGGGAGTCGATCGTCCGGATCTCCCAGCTCGAGAACGAGGCCGACACCGTCTACTTCAGCGTGATCGCCGAGCTCTTCCGCGGCGGCGAGGGCAAGAAGCCGCTCGAGATCATGAAGTGGAAGGAGATCTACCAGGGCCTGGAAGACGCCTGCGACGAGTGCAAGGACTTCACCCACGCCCTCGGCAACGTGCTCGTGAAGAACGCCTGAGCCAGGCCTTGACCTTCGACCTCGGCGTCGTCTTCATCATCCTGGTCGCGCTCACCTTCGACTTCCTGAACGGCTTCCACGACGCCGCCAACTCGATCGCCACCGTCGTCTCCACGCGCGTGCTCTCTCCGCAGAAGGCGGTGTTGTGGGCCGCCTTCTTCAACTTCGTGGCCGCCTTCGTCATGGGCACCGCCGTGGCCAAGACGATGGGCAAGGGGATGATCGACATCACGGTCGTGAACCAGCACGTGATCCTCGCCGGCCTCATCGGCGCCATCACGTGGAACCTGTTCACGTGGTACTACGGGCTGCCAGTCTCCTCGTCGCACGCGCTCATCGGCGGCTACGCCGGCGCCGCCGTGGCGCGGGCGGGGACGAGCGCAATCCTTCTCTCGGGATGGACGAAGACCCTGATCTTCATCGTGCTCGCGCCGGTCATGGGCGCGTTCCTGGGTTTCGTCCTCATGGTGTCCGTGACGTGGATCTTCCGGCGTTGGCACCCCTTTCGGCTCGACCAGCTCTTCCGGCGGATGCAGCTCGTCTCCGCCGCGCTCTACAGCCTCGGCCACGGCGGCAACGACGCCCAGAAGACGATGGGCATCATCACCGGCCTGCTCGTCACCGCCGGCTACCACCAGGGCTTCGAGATCCCCTTCTGGGTCATCATCACCTGCCACGCCGCCATCGCGCTCGGCACGATGTTCGGCGGCTGGCGCATCGTCAAGACGATGGGCACCAAGATCACGAAGCTTCAGCCCTTCGGCGGCTTCTGCGCCGAGACCTCCGGCGCGATCACGCTGTTCCTGGCCACGCATCTCGGCATCCCGGTGTCCACCACGCACACGATCACGGGCGCGATCATCGGGGTGGGAGCCACGCGGCGGATCTCCGCGGTGAAATGGGGGGTGGCGGGAACCATCGTGTGGGCGTGGATCCTCACCATCCCCCTCGCCGCCCTGGTGGCGGCGATCAGCTACCTGGCGATTCGCGCCGTCACGGGCTCTTAGGCCGTCATCGCCGCCGGCGCCTCCACCATTTCCAGCGCGACGGCCGCGGCCTTGACCGTGGCCGCGATGCGGACGGCGTCGTGCACGTGGTCCTCGGTCAGCCCGCCCTCGAGCACCGTGCGCTCGTGGGCCTGCACGCAGGTCTCGCACCCGTTGAGGGCGCTCACCGCCAGCGCGTAGAGCTCGAAGTCCACCTTGCTGCCCGCCGGCTGCACGAGGCGGTTCATGCGCAGGCGCGCCGGCTTCTCGCCGTAGGACGCCTTGCCCACGATGTGCCGGAACCGGTAGTAGACGTTGTTCATCGCCATGATCGCCGCCGCCGCCCGCGCGTCCTCGATCACGGCCTCTTCCACCTCCCGCCGCGCCTCCGCCACGAGCGCATCGCGCAGTCGGGGGTTGCGGGCGGCGAGGGCGGCCGCGACGGCCGTCCCCCACCGCTGGGCCGGGGTGAGCGGCCCGCCCTGCAGCACCGACTGCAGGTTCAGGCGGATGTCCTTGGCCGCCTCCGGCAGCATGTCCCGGACCGCCTCCAGCTCCGTTCCCATCACGCCACCTCGAGGGTGGGCTCGCCCTTCTTCCAGTTGCAGGGGCAGAGCTCGTCCGTCTGCAGCGCGTCCAGCACCCGCAGCACCTCGTCCACGTTGCGCCCGACCGACAGGTCGTTCACCGAGGCGAAGCGGATCGTGCCCTCGGGATCGACGATGAAGGTCGCCCGCAGGGGCACTCCCTCCTGCTTGTGCAGCACCCCGAGCGCGGACGACAGCTCGCGCTTCGTGTCGGCCACCATCGGGAAGGGCAGGTCCCGGAGGTCCTCGTGATCGTTGCGCCACGCGAGGTGGACGAAGTGCGTGTCGGTGCTGATCCCCAGCACCTGCGCGTCCCGGTCCTGGAAGTCGCGGTGGCGGCGGCCGAACTCCGCGATCTCGGTCGGGCACACGAACGTGAAGTCCATGGGCCACAGGAACGCCACCGTCCACTGGCCGGGGTGGCTCTTCTCCGTGATCTCCTGGAACTCGCGGCCCTTCTCGCGGCTCACCACCGCCTGGAGCTTGAAGGGCGGGAACTTGTCGCCAACGGTCAGCATGGATCCTCCTTTGTACTTCTTCCAGTTCTAGACAGCGTCCAATCAAGCGGCCAAAAAGAGAGCGTCACCGGCGCGGGCGAGCGCCCGCCGCGCGGCCCTTCATCACGACCTGGTACTCGTGCACCTCGAACCCCTTCAGCGAGCCCACCCGCGACACGTCCACCGCCTCCCAGGGGATGTCGTGGATGCGGCCCGTCCTCTCCTCGATGAAGTGGTGGTGGGGGCCCGTCTTGGGGTCGAACACCACCCGGCCCGGCGCCAGCACCAGCTCGCGCAGCAGGCCCTTCTTCACCATCAGGTGCAGCGTGTTGTAGACGGTGGCCCGGGACAGCACGGGCAGCCTCTTGCGAACGGCGGCGAAGACCTGGTCGGCCGAGGGGTGGGCTTCGGTCTCGAGCACGAAGGCCGCCACCGCCACCCGCTGCGCCGAGGGCTGGATGCCGTGCTGCCGGAGGATGCCCGGCACGTCCCGCGTCATGCTGTTTAGACTAAGTCTAAAACCGGACGGTGTCAAGGCTCGAGCTCCACCTCCGCCCGCAGGGGGAGGTGGTCGGAGGCCTGGGCGAGCGCGGGATGGTCGCTCACGACCGCGCAGTCGGCGAGACGCCGGGACCAGGCGAAAGGGACGAACACGTAGTCGAGGCGCACGTGGGGGTCCCAGGTGGGGAACGTGTACCCGGGGTCGTGGCCGTGCAGGGAACGGTAGCCGTCGACGTACGAGGCGTCGAGCATGATCTGGATCGTCTCCCACCGGATCCGTCGGCCCGTGAGCCAGACGATCGCCCGTAGCCGCGGGGGCAGCTTGCGCAGGTCCAGCTCCTCCCCGGGGGCGAGGGTGTTGAAGTCGCCGGCGACGACGTGGAAATCGCCCTGGTAGCGAGCGACGCCCTGCCGGATCGCGCGCAGCTCCCTCACCCGCCGCCGCTCCGTCCAGTTGGAATGGACGGCGCTCAGATGGACGCCGAAGATCCGCAGGGAGCCGGCGGCGGGCACGATCTCGAGGAAAGCACGGCGGCTCGCCCGCGGGCGGTGCCACTCGTGGTGCGCGATGGGCACGCGGCTCATGAAGGCGAGGGATTGCCGCGGCCGCGCGCCCCAGGCGGTCATGCCGGTCGCCGCGGCCAGCTGCTCGACGACGGGCGGAAGGGTCGCCTCCTGCAGCACCACCACGTCGGGGGCGCAGTGGTTGACGACGGCCGCCAGCGCCCCCACGCGCCCTGCTCCCCCGAAGCGGATGTTGTAGGTGAGCAGCCGCACCTCACGGGCTCTCGAGCTTGCCCACGAGCATGAGGTACGGCTGGCCCATCAGGTGCTCGCGCACGAACATGATCCAGTCGCGCGTGCCCTGGATGTTCACCGGGCGCCCGACCATCTGCATCAGGCGGCGCCGCAGCGGCACCAGCGCGGGACAGATGTCGGGGTCCTCGTCGCTGAGCGGGCGGCTGTTGATCCCGGGGATCCAGAACGCGCTGTAGAGCCCGACGACTTCGTCGCCCACCAGGGTCAGGTCGAGGTCGCTCGTGCCGGCGCCGTCGGCGTCGAACGGCGCGTGGTCGTCGTGGCGGTACCCGGTGACGGCGCTCCCGCGCAGGACGGCGGCCGTGTCCGGGGGGAGGGCCTCGCGGACCGCCGCGCAGAACTGGTCCAGCCGGCGGGGATCTCCGCCGAAGGCGAGCCGGATCACCCGCTCGCGCATCTCCGCCTCGCTCAGGCCCGCGCGGACCGCGTCGCCCTCCGCCTGCTCGGCCATCGTTCCTCCCCCTTCACCAACTTTAACAACGGCTCGCGCTAAAATGGGGGGTTGGATGGGCGGCAATAATGGAGAGGCATACATGATCAGAGTCCTCATCGCGACCGCCGGTGCGGTCGCGATAGCATCCCTGGCCGCGGAGGCCACCGTGCAGAACCCGCTGCTGGCGCCGTGGACCGGACCCTACGGGGGCGTTCCGCCCTTCGACAAGGTGAAAGTCGAGCACTTCCAGCCCGCCCTCGCGGCGGCGATGGCGGAGCAGCTGGCCGAGGTCGACAAGATCGCGAACGACCCCGCACCGCCGACTTTCGAGAACACGCTGGCCGCGCTCGAACGCTCGGGCCGCACCCTCGACCGCGTGGGAACGATCTTCGGCGTCTACAGCGGGACCATGAGCACGCCGGACTTCCAGAAGGTCGAGGAGGAGATGGCCCCGAAGCTGGCCGCGTTCTCCGACCAGATCACGCAGAACGAGAAGCTCTTCGCGCGCATCGCCGCGGTGTACGGGGCGCGGGACGCCGCGAAGCTCACCTCGGAGCAGAAGCGCCTGGCGTGGCTCGACTACACCAACTTCGTCCGCGCGGGCGCCCGGCTCGACCCCGCGGCCAAGAAGCGGCTCTCGGAGATCAACCAGCGGCTGGCCGCGCTCTACACGAGGTTCAGCCAGAACCTGCTCGCCGACGAGGCGGACTACGTCCTCTTCCTCGACCAGGAGTCCGACCTCGCCGGCCTGCCCGACTCGCTGCGCTCCGCCGCGGCCGCCGCCGCCGAGCAGCGGGGCCAGAAGCGCAAGTGGGCCGTGCTCAACACGCGGTCGAGCATGGAGCCGTTCCTCACCTACTCCGACCGCCGCGACCTGCGCGAGAAGGTCTGGCGCACCTTCTACAGCCGCGGCGACCACGGCGACGCCCACGACAACAACGCGATCATCACGGAGATCCTGAAGCTGCGCGCCGAGCGGGCGAAGCTGCTCGGCTACCGGACCCACGCCCACTGGCGGCTGGAGAACACGATGGCCGGCACCCCGGAGCGGGCCCTGGAGCTGATGGAGGCGGTGTGGAAGCCGGCGGTGGCCCGCGTCCGCGAGGAAGTCGCCGACATGCAGGCGGTCGCGGACAAGGAGGGCGCGAAGATCAAGATCGAGCCCTGGGATTACCGCTATTACGCCGAGAAGGTGCGCAAGGCAAAGTACGACCTCGACCAGAACGAGGTGAAGCCCTACCTCCAGCTCGAGAAGCTGCGCGAGGGGATGTTCTGGGTGGCCGGGCAGCTGTTCGGCTTCACCTTCACCCCGGTCGACGGCATCCCCGTCTACAACCCGGACATGCGCGTGTTCAAGGTCACCGACCCGTCCGGCACGCTGGTGGGGCTCTGGTATTTCGACCCCTACGCGCGGACAGGCAAGAACTCCGGGGCCTGGATGAACGCCTACCGCAACCAGGAGAGCTTCGAGCGCCCGATCACCACCATCGTCTCCAACAACACAAACTTCGTGAAGGGCCCGCCCGGCGAGCCGATCCTCATCTCGTGGGACGACGCCATCGCGCTCTTCCACGAGTTCGGCCACGCGCTCCACGGCCTGAACTCGAAGGTCCGCTACCCGTCGCTGTCGGGCACGAGCGTGGCCCGCGACTACGTGGAGTTCCCGTCGCAGCTGCTCGAGCACTGGCTGTCGACGCCCGAGGTGTTGAACCGCTTCGCGCTCCACTACCAGACCGGCCAGCCGATCCCGCCCGCGCTGGTGGACAAGATCGAGAAGGCCTCCACCTTCAACCAGGGCTTCGCGACCGTCGAGTACCTGGCGAGCGCGCTCGTCGACATGAAGCTGCACCTGGCGGGGGAACAGACGATCGATCCCGACGCGTTCGAGCGCGACACGCTGAAGGCGCTCGGCATGCCGTCCGAGATCGTGATGCGCCACCGCACGCCCCAGTTCGGCCACGTGTTCTCGGGCGACGGCTACTCGGCCGGCTACTACAGCTACCTGTGGTCGGACACGCTGTCTGCCGACGCCTGGGAGGCGTTCACCGAGGCCGGCGGTCCCTACGACAAGGCAGTGGCCAAGCGGCTCCACGACAACGTGTTCTCCGCCGGCAATACCGTGGACCCCGCCGAAGCGTACCGCGCGTTCCGCGGCCGCGACCCCGGCATCGCCGCCCTGATGCGCAAGCGAGGATTTCCCGTGCCGGCCGAGAGCAAGAGGGGCAAGTAGGGTCCGGCGCTAGCGGTCCTTTTCCTCCGCTTCCCGGTCGTCGTCGTGCGGGCGGACGAAGGCGGCCCGCACGGGCGGGGGCATCGACGAGGCCGGCCCCTTCACCGAGCGCCAGATGATCTCGTTCAGCTCGAGGTCGGGGGCCCGGTCAGGCTCGTCCCAGTCCATCGCCATCGACGCCGCGGCTCCGGGAGCGCTCGCGTCGTTCTTCTCGTCGAGGCTCACCCGCGCCTCCCGGTGCGTGAACGGGGTGAGGACCGGCGTCGGCTGGAAGGAGCCGTACATCGGCGCCGCGGCCGCATCGTACTGGCTCATCGGCGGCAGGCCCAGGATCAGCTCCATCGTGCGGAGCATCCCCGACGTGGTGTAGAGCGCGCTGTCGACCGCACCGCGGCGGACGTAGGGGCTGGCGACGAAGGCCACCGAGCGGTGCGCGTCCACGTGATCCGGGCCGTTCTGTGCGTCATCCTCGAGGACGAAGACCGCCGACTCCTTCCAGTACCGGCTCTTGCTGATCGCCTCCACCACGCGCCCGAGGGCCAGGTCGTTCTCCGCGATCATCGCCGTCGGCGTGGGGTACCCGACCTGCGTGCCCGCGGTGTGGTCGTTGCCGAGGCGGATGATCGACAGCGCGGGCAGCTTGCCGTTCGCCTCGAGCTCCGCGAATTCCTTCAGCCACACGTCCACGCGGCGGTTGTCCGGGAGCGACAGGTCCCACGGCGGGTAGTCCGGGCTCACGAGACCCGCCAGGCCCGGGACCGTCGCTTCGATCGGTCCCTGGCCACCGGCGCGGCTCGCTTCCGCGGCCTGGCTCAGGCGACCCGAGTCGCGCGTGGCGAACTCGCCGTAGCTGCGCACGCTGACGCCCGCGCGCTTGCAGGCGTCCCAGATGTAGCCCTGCTCGGGGGCGGTGATGTTCCCGTATGCGTTGCGCATCGTGCCGCCGCCCTCACTCAGGTACTTGCCGCCCCGGCCCCCGTAGTTCATCGGCCACACCTTGTTCACGAAGTCCGTGGCGTAGGCCGCGGTGGAGAAGGCATGCCCGCTGTAGCTGACCTCGGCGTCGACGTAGAAGTTGTCGAGGAGCACGAACTCCCGCGCGAGCGCGTGGGCGTTCGGCGTGACGTCCTCCCCGAACAGGCACAGCGTCGGGTCCGCGTTGCCCTTCTCCATGTCGCCGAGGATCTGGTCGAACGTACGGTTCTCGCGGATGACGTAGAAGACGTGCTTGATCGGCGAGGGATCGCCCACCTTCCGGGGGATCGGCGAGCCCGCGGGGGCGCGCAGCGGCGCCAGCCGGGCGGCATCGGTGTAGGGGGTGATCTCGATGACCTTCTTCGTGTACGCCGCGAGCTGCGCGTCGTCGGGCACGGGCACGACCGACAGGGAGCCGAGGAGCATGGATCCGGCGTACTGGCCGTCGCCGGAGCCGATGCCGGGCTGGGGGCCGCGGGGGTTGGCCTGGGAGGTCAGTCCCTTGCCGCTGAGCACATAGATGAGCTTCCCGTCGCGGCTGAACTGGACGGCGGTCGGGTACCAGCCCGTGGGGATGAAGCCCTTGACCGTGCTCGTGCCGGGCCGGCTCACGTCCACGACGGCGACCGCGTTGTTGTCGGCGCTGGCCACCAGCAGCGTCCGGCCGTCGGGCGAGAGGCCGAGCGCGTTGGGCGTGCTGCCTGCGGGCGCGCCCGGATGCAGCGCCACCGAGACCTGCTCCTTCGCCGTGCGGGACGCGACGTCCACCACCCACACCGCGTTCGTGTTGGCACAAGCAACGAACAGCCGTGTCCCGTCTTTCGAGAAGACCATCGCGTTGGGGTGCTCCCCGACCGCGATCTCTGCCTGCTTCTCGAGGGTGGCCGCGTCGAAGGCCAGGATCTTCGCGCCTCCCCACAGCGAGACGTAGACCGTGCGGCCGTCGGACGAGACGAGGGCCGCGTAGGCCTCGGCGGGGAGACCGATGTCGGCGGACGTCGGCTCTTCCCGCGTCAGGTCGACGGCCGAGAGCAGCTCGCCGAGCGCGTGCACCGCGAACAGGCGCGTGCCGTCGGGGCTGACGGCGATGCCCGCCACGAAGCTCTCCTTGCTCGGCCGCCGCAGCACGAAGCTTGCCCCGGGGGTCAGCCTCCCGTTGGCCCACCCCAGCTCCTTCACCGTGCTCTCTCCCGCGCCCGAGGAGTAGAGCCGCGTTCCGTCGGGATGCCAGGCCAGGCCCAGCCAGGCATTGTCCAGCAACACCCTGGACTTGATCATCATCCGTGCGGTGTCGACCACGACCAGCGTCGGCTTCGCGTAGCCGTTGTTGCTCACGATGAGGTAGCGGCCATCGGCGGACTCCACCATCGCCAGGGGAAGGTCCCCCACCGTGATGTGGCGCCCCGCGGGCGCGATGCGCCAGCCGTTGGGAAGCAGAGTCACGCCGCCGCCTTCGGGACCGGGCGGGCCGGCCAGGGCGGGCACGGCGGCGAAAAGGAGAACGAGCGGGGCGCTGATCCGGGTCTTGGCAAACATGCAGGAATCCTACCCCAGCCTTGCTTTCCGGCGCCGCCGGTCCGAGAATCCGGCGAGGGCCCTGGCTTGTACTTCAAGCAGTTCTATCTGGGTTGCCTGGCCCACGCGTCCTACCTGATCGGCTCCGAGGGCGAGGCCGCGGTCGTGGATCCGCGCCGCGACGTGGAGGAGTACCTGGCCGAGGCCGAGGCGCAGGGCCTGCGCATCCGCTACGTCGTCGAGACGCACCTCCACGCCGACTTCGTGAGCGGCCACCGTGAGCTGGCCGAGCGCACCGGGGCCACGGTGGTGTTCGGCGCGCAGGCGCGAGCGGCGGTCCCTCATCGTCCGGTCCGCGACGGCGACGAACTGCGTGTGGGCGCGGTCGTGCTGCGCTTCCTCGAGACGCCGGGTCACACGCCCGAGAGCGTGTCCATCCTCGTCATCGACACCGCGGCCTCGCCGAGCCCGAGGATGGTCCTCACCGGGGACACGCTGTTCATCGGCGACGTGGGCCGGCCCGACCTCGCGGCCGGCCGCGGCGGCACGCCCGAGACGATGGCGGGACTCCTCTACGACTCCCTGCACGGCAAGCTCATGAAGCTGCCCGGCGACGTTCTCGTGTATCCCGCCCATGGCGCGGGCTCGCTGTGCGGCCGGAACATCTCGACCCAGACCTCCTCCACGATCGGCGAGCAGCGGCGGTCGAATTACGCGGTTCAGCCCATGGCGCGCGATGTCTTCATAAAGATGATGACGGCCGACCTGCCGGAGCTTCCCGCCTATTTCGCGAAAGACGTGGAGATCAACCGCGCGGGAGCGCCCCCCCTGGCCGACGTCCGGCCCGTGGCGCTCTCTCCCGAGACGGTGCGCGCCGCGGCGGGCACGACGCTTCTCGACGTGAGGCGTAGCGCGGCCTACGGCACCGGCCACCTCCCCGGCTCGCTCAATCTCGGTCTGTCGGGCCAGTTCGCGTCCTGGGCCGGCACGCTCGTTCCGGCCGCCGTCCCCATCGTCCTCGTGGCCGAAGACGAGGACGAGGTGCGCGAGGCCGCCATGCGGCTGGCGCGGGTGGGACTCGAGAAGGTGGCGGGCCATCTCGCCGGCGGCGTCGCCGCCTGGCACCACGCCGGGCTGCCGCTCGTCGCGCGGCCGCAGATCACGGTCGACGAGCTCGCCGCCCGCCGGCTCGAGGTCCCGGACCTGCAGGTGGTGGACGTCCGCCGCAAGGGCGAGTATGCCGCCGGGCACGTGCCGGGCGCGCGGCATCTCCCTCTCGACCGGCTCGAGCGGGACGTGGGCCAGCTCGATCCGTCGCGACCGACGGCCGCGATCTGCGCCGGCGGCTACCGATCGAGCGCGGCCACGAGCCTGCTCGAGCGTCATCGCTTTGCCGATCTCGTGAACGTCATCGGGGGCACGAGCGCCTGGATCGCGGCCGGCCACCCGGTGGAGAAGGGAGGAGCGGACGAATGCGCCGAGGCTTCGCCGTCGCCGTCGCGGTCCTGATGGGCGCCGGCTCGCCCGCGGCCGACCGCCCCGAAGGGCGCCCGTTCGCGACGCGGTCCGTGGTCTTCGCGCGGCACGGGATGGTCGCCGCCGCCCATCCCCTGGCCGTGCAGATCGGCGTCGACGTGCTGAAGAAGGGGGGCAGCGCCGTCGACGCCGCCATCGCGGTCAATGCCGCCCTCGGGTTGATGGAGCCGATGTCGTGCGGCATCGGCGGCGACCTCTTCGCCATCGTGTGGGACGCCAAGACCGCGCACCTCTACGGCCTCAACGCGTCGGGCCGCGCCCCCGGCGCGCTCACCGCGGACAAGGTGCCGGCCGACCCCGACGGCACGATGCCGTCGTCGACTCCCCACACGTGGACGGTGCCCGGAACGGTCGATGGCTGGTACGAGCTGCACGGGAAGTTCGGGCGGCTGCCGATGGCCGACCTGCTCGCTCCCTCGATCGTCGCCGCCCGGGAGGGAGTGCCCGCGCCGCAGGTGATCGCCGCGATGTGGGGCGGCGGCGAGCGGCTCCACCGCGCCCAGCCGGGCTTCGCCCCGATCTACCTGCCCGGTGGACACGCGCCGGGCGAGGGCGTGCCCTTCCGCAACCCCGCGCTCGCCGACGCCTATGACGCGATCGCCCGCGGCGGGCGCGACGCGTTCTACAAGGGCAGCATCGCGCGCGACATCGTGGCCTTCTCCAAGGCCAACGGCGGGTTCTTCTCCGACGAGGACTTCGCCCGCCACCGCTCCGACTGGGTGGATCCCGTCTCCACGGATTACCGCGGCGTGCAGGTGTTCGAGCTGCCGCCCAACACGCAGGGGATCGCCGCGCTCCAGATGCTGAACATCCTGGAAGGCTTCGACCTCAAGGCCCTGGGCCGCGACTCGCCGCAGTTCTGGCACACGATGGTGGAGGCCAAGAAGCTCGCCTACGAGGACCGCGCCCGCTACATCGCCGACCCCGCGTTCGCGAAGGTGCCGGTGGAGGGGTTGCTGGCCAAGGACTACGCCCGCGCCCGCGCGCGCCTCATCGATCCGGACCGCGCGGCCGCCCGCTACGAGGCCGGGCAGCCCGCGCTCAACCACGGCGACACCACCTACCTCGCGGTGGCGGACGGCGACGGCAACATGGTCTCGCTCATCCAGAGCAACTACTCGGGCTTCGGGTCGGGCTATGCGGTCGACGGCTTCGCGCTCCAGAACCGCGGCGCGCTCTTCGACCTCAAGCCGGGACGGCCGAACTCGCTCCTTCCCGGCAAGCGGCCCTTCCACACCATCATTCCCGCCTTCGCGATGAAGGACGGGAAGCCGTGGCTGGCCTTCGGCCTGATGGGAGGCGACATGCAGGCCCAGGGGCACGCCCAGGTCATCGTGAACATCGTCGACTTCGGCATGAACCTGCAGGAGGCCGGCGACGCGGCCCGCTTCTACCATGCCGAGTCGTCCGAGCCGACCGGCACCGTGATGACCCGCGGCGGCGTGCTCCACCTGGAGAGCGGCGTCCCCGAGGAGGTGCGCCGGGAGCTGGTCAAGCGCGGGCACCGCGTGGCCGACGCGGTGGGGCTCTACGGCGGCTACGAGGCGGTGGCCCGCGATCCCGTCACGGGCGTCCTCTCCGGAGCCACGGAGTCGCGCAAGGACGGCTGCGCGATGGGGTACTAGGCGAGCGAACTGCCTTTCAACGCGGAGAACGCGGAGTAAGGCGACACTGGTTCGAGGACGCAGAGAAGGAAGAGAGCATCTGCTTTTTCCCTCCGCGTCCTCTCTGTTCCCTCCGCGTCCTCTGCTTAAAGGTAACTACGGAGCTCTCTCCGCGGGCTTGAGCGTCCACGCCTGGAGCTTCGCCATCTCGACGATGCGCGGCGCGCGGAAGCCTTCCGGGTGGATGATCCAGCCGCCGAAGAGGTCCGGCGAGTCTTCGGCGACGAAACGCTCGGTGGCGACGGCAGTGCCGCTCGGGATCGCGACCGCCGCCGGGAAGCGGGGGGGCGCGCCCGGTCCGGCCTCGATCAGGGCGAAGGCCACCGCGGCCGCCGCCCGGAGGAAGTCCGCGGGTGCGATCTTCTTCGCGCCCGCGAAGACGCGCGCGGGCACCTGCGCGCGCACGTGCGCCTCGTCGACCGCGTCGAGGAGAGCGTCGCGGAAGGCGCGCCACGGCAGCTCCGCGACCTCGGTCACGGGCGGCCTCTCCGAGGGGCCCCGCAGTCCACTCACCTCGACGAGCGCGGGGAGCCGGCCATTTCCGATCGAGCGCTCGAGGAAGCTCGTGATCAGCGCAAACTGCTCCGCCGGCGAGACGAACCGGCCGCGCCGGTCGCGCAGGATGTCGACCGCGCCGCCGCGCGCGAGGCGCTCCGCGATCTCGTTTACGGTGGCGAGGTCGGCGCCCTCCTCGCGAATGCGGTTGCGATAGATCGCCGGGAGCTCCGAGGCGGTCACGTGCCTGACGCCGGGAAGGGAGCGCTGGAAGTCGAGGTACGCCCCGAAGCGCTCATAGGCGGCCTCGGTCTCCGCGGGCGGCCTTTGCGGTGGCCGCTTCCACTCCTCGCGGGGCGGGTTCGCGCCGCGGCGGAAGTTCACCGCGTCCCAGAACTCCTGGTGCACCCACTCGGCGGGGTGGTAGTAGATGCTGACGAGCCCGCCGCCTTCACCCCGGAGCCGGTCGTAGGCGGCCTTGAACTCCGCGCAGCCCTTCTCGAGGCCGCCGGTCTCGTGGAGGTCCATGCGGAGCTGGTTGCGTCCCATGTTGAAGACGTTCAGCGCGCCGCCGTACCAGAACGGCTTCTCGTCGAGGCCGACCTGGCTGCCCTCGTCGAGATAGACGGAGATGCCGCCGGGAGTCACGACGCCGATCTGCAGCAGGGCAGCGTGGGCCTGCGGTGCCCAGGACGAGCCCGGCTGCCCGTAGCAGCTGAGGCCGGGGACCCCGAAGATCCGCCTCACGTCCCCGGCCCCCGCGCGCTCACGACGCACGAACTCGGCGATGCCGTCGAGCCAGCCACATTCGGAAAGGTACTCCGCCGGCGTCGGGTGCACGGAGTGGAGATTGGAGTGGTAACCGATGTCGTGCTTCCGGAGGGCCGCGATGACGTCGGCGCGGGAGCGCTGCTCGAGGACGCGGGCCTTCTCGCCGACGACCTTGAACGTGCCACGGATACCGCGGCCGGTGAGGATCTCGGCCACCCGCTTCGCGGCGTCGTCGCTGGCCGGAAGGAGGTAGTCCTCGGTGTCGAACCAGAGGATCACGCTCACCTCGGGCTCGGCGGCCCGTACGAACGACGAGGCGGCGAGGAGCAGGCCGAGCAGCGGAACGGCGACGCGCCATTTCATCCGGGCTCCGGAGGACCGAAGCTCCACTTGGGCAGGTCGGCGACGGTGAGGCCCTCCACGCGCGCCGACACGATCCGGTCGAGCCACGCTTGCAGCTCTTCGCGGTGGGCGGCGAGGTCGAAGCCGAAGTAGCGGTCCGGGTAGCGCGCGAAGCGCTTGAGCGCGCGCCGGAGCATGCTCTCCGCCCCCGGCAGGTTGCCTCCATTGAGGTGGTAGAACGCGACCGAGACCTGGATGAGCCCCTGGAAGAAGTCCCGGGACGGGCCGCGGATTCCGGTCCACATGTCCTCCAGCGTATCGTGGCACTCGAAGTAGTACCCGGTGTTGAACTCGGCCACCCCCCGGTCGAAGGCAACCCGCTGTTCGTCACTGAGCAGGGGGGGTGCTGCGTCGCACCCCCCCTGACCCCCCGCGCGCTCCGGCGAAATGAATTCGCCTCCGCGCGCAGCCCGTTTCTTCGTTTCCTCCGAGTTGCTCATTCGGTCTCGCTCATCGAAGGTCCACGTTGAGGCTGATCATGAGGCACACCGGAGCCGCCGCCCCCCGCACGACCGTCTTCGCGTACTTGTATTGCTTCAGGGCCGCGATGGCCGCGTCATGGAGCTGTGGCCACGGCGGCTCCTTTGGCCGCTCGCCGATGGTCCTCACCTCCGAGATGCGCCCGCTCTTGTCCACGGTCACCTCGTAGACGAGCAGCACGGACTTGAGGAGGCCACCCCGCGCCTTGTCGTCCACCTTGATCTCGGCCGTCTTCAGCAGCGGCGGCTCCGGCACTTCGGTGTCCGCCCGGTAACAGCTCCGGCCGGGCGGCAGCGGCGGCAGGTCGAGGCCCACGACCTTCTTCTTCTTCGGCGCCGGCTTCTTCCGAGGCGCTTTCTTCGCCGGGGCCTTCTTCGCCACCGTCTTCCGGGCGGCGCGCGGAGCCGCCGCCACCGGCTCGATCGCGCCCACGCCGAGCGACACGATGACGGCCGCGGCCAGGCCGAGGCCCGGCCACGCGCGGCCGGCAAAGAGCCTCATCCGGTCGACGATACCTTCTCGACGGGTCCGGGGGCGGGGGCCGGCTCGAACGCAACGCTCGTCGCGGCCCGAGTGCGCTCCAGGGTCCTCTTCCACTCGCGGTAGAGCTGGATCTGGGCGCGATAGGGTTCCTCGCCCTTGGGCGGTCGCTTGCGCTTGTAGGTCCCGTCCGGCATGAGTCGCCGAGCCTTCACGTTGTCGAGGAACATGGCGTCCATCACCTCGAGGACCTTTCGGCGCGGCTCGGGCGCGGTCACCGGGAAGAGCAGCTCGATCCGGCGGTCCAGGTTCCGGGGCATCCAGTCGGCGCTGGAGAGGTACACCTCCTCGTCGCCGCCGTTGCGGAATTGGTAGACGCGCGCGTGCTCGAGGAAGCGGTCCACGATGGAGATCACCTCGATCGTCTCGCTGACGCCCTTGATGCCCGGACGCAGGCAGCAGATGCCGCGCACGTTGAGCCGGATCCGCACGCCGGCCCCGGACGCATCGTAGAGGGCGCGGATGATCTCCTCGTCGACGAGGGAGTTCATCTTGGCCCGGATCTCCGCCGCCTGCCCCTCCTCCGCCCGGCGCCGCTCGCGCTCGATGAGGCGAAGGAAGCGCTCGCGGAGGTTGGTCGGAGCCATGGCCAGCTTTTTCATCTTCGGCGGGTCGGAGTAGCCGGTGAGCGCGTTGAAGAAGGCCGACACGTCCTCGCCCACGACCCGGTCCGCGGTCAGGGAGCCGAAGTCGGCGTAGACGCGCGCGGTGCGGTCGTTGTAGTTGCCGGTGCCCATGTGGACGTAGCGCTCGATACCCTGCCGGCCGCGACGGACGACGAGGCAGACCTTGGCGTGCGTCTTGAACCCCTGGATGCCGTAGATCACGTGGGCGCCCGATTCCTCGAGGCTCTTCGCCCACCGGATGTTCGACTGCTCGTCGAAGCGGGCCATCAGCTCCACCACCACCGTGACCTGCTTGCCGTTCTCCGCCGCCCGGGCCAGCGCCTGCACCACCGGGGAATCGCCGCTCGTGCGGTAGAGGGTCTGCTTGATGGCCAGCACGTCGGGATCGGAGGCGGCGGTCGACAGGAAGGCGAGGACCGGCTCGTACGAGTCGAAGGGGTGGTAGAGGAGCACGTCGCGCTCGGCCACGACCGAGAAGATGTTGCGCAGCTCGTGCTCGTCGAGCACCGGGAGGGGCTTCAGGGCCGGCTCCCGCAGGTGCTCCAGGGAGGGAATGTCGACGAGCGGCTGCAGCGCCCGCATGTCCAGCGGGCCGCGGACGTGGTAGACGTCAGGGATCTCTACCCCCAGGCGCTCCAGCAGCAGGGCGAGCAGCGCGTCGTCCGCCTCCGACTCGACCTCCAGGCGGACGATCTGACTGCTGCGACGCTTCTTCAGCTCCTCCTCCACCGTTTCCAGGTAGGGCCGGCCGCCCTCGTCGTCCAGCTCTATCTCCGCGTCGCGGGCGATGCGGAAGGCGGCCGAGGCCAGCACCCGCTGGCCGGGGAACAGCTCGGCCAGCTCGGCACGGATGACCTCTTCGAGGAGCACGTAGGTGCTGCCCTCACCTCCGACCGGCCGCACCAGCCGCCGCAGCCCGCCCGGAACCTGGACGAGGGCCAGCCGCGGCTGCTCCTCGCCCTCGCCGGGCGCGAGGAGGATCGCGAGGTTCAGGCTGAGGTTGGCCAGCCGGGGAAAGGGCCGCGAGGCGTCGGTGGCCAGCGGCGTGAGGGCGGGAAGCACCTCCCCGCGGAAGTAACGGGCGAGGAACGTGCGCTGCGCCTCCTCCAGCGTGGCCAGGGGGACGATGCGCACGGCGTGCTCGGCGAGCGCGGGCAGGATCTGCTCGGTCAGGGTCCGGCCCAGGGTGTCCACCATCTCATGAGCGCGCTCGGCGATCACGTGCAGCTGCTGGCGCGGGCGCAGCCCGGCGAGGTCGGGCTCGTTGTCGCCCTCCGCGAATGCGTGCTTCAGAGCCGCCACCCGGACCATGAAGAACTCGTCGAGGTTCGTCGAGACGATGATGGCGAACTTCAGCCGGTCCAGCAGCGGGGTGGCGGGGTCCATCGCTTCTTCGAGCACGCGGCCGTTGAACTCCAGCCAGGACAGCTCCCGGTTGATGAAGAGCTCGGGCTCCTTCTTGCGCGGCCGTCCGGGGGCCTTCATCACGATGCGCGGGCCCTCGATTCCCGGAAGGTGAGCTTCCGGCCGAACACCTCGGTCAGGAAATCGCCGCGCGCGAGGGAAGCCAGCCGCTCCATGGTGAGGTCGCCCGCCCCATCCACGTCCAGGACCCAGTCCCCCTCTTCCGACAGCACCCGCACGTCCTTCACCTTCTGGAGATGGTCGGCGTCGAGCGCGTTGGCGAGGCGGAGGATGGCCGACAGCTTGTTGACCACCACGCGGGCCTCGCGGTCGAGGGCCATGTAGGGCAGGTGCGACTTCTGGGGCAGGGCGCGGCGGTGATAGCGGGCCACGTTCGCGACCAGCGCCATGTCGTCACCCGAAAGGCCGAAGATGTCCGACACCGAGAGCAGGTACCAGGTGTGCTTGTGGTGGCCGCGGAGGTTGACGTAGTTGCCGATGTCGTGCAGGAGCGCGGCCACCTCCAGGAGCAGCCGCTCGCGATCGCCGAGGCCGTGCTCCGCCTTCAGCTCGTCGAAGATCCGGGTCGCGAGCTGCGCGACCTTCTTCGAGTGCGGCGCGTCCCAGCGGTACTTCTCGGCGAGCGCGACCGCGCTCGAGAGCACCTGCCGGCTGAAGTCTTCGATCCCCTGGCCGGCGTCCACCTGCGCCACGTCGAGGAGGAGGCCGGCCCGAAGGGACACGTCGGGGACGATCACCTCCTGCGCCGCCGTCTCCTGCAGCAGCTCGCGGTAGGCGACGAGCGCGGGCACGAGCGTCTCCGCCTCCGCCTGCGGCAGGTGATACTGCTCCACGAGCTGCTCGACGTCCCAGGAGGTGACCTGGTCGCAGAAGGCCACGAAGGGCTCGCGCCCGAGGATGGCGGGGGCGCCGTCCGCCCGATCCCCCACCATCTGCTGCGCGGCGAAGCGGACGTCGCCGCCGAGGGCGATGACGTGCTGCGCCTCGCGCAGCGGGATCTCGCGGCGGATGTCGTCGACCACGTTGTGGATGTGCCGGCGCAGGAGGCGCATCCCCTGCTCCTGGCTGCCGTGCCAGGAGGCGAGGCTCTGCCGCATGCGGATCGAGCCGAGGGGATACGTCCCGGAGTTGATCGGCTGCCCCTTCCGCAGGAAGGAGATGTCGGCGCTCCCCCCGCCGACCTCGAGGAGGAGGGTGTCGCCGCTGGTGAGGGCGGGGTGGTCGCGCAGCGTCTCGCGCACCGCCATGTACGTGAGGCGGTTCTCCTCCGAGCCGTCGATCACCTCGACGTCGATGCCGGTGCGAAGGCGCACCCGGTCCAGGAACGCGTCGGAGTTCTGGGCCTCCCGCACCGCGCTCGTCGCCACCGCCCGGTAGCGCACGACGCCGTAGCCGTCCATGATCCGGCGGAAGCCCTCGAGGGCCTTGAGCGTGGCTTCCACCGTGGCCGCGCCGAGCCGTCCGTGCGTGAAGGTGTCCTTGCCGAGCAGGACGCCGCGGGAGGCCTCCTCGAGAATGCGTACGGGCTGGCCGGGAGCCGCCTCCGCGACGAGGAGCCGGATGGCGCTGGCGCCCATGTCGATCACGGCCACCGGCCGCGGGGCCTCCGCCGGGACCGGCACGGGGGGGGCGGTCTTGGGGGTCAGGCTGCGCCGGCGGGGGCTGGGCATCAGGCGCCCGCCGCTCGCGCGCGCACCGCGGTGGCCGCGGGCACGGGCGCGAATTCGACCTGGATCGCCCGGTCGAGCGCGCGCTCCAGCAGATCGACCCGCCGTCCCGACGCCCACTGCTCCAGGCCGGCGTCGCCCTCCGCCTCGCAGCGCAAGCGCAGGCCCCGTGACGTCTCGGAGACGGCCACCGCCTTGACGACGCCGCGATGGCTGCGATCGAGCGCGTCGGCCAGCCGCAGGAGCCCCGCCATCATGCGCACGGCTTCGCGGTCGGGACGGGCCAGCGCGGCGAAGGCCAGGTTCTTCTTCCGCGGGACGCCGCGCCGGTGATAGCGCCCCACGAGCGCCATCATCTCGACTTCGCGGGGATCGAAGCCGCGCAGCCCGCCGTTGCGGACGAGGTACTCGGTGTGCCGGTGCCGGTCGGGATAGGAGATGTGCCGGCCGACGTCGTGAAGGAGCGCGGCGTACTCGAGCAGCGAGCGCTCCGGTGCCTGCAGACCGTGCCGCGACGCCGTCGCGTCGAACAGGCCCAGGGCGAGGGCGGCCACCTGCCGCGCGTGCGCCTCGTGGAAATGGCAGCGCTCGGCCAGGGCCACGACGCTGCGGCGGCGAACGTCGGGGTACGCCTCGGCGCGCGCGACCGCGCGCTTGTGGCCCGTCAAGTAGTCGAGCAGCAACCCCTCGCGCAGCGCCCACTCGCAGAGGACGATCTCCTTCGCCTCGAGAGCGTCGAGTATCTCGTCCAGCACGACGGCGCCGGCCACGATGATGTCGGTGCGCCGCTCGTCCATGAGGGGCAGCCGCCGGCGCCCCTTGAGCGTGGTCCCGACGAGGCGCCGGCGCAGGGCGTGAAGAGCGGCCGCCGGCACCGTCAGGTGGTGGAGCGATTCGGGTAGTATTCCCGCTGCAGTGGCCATGGCCCCCAGGGCCAAGGCTGTCCCCGAGGTCCCGACCACGAGGTCGAAGCCGTCGTCCCGCGCCCGGGCGGCGTGCGGCACCATGAACTGCCTCACGTAGCCGACCAGGCGCCGCTCGTCGCGGGCGGCCAGGGGGTCGCTGTGGACGAAGCGCTCGGTCATTCGCAGCACGCCGAGCTTCTCGGAGACGGCCCACTCCACCTGGGGGCCCACCCCCATGGCCAGCTCCACGCTGCCCCCGCCGATGTCCACCACCAGGGTACGCCGCCCCTCGAGGTTGACGCTGTGGAGCGCGGCCAGATAGATCAGCCGGGCCTCTTCCTCGCCCGAGACGACCTGCGGATAGAAGCCGATCTCCCCGCCCACACGCTCGAGAAAATCCTCGCCGTTGGCGGCCTCGCGCACGGCGGAGGTGGCCACGACCAGGAGCTTGTCGACGCCGTGCATGTCCGCCAGCCGCTTGTACTCGCGCAGCGCGTCGAGTCCCCGCCGCATGGAGGCCGCGGACAGCCGGCCCCGCGAAAGCGTGCGCTCGCCGAGGCGGACCATCTCCTTCTCGCGGTCGATCACGTGGAACCCGCCGGAGCGGCTCTCTACGATGACCATGTGAAAGGAGTTGCTGCCGATGTCGATGGCGGCGATCCTCATCTTTGCTCATTGTAAGCCTTGCCCGGGTGACGACTCTGCGACAATAGGGTTGAGTTCGGACGAGGGGACGTGGTATACCCTCTCCCCTTTCGGGATTGACTGCCGTGCCCACGACCATCGTCGATCACGCCACTCCCCTACTGAAGGCACACGTCCGGGCCCTCTTCCGCCAGCTCCCGCCGGCCCTGGCCGGCGACGAGGAGGCGATCCACCAGATGCGGGTGGCGGGCCGCCGGTTGCGCGTGGCGCTGCCGCTCCTCGCCCGCAAGCCCAACGGCCGGCGGGTGCGCCGGGCCCGCCGGATCCTGCGCGAGCTGACGCGCTCGGCGGGGACGAGCCGCGACCTCGACGTCGGCGTCGCCCTTTTCGACGAGCGGCTGAGGGAGCGCGGAGAGACGGAGGCCGAGCGGCGCACGCTGCGCCAGCGCCTGCGGTCGGCGCGCAGCCGGAGCCGGGTCCGGATGGCCGAGGCCCTCATGGACATCGACATCGCTCGCGTGCGGCGCGACCTGCGGGTCGTCGTCTCCCACCGGGCGGAGCTGGTCTTCACCGCGCTTCTTCGCCTGCGCGACGCGCGGGACGTGCGCGGCACCGCCATCCTGGAGTCGCTCGAGGCCCTGGGCGACGGTTTCGACCCCGCCCCGCTGCATCGCCTTCGGATCCGGTTGCGCCGGCTTCGCTACGCGGCCGAGCTGGCCGAGAAGATGACGGGCCAGACGAGCGAGGCGCCGGCGCTCTTCCGGCAGCTCCAGGACGCGCTCGGCCACGTCCGGGACGCCCACGTGCTCTCGTGCTGGATGGGCCGCCAGGCGTCGGCCGCCGTCGCCCGGGGCCAGGCGTCGCTCGCCGCCGCGGCCCGCGAAGAGGAGGCGTTCTTCCTCGAAAGGAGCCACCAGCATCACCGCTCCTTCCTGGCCCTGTCTCCCTCGGCCACGGTGCGCCGCGGGCTCGAGGCCATGGGCGCTTCGCGGACCGCGGCCTGACGCGCTTCCGCGTCCCCCCGCCGCGGAACCGGGGACTAGAATAGAAGATAGACCTGACACCCGAGGAGGGAGCATCGCCATGCGATTGCTGATGATCCGACACGCAACCGCTGTACCCCGCGGCGCCCCCGACATGCCCGACGACGAGAGACCCCTCACCAAGCGGGGCGTACGGCGGTTCCGGCGGGCCGCCGAGGGACTGGCCCGGCTCATGAAGCGTCCCGATACGCTCCTCAGCAGCCCGTTGCCTCGCGCCGTCCAGACGGCCGAGATCGCGGCCAAGGCGTGGGGAAAGGTGGAGGTGGAGGAGGAGCCCGCCCTGGCCGGAG
Organism: Acidobacteriota bacterium; assembly: GCA_003222275.1. Lineage (GTDB taxonomy): Bacteria > Acidobacteriota > Vicinamibacteria > Fen-336 > Fen-336 > AA32. The sequence continues at coordinate 14,638 of QHVJ01000150.1, read as the reverse complement.
GCAGCTATAACGAGATCGCCACTGCCCTCGGGCGCTTTCCCGCGGAATCCACGGTAGCCATCGTCGGGCACGAGCCCGATCTCTCCACCCTGTTGGGGCGGCTGCTCGGGACCTCGCACGGTGAGCGGCTCACCTTCAAGAAGGGGGGGGTGGCCCTCGTCGACGTACCCGGATCGCTGGCCGACGGCGGCACGCTCGCATGGTACCTTCCCCCGCGAATATTGCGGAGACTCGCCTAGCCCAGGGGGGGCAGGCCCAGCCGGGCGCGGTGGAGGCCGTACACCCGCAGCGCGGTGAACATCGCCGCCCGGTATTCGGCGGAGCCCGGTGCGAGGCGCCGCCACTCCCACCGGCGGAGCCAGAGCGTCCGCCACCCGCGACGAGCCGTTCTTTCGTAGCAGAGGAGGGGCTCCCGCGTACCGGGCCGCGCGTTCCAGATCAGCTTCTCGGTGTCCTTCACCCGTCGCTCCCGGCCTCCGGGGCGCCCTTCGATGCGATCGATCCGGAAGCGGGTGACCTCGTAGAGCCCGGGCCGGAGCGGGTTGACGAACAGCGCATAGACGACCACCTGCTCTCCGTCCTCCGCTTGCCCGCCGGCGCGCTCCCACGCCGCCAGCGTCTCGGCGGTGGGAGTCTCGCGAGGAAGCGTCCGCGACAGCTCCTCGGCCATCGCGGAGGCCGGCACGAGGAAGGCGAGAAAGAGCAGGCCCGCACGTCTGCTACGATTACGGGTTCTCATGGACGGCTCTTCCCGACTCGAGGCCAAGCTCCTCTACCGGCGGCTCGACAGCGTGCTCGCCGCGCTCGACGTCTCCCGCCCCGGCAAGAAGGTCGTGGTGTCTTTCCTCGAAGAGGCCTTTCGCACGCTGCGGGAAGACCTGCGCCTGCGCGCCGCCGTCCTCTACGCGGAAGGGCGCGAGGGCTTCACTTTCGTAAAAGCGGTCGGCGACCTGCGCAACCCCACCCGCGATTCCCTCGACCGGGGCGCTCCGCCGGTGTCGCTCGTCCTGCAGCACGGCGTGTACATCTTCCCCGACCCGGGGGCGGAAGGCACGCCGGCCCGGACCGGCATCCTTCCGAGAGGCCCGGCGGCGGCGCTGGCCGTCGGCTCCCGCGGCGACCGCCACCTCATCTTCCTGCTCGTGGGCGAGGGCTGGGTCCGCGAGGAGCTGGACTTCGCCCTCAACACCGTCCGCGCCGCCCTCGGCTCCCGGCTCATGGAGGAGCGCGCGCGGGGCAGCTTCCGCGAAGCGGCCGAGATCCAGCAGAGCCTGCTCCTCGACGAGCTGCCCGAGTTCCCCGGTTACGAGCTGGCCGCGCGCTCGGTGCCGACGGAGGAGGTGGGGGGCGACTTCTTCGACTTCATACCCTTCGACGGCGAGATGCTCGGTCTCGCCATCGGCGACGCCAGCGGCCACGGCCTGCCCGCGGCGCTGCTCGTCCGCGACCTGGTGACGGGGCTGCGCATGGGGATCGAGCGCGAGCTGAAGGTGGCGCCCGTGCTCACCAAGCTGAACCGCGTGATCCACCGCAGTCGCCTGTCGAGCCGCTTCGTGTCGGTCTTCTACGGCGAGCTGGAGGCGTCGGGCAACCTGATCTACGTCAACGCCGGCCACCAGCCGCCGCTGCTGTTCTCCCGCGGCCGCGTGAGCGAGCTGACGATCGGGGGGACGGTCATCGGGCCGCTGCCCGAGGTGAAGTTCAACCGGGGCGTCGTGCGGATGGAACCGGAGGACGTGCTCGTCGCCCTGACGGACGGTATCTTCGACCGCCGGAGCAAGGGGGGCGAGTTCTTCGGGGAGACCCAACTGCATCGCGTCGTCGAGGAGTCGAACGGGCGTCCCGCCGCCGAGCTGCTCGACCGCATCTTCACCGCCGCCTTCGCCTTCGGTGACGGCGGGTCGTGGGAGGACGACGCCACCGCGGTCGTGATACGGCGCATTGAGACGCCGGCCACCCCGGGGGCGTAGTTCCGAGCTCAGCGTCTGCCGCGCGCAGCGGAGCGCGGCACATCAGCTTAAACGACGTGCCGCCTCGACGATCGACTCCGCGGAGATCCCGTAGGCCTTCATCAGCTCCTCCGGCTTGCCCGAGCGGGGAATGTCGCGCACGCCGAGGATCTCGACGCGCGTCCGACCCGCGACCGCCGCCGCCACCGCGTCGCCGATGCCGCCCGCGGCGCTGTGGTCCTCGACGGTCACGATCCCGCGCGTCTCCTCCGCCGCCTTGCGCAGCGTGGCCTCGTCGACGGGCTTCACCGAATAGAGATCGATGACCCGGGCCGCGATCCCGTCCTTGCCGAGCACCTCGTGCGCCTTCAGCGCCTCGGCCACCGTAACCCCCGCGGCCACGATCGTCACCCGGTCCTTGGGGCCGGACCGCAGCGTCTTCGAACCCCCCACCGGGAAGGCCTCGCCGTTGTCGTAGAGCACCTTCGTCTTGGGACGTGAGGTGCGGATGTAGACGATGCCTTGTGTGCGGGCGGCCGTCTCCACGAGCCGCTCGCCGCTCACGGCGTCGCTCGGGTAGAGGACGGTCGTGCCGAGGAGCGCGCGCATCATCGCCAGGTCCTCGAGGGCCATCTGCGACGGGCCGTCCTCGCCGATCGAGATCCCGGCGTGGCTGCCGCACAGCACGAGGTGCGATGGCCGCGAGTAGACGGCCATGCGGATGAAGTCGTAGGCGCGGGTGAGGAAGCAGGCGAAGGTGGACGCGAACGGGACCTTGCCCTCGGTGGACATGCCGAGGGCCGCGCCGACCATGTTCTGCTCGGCGATGTACGCCTCGACGAAGCGCTCGGGGGCCGCTTCCTTGAATTTCTCGCTGAAGGTGGAGTTCTTGACGTCGCCGTCGAGCGCCACGACCTGGGGTGCCGTCCGCGCCAGGGCGGCCAGCGCACTGCCGTAGGCCTCCCGGGTCGCGACTTCCTGCCCCAGCTCGTAGGCGGGGGATACGCGTGGCTCGCTGGGCGAGGGCGCCTGGCTGGGCGCATAGCGCCGCGGCTCGACCTTGATCGTGACCGACGTATCGCCCAGCTCGGCGAGGGCCTTCCTCAGCTCCTCGCCCTTCTTGACTGCCTTGCCGTGCCAGCCGTCCTTGTTCTCGAGGAAGGACACGCCCTTGCCCTTGAAGGTCCGCGCCACGATGCCGAAGGGCTTGCCCTTGGTGGCACGGGCGCGGGCGTACGCCTCTCTCACCGCCTTCACGTCGTGGCCGTCCACCCCCACCGCCTCCCAACCGAACCCGCGCAGCCGTGAGAGGTACGGCTCGAGGTGATGCTCGTACATGGTGGGGCCGCTCTGGCCGAGCCGGTTGACGTCGAAGATCGCGCACACGTTGTCGAGGGCGTAGAACGAGGCGAACTCGGCCGCCTCCCACACCGAGCCCTCGGCGGCCTCGCCGTCGCCGAGGAGCGCGTAGACGCGCCCCTCGGAGCGGTCGAGCTTGCGCGCCCAGGCCATGCCCACGCCCGCGCACAGGCCCTGGCCGAGCGACCCGGTGGCGACCCTCACCCACGGCACGCGCGGCGTGGGATGGCCTTCCAGCCGGCTGTCGAAGCGGCGCAGCGTCTTGAGGTCGTCGTCGATGCCGCCGGCTTCCTTCAGCACGGCCCAGAGCACGGGGGCGGCGTGGCCCTTGGAGAGCACGAAGACGTCCTGGTCCCGCCCGCTCGGATCGCGGGGGTCGAAGCGCATCTCGTCGAAGAAGAGGACCGAGACCAGCTCCGCCGCGGACATGCAGCTCGTCGGGTGGCCCGAACCGGCCTCCGCGGTCGACTCGAGGCAATCGCGGCGCAGCCGCTGGGCCATCTTGTGCAGGGTGTCGTCGTCAACGGCCATGGTTCAGCGTATCCTTTCTCCGATCATGAACGGGCCTGCCATCGGTTTCCTGGAGACCAGCTCCATCGCCCGGGGCATCGAAGCCACCGACGCCATGATGAAGACGGCGGGCGTCGAGCTGCTCATGACCCTCATCGTACCGCGCGGCAAGTACCTGATCATGATCGGCGGCATGGTGGCCGACGTCGAGTCGTCGATGGCGGCCGGCCGGGAGGTGGCGGGCGAAAGCGTCGTCGACCATTTCCTCATCCAGAACGCCCACCCGCAGCTCCCCGCCGCGATCAAGGGCCGGGTCAAGGTGGACGCGGTGGAGGCGGTGGGCATCATCGAGACGAAGGAGGTCGCCTCCGCCATCTACGCGGGCGACGCCGCGGCCAAGGCCGCGGAGGTCACCCTCATCGAGGCCCGCAACCAGCCCGGCGCCAAGGGCATGGTCGTCCTGACGGGGGACGTGGGCGCGGTGCGGGCGGCGGTGGCGGCCGGCGTCGCCACCATAAAAAAGGAGGGCATGCTCGTCTCCCAGGTCGTGATCCCCCGCGCGCACGAGGCCCTCGCCAAGAGCCTGATGGCCTGAAGCCGGTTGTCAGTCCAGGATGAAAGTGACGAGCAGGTTCACCTGGTAGCCGGTGATCTTGCCCTTCTTCACGTCCACGCGCTGGTCCTTCACCCACGCCGACGTGACGTTGCGCAGGGTCTTCTCGGCCCGGGCGAGGCCGCTCTGGATGGCATCTTCGAAGCTCTTGTGGGACTGGGCGCTGATCTCGATGACGCGGGCGACGGAGCTCATGGCATTCTCCTTATCGTTGAGTGCTCTCGGGCGGATCAGACAAGGCTAGGTCCCGCTTCGAGGCGTTGTCAATGGGAGGCGCCGGTTTGGCGATTCGGTGATAGGCCTCACCGTTCCTGGCTCAGACCGTACTATCTTCTACTATGCGCGGGGCGGACGGTGGCCCCGGGAGGAGGACGCATGCTCCGAACAGAGATGAAGCCGTTGGCCCTCGGTGCGGGCCTGCTGGCCGCACTCTTCGTCGCCCCGGCACTCGCGGCGGCCCGCCAGCTTCCCGCCGAGACTTCCATCCCGGTGACGCTGGAGACCACGGTCTCCTCGGCCACGAGCCGTCCCGAGGACCGGGTCGACGCCAAGGTCCGCGCCGACGTCCTCTCCGGAGGCAAGGTCGTCATTCCCGCCGGCAGCGAGGTGCGCGGCCACGTGATCAGCGTCCGCCGGTCGGGCAAGGTGAAGGGTCGCGCGTACGTGTCGCTGTCCTTCAACGAGCTGGTCGCGAACGGCAAGACCTACCGGATCGCCACCCGGCGCATCGGCGTGCAGGCCCCTCCGAGCCACGGCCGCGACGCCAAGATCATCGGCGGCGGCGCGGGCGCGGGCGCAGTGGTGGGGGCCATCGTCGACGGTAAGGGAGGAGCGGCGAAGGGCGCTCTGGTCGGCGCCGGAGCCGGCACGGGAGCGGTGCTCGCCACGCGCGGGAAGGAGGTCACCCTTCCCTCCGGCTCGCGCTGGCGCGTGCGCCTCGTGAAGCCCCTGGAAATCGATTAGCGGGGCCGGGCCGCCAGCGCCCGCTCGTCGGGGTAGGAGCTGACGTGGAGGATCAGCTCCGCGGGCGGGATCTGGCGGGTGGCGATCGCCTTCAGGAGTTGATCCACCGCGGGCGCTCCCGTCGACGGCACCACGATGGTCGCGGCGAGCGCACCCTCGTCCACCAGCTTCCGCCCGACCTGCGGATGGCCGTCGCAGCCGGTCACCGGAATGCGGGCCACCTCGGGGCGCTGCAGCTTCTCCGCCGCCACCGCCAGCGCCTTCTTCACGCCGGTGGCCATCTCGTCGCTGTGGCAGGCGACGAGGTCGACGTTGTGTCGTCCTGCCCGCAACATCAGGAACAGCCAGTCGGCGGCCGCCTTCTCGGCGTCCTCACTCGTCCAGTTGCCGTCGAGCACCGCCGCGATCGCCACCGTCGAGCCCTCGAGGCCCTGCTTGAGCCCGGCCAGCCGGGCCTGGGCCGGGGAGCTGGCGGCCTGTCCCTGGACGCACAGGACGGTTCCGCCGCGCGGGAGGAGGGCGCGGAGCTGGCGGGCCTGGATGGCGCCGATCTCACGTTGATCCGGCATCACGATGAACAGGGGCACCTCGGGGAACTCGGCGCGCAGCGCGTCGAGCTTGTCGGGGCGCCGCTGGATGAACGCCCACGGCAGGCCCGCGCGGGCTCCTTCCCGGATCACGCGATCGAGGGCGGTCTGCAGCACGGGCATGACCACGAGCCCGCGCGTGCGGCCGGCATCGGGACCATGCAGCCACCCGAAGAGCTGCTGGAGCTGGGCCATCACGCTGTTGCCCGCCGTGTGGGACACGAAGTCCAGCCCGGCCCGCGCCGCCGCGCGCGCCACGTCGTCGCGCACCATCTCCTGGTACTCGTTCGCCACGTCGGGGAGGAAGAGGGCAATCACCGGGCGCGCCGTCGTCGTCATCGTGATGCCTCCAGCTTCCGTCTCAGCCGGCGGCCGGCGTCGGCGAAGGGATCCGAGGCCGGCAGCCGGGCGAGCAGCGTCCGCGCCTCCTCGACCCGGCCCTGCCCCACCCGGGCGAGGGCCAGGTAGTAGAAGCCTCCGGCCACGTCGGGCTTCAAGGCCCGCGCCTGCTCGAAGGCCCCCGCCGCGGCCTCGTAGCGCCGGTCGAGGAAGTAGAACTTGCCCAGGTTCAGCTGCGTCTCCGCGTCGTCGGTCAGCAGGCCCGCGCGCGCGATGTAGTCGCGCTTGGCCGCCTCCAGCCGTTGTCCGTCCGCTCCCGGGAGTCGGGTGATGCCGGCGTTCATGAGGGCGAAGGCGGCCGCCATCCGTACGATCCGGTGCCCGTCGGCGAGAGCGAGGGCGAGGGCCGGGCCGGGCGCGCTCGGCTTTTCCGCCAGCGTCAACGCCGCCACCGCCTTCACGAGAGGGTGCTCCGCCTTCAACGCCGCGACGAGGACGGCCTGGACGCGGGGACCGGCGAACCGCCGCAGGTAGCCGGCCGCGTTGGCGCGTACGAGGGGCGGCTCGTCCGCGCGGGCCATGATCGCGAGCAGCGCCGCTTCGGCGGCGGGATCGCCCTTGCGGGCGGCCGTGAACGTCTCGGCGCGGCGGACGGCTCGCTGTCCGCCCGGGCCGGGCGGTCCCCACGCTTGGAGCGCCTTCACCGCCCACGCGGCGGTCTTGTCCTCATGGCACGCGTTGCACGCGTTGGGGATTCCGAAGCGCGTGGTGTTCTCGGGGGCGGGCACCGAGAGCGAGTGGTCGCGGATCCGCGCCTTGATGGAGAAGACGGTGCGCGGCATGTGGCACTCGACGCACGAGCCGCCCGGTCCATTCACGCGGTGATGAGTGTGGGCGGCGAGACGCGCGCCGATCGCCTCGTGACAGCCCAGGCAAAGGCCGTTGTTCGCGGGGGCGAGCTGCGGGTTGCGGTCCACGTCGGGCACGTGGGGGTCGAGGTGGCACGTCACGCACGTCGCCGACCCTTCGAGGAAGCAGCGGCTCTGCCAGAACCCGAGGGCGTCGTTGGAGAATCGACGAGGACGGCCATCGCTCCAGTAGGCCGGGTCCTTGTCCACCTTCTGCGCGTACTCGAGGATCGGCATGAAGTGGTCGTAATAGTCGTCGCCCGCCCGGAAGCCGGGAGCGTTGACGTCCCGCAGCGAATGGCACTGCGCGCACACCATGGTGCTGCGCTCGGCACCCAGCCGCTCCGGACGAACCATCGCACGCTCGGGAGAGGATCCCTGAGACTCCGAGTGGTCGCGACCGGGTCCGTGGCACACCTCGCAGCTCGTGCCAAAGTCCATCCATTCCGTCCGGTAGCGGCGGGAGGCGGGCTCGTATCGCTTCTGCTCCTGGCTGACGTGGCAGCCCACGCAGTTGGCGTTCCACACCTGGACGCGGGTCTCCCTGGTCTCCTCCGGATCGACGATGTCCATGTTGTGGAACCACCGTTGGCGGCCGACGTCCCAGCTCGGACCGAGCACGACGATGCGGCCGTCGTCGAGGGTGGTGAGGTAGTGCTGCACGCGGCGGCTGCCGAGCGTAAAGTCCACCCGCCGCTCGCGCACACCGCCCTCGAGGTCGCCCTCCGTGATGAAGAAGACCCCCCCCTCCGCGCGCACGGCGTAGCGCCGCCGGCGCAGCTCGAGACGGCGGGACGAGAAGTCGGCCACTACGCTCGCGGTGGAGGCGGGCTGGAGCATCCGGCTGTGGCGTCCGGAGCGCCACTTGGCGGCCATGGCCGTGTGGCAATCCGCGCACCGGGTGGCGCCGACATAGCCGGCGGCGGTCGCCTCGGGCGGCAAGATGGTCGGAGCCTGGACGAGGCCGAGGGCCGCCCCCACCGCGGCGGCCAGCCCGACCACGCGCACCCTCATCGTCCACCTTGGGAAAAAGAGTGGCAATGAGGTTATCACGGGGCCGGGGAACGGGCCCGGCGCGATCCTGGAGCGCCTAGGGGCCGAAGCGCGCTAGCGCCGCGGCGTCGCCCGCCGATCGCGGCTCACCCCGGGCGGCAGCATCTGCTCGCTCGAACCGGCGCGGGGCGGGACGTTGCGAAAGGTCTCCTGGACGCATTCGCGGATGACGGACGGCGACTGCTCCATCGGCGAGAGGAGGACCGTCCTCTCGAAGTTGTCGTCGCGACGAAAGACGAGCAGCCACCATCCGCCGACGAGGCCGTCGTGGACCTCGATCGTCCAGGAGCCGGCTAGTCCTCTGAGGGCCTCCTGGAACGCGGGCTCCAGGCCCTGGACGAGGGCCGAGCCCTTGACGGTGATCCATGCCATCGGTCCGCTCCCCTCACGGCCGGGAACCGCCCCGCCGCAGGTCTTCTTGTCGTGTCGATGCGCAGAGAATGAATGAGTTCGGACAACATCGAATGAAAGCTCTTTTCGCCGGATGTGCAGTGACCTGCACCACACCCCTACCTCTAAGCTAGTCCCTCGGCGCCGGATCGCAAGCCCAAATGCAACACTGTGACAGATTTCTTGCATTCCACTCCCTCGATCCGGGAATTCCTGAGGCCAGATTCAGGCGTTCCCTGATGCGGCCTCTGCTAGAGTCCCCCCACGATGAGGGCGGCCACCCGAGCCGTGCTTCCTCTCGCGTCCGCGTGCCTTCTCTCCGGTGCGGCCGCGCTCGCGTACCAGATCCTCTGGACCCGGCAGCTCGCGCTCCTCCTGGGGCACACGGTGGGGGCCCTGTCCATCGTCCTGGCCACGTTCATGGCCGGCCTCGCGCTCGGAAGTGCGGTGGCGGCCCGGTACCTCGAGCGCGTGCCGGCCGGTTTGCGGCCGCGCACCTATGCATTCCTCGAGGTCGGCATCGCCGGCTTCGCGCTGGCTTTCCCTTGGCTGCTTCGCGCCGGCCTTCCGCCCCTGGCTGCGCTCTACGTGTCGGGCGCCGCGTCCCCGCTCGTCCTCGAGTCGGCCCGCCTCGGCCTCAGCGCCGCCCTCCTGCTCGTGCCGACGACACTCATGGGCATGACCCTGCCCCTGCTGGTCGCGCTCACCGGCGCCCGCGTCGAGAGCGCGGGGCGAGCCGCGGGAGCGCTCTACGCCGCCAACACGGTGGGCGCGGTGGCCGGGAGCCTGGCTTTGGCTTTCTTCCTCCTGCCTCGGCTCGGCATCGGCCGCTCGACGCTCCTGGCGGTGGCGCTGAACCTGACGGCCGCCGCCATCGTCGGGTTGAGCAAGGGGGCGCTGCGCCGCGCCCCCTTGAACCCCCGCTCGCTTCGCGGGAATGAATCCCGCTTCGCTCGCAGCCGTAGCCGGGCGGCCGGATCAGGGGCCCCGGCCGCGGCCCCGCCGAGGGGCCTCCCGCGTGAGCGGCTCGTCCTCGCCGTCCTCGCGCTCTCGGGCCTCGGGGCGCTCGCGGACGAAGTGGCGTGGGCGCGAGCGCTCGTGCTCCTGGTCGGTCCGACCGCCTATGCCTTCGCGTTCATCCTCGCCACCGTGATCGGTGGGATCGCGCTCGGCAGCGCGGCCGCAATGGCCGCCCTCCCGCGATGGCGAGAGCCGGCCACCGCTCTCGCATTGGCGGAGGCCGGCGCCGCCGCCGCCAGCCTCGCCGCCGTTGGCATGATCGGCGGTCTGCCCATCACGGTGGGCGAGCTGGTGCGGGCGAACGCCGATCGGATGGACCGTCTCATGGCGCTCGAGTTCGCGGGGGTCTTCGTGCTGCTCGCGCCGCCGTGCCTCCTCTTCGGGGCCGCATTCCCGCTGGCCGTCCAGCTGCTGGCGAAGGATGCCGGCGGCGTCGGCCGCGCGGCCGCCCGCGCCTTCACCTGGAACACCGTCGGCGCGGTGCTGGGGGCCGTGCTGGCGGGATTCGTGGTGCTTCCCCGCTTCGGGATCCGCGCGACGCTGGTGGCCGCGGCGGCGGCGCATGCGCTGGCGGGGGCGACGGCCGTGACTCGCCGGACTCCGCATCGGTGGCGGTGGCCCGCGGCAATCGTGGTGGCGTTCTCGCTCGCGGCAATGGGGACGCCGCGATGGGACCGCGAGCTGCTGTCGGGGGGCGTGTACAAGTACGCGGTCTACGCCGCACCCGGCCGGCTGGAGGAGGAGCTGCGGGCCGGAGAGCTCGTGTACTACCGCGAGGGGGCGGAGGTCACCGTGTCCGTCAAGCGGGTGGGGGGAACGCTCTCGCTGGCCGTGGACGGGAAGGTGGATGCCACCAGCGGCAGCGACATGCTCACGCAGCGCCTCCTCGCCCACGTGCCGCTGCTCCTGCATCCCTCCCCGCAGGAGGCGTGCGTGATCGGCCTCGGCAGCGGCGTCACCGCGGGTTCCGCGCTCGCCCATCCCTTGCGGCGGCTGGAGGTGGTCGAGATCTCTCCCGAAGTCGTCGAGGCCGCCCGTCTGTTCGGCCGGTTCAACCGCGACGCCCTGGAGGACCCCCGGATCGCGCTGCGCGTGGCCGACGGCCGCAACCATCTGCTCCTGACCGACCATCGTTACGACGTCATCATCTCGGAGCCGTCGAACCCATGGATGGCGGGCGTGTCGTCCCTGTTCACGCGCGAGTTCTTCTTCCTCGCCCGGTCGCGACTCGCGCCCGGCGGCCTCTTCTGCCAGTGGGCGCACATCTACAACATGCATCCGCGCGATCTGCGCACGGTGCTGGCGGGATTCACCGATGCCTTCCCGGCGGCCGCGCTGTTCCTCGTCAACGAAGGCGACGTGCTCCTCGTCGGCGCCGACTCGACGCTTCCGGGCGTGGAGATGGGTACGCTCGCCCGCCGCATGGCGGAGCCGGCGGTGCGGAACGACCTGGCGGAGGTGGAGGTACGCACGCCGGCGGGGCTCGCCACCCTCTACGCCCTCGGCGGGCCGGCGCTCGCGCGCTTCGTCGCGGACGCGCCGCGCCACACCGACGACCGGCCGCGCCTCGAGTTCAGCGCGCCGCGCTATCTTCATGCCGATACCGCGCGGGAAAACCGCGCGCAGATCGTGGACGCCGCGCGCGGGGGCGAGGTCCCGTCCGGCCTCGCGGCCCTCGCCACGCTCGCCGCTTCCCCGCCGCCGGGCGCGATCCTCGAGCGGGCGAGGATGCTGGAGCACGCCGGCAGCCACGGCTGGGCGATGGACCTCTACCGCCAGGGTCTGGAGCAGTCGCGCTTCGATACGGAGGACTACGAAGGGTTGGTTCGCGCCGCGTTGAAGAGCGGGCGGGCGAGCGAGGCCGAGGAGTTCCTTCGCGCGCAGGCCGCGGGCCCGGCGCCGGTTTCCGCACGCATCGCCCTCGGCCTTCTCGATCACAACCAGGACCGGCCGGCCGAGGCCCTCGAGGCGCTGGCCTCGGCGGCCGCCGCCGATCCTCACCGCGTCCGCGCGCTCCTGCTGGGCGCCGAGGTCCAGGAGGCGGCGGGAAACGTGGACGCGGCCGAGGCGCTGGCCCGGCGGGCGCTCGAGATATCCCCCGGCGATTCCGAGGCCGGCGGCTTCCTGGCCTCCGCCAGCCTGGCGAGAGGACGGGCGGACGAGGCGCTCGGCCGTGCCGAAGCGGTCCTGGCGCGCGACCCCCGCGCTCCGCGCGCCCTCGAGGTGACGGCCATCGCGCGGGCCCAGAAGGGCGATCGCGGCGGCGCCCGCCATGCCTTCGAGATGCTGGTGGAAGCCGAGCCGGACGGTTGGGCGCATCTCAATAATTTCGCCGTCTTCGAGATGGAGGGAGGCGACGCGCGCGCCGCGGCGCGCCTCTTCCACCAGGCCGTGTCCGTCAATCCCGCCAACGTCATGGGCTACCGGGGCCTGAGCGAGGCCGCCCGCACTCTCGGCGACTCGCCCCTGCGGGAGAGAGCGGAGGCCGCCCTTCGTCGCCTCGGGGTGAGCGCACAAAACCCCTGAAAGCCTTGACAGCCCGGGGGGCGGGTGGTATCCAAGAAAATAGAGACATTCTTTTACAGGGGTTGGCTCCGCCGCGGCGCGGACGTGTTTCGCGATCGCGGAGTCGTGTTTCCGTCGATCACGGACCGAGGAGGGATCCATGAAATCGAGCCCGACCTGGATCGCGAGCGCGATCCTCATCCTCCTCTTCGCCTCCGCCGCGCCGGCCGACGCGCAGGAGCTGCGCGGCCGGCTCACCGGCGTCGTCACCGACAACTCGGGGGCGATGCTCCCCGGCGTGACCATCACCGCGAGCAGCCCCGCGCTCATCCAGCCGCAGACGACGACCAGCGGAGCGGACGGGGCGTACCGCTTCCCCGCCCTGCCTTCGGGGCTGTACGCCCTGACCTTCGCTCTCCAGGGCTTCCAGACGGTGCGGCGGGAAGGGATCCGGGTGGTCCTGAACGCCACCCTGAGCGTCGACGCCCAGCTCCCGGTGGCCTCGCTGCAGGAGAGCGTCACCATCTCCGGGCAATCGCCCACCGTGGATGTGACCACGACCAGCATCGGGACCAGCTTCACCAAGGAGCTGCTCCAGGACATCCCGAACGCCCGCGACGTGTGGGCCGCGATGTCCCAGGCGCCCGGCTTCCAGATGCAGGGCTACGACGTGGGGGGCTCCCACACCGGCACCCAGACGGGCTACTTGACGTATGGGGTCGGCGACCAGAACAAGACGCTCATCGAAGGGATCAACGTCACCGAGAGCACCAACGCCAACGCGGGCTACTTCGACTTCGGCAGCTTCGAGGAGTTCCAGCTCGGGGGGGCGGGAAACATGGGCGAGCAGGCGGGGCCCGGCGCCCTCATGAACATCACGGTCAAGTCGGGCGGCGACCGGTTCAGCGGACAGGTCTACTTCGACTACGAGGGCGACCGCACCATCTCCGACAACGTGCCCGACGCCTTCCGGGCCCCGGGCGCCGTCGGACCGGGCGGCTTCCGCGCCCCCACCATCCGCAACCCCGCGACCGGCCAGAACCAGGGGCTGAGCGCGGGCAACCCCATCACCAAGCAATACGACTTCAACGTGGGCTTCGGCGGACCCATCGTCCGGGGCAAGCTCTGGTTCTACGCCGGGTACCGGGACAACAACCAGTACAAGACGATCCTCGGCCTGCCCGGCGAAGAGGCCCAGAGCCAGCTCAAGAACTGGACGGGCAAGCTCACCTACCAGATCAACCCGCGGAACCAGCTCATCGCGTTCTACAACCAGCGGACCAAGCTGCAGCCGCTGCGCGACCTGTCGCTGGCCATCCCGGTGGAGACCGCCTACTGGCAGGGATCGAAGAACAAGCCGATGAAGCTGGAATGGACGAGCGTGCTGTCCGACCGCGTCTTCCTCGACGTGCAGGCCGCATACTGGTACAACGCGTTTCCGCTGTTCCCGACTGCCACCCAGTCTTCCTCGGTCGAGGGCGTTCCGGTCGGCCGGATCGACCTCGCCACCAGCCAGCAAAGCGGGGCCAACAACGCCTACCAGGACCAGATACGGCACAAGCCACAGTTCTCGGGCAGCCTCTCCTATTTCAAGGACAACTGGGCGGGGACCCACAGCTTCAAGCTCGGGGTCGAGTGGCAGAAGGACCGCAAGCAGTTCGGGAGCCTCCAGCCGGGCGACATCTACTACCGCGACCGCGGCGGCGTCACGGAGGCGGTCGACATCTGGAACACGCCCAACACCAGCATCAACGACGCGGTGGGGACCCATTTCTACGCCCAGGATTCCTGGGCCCTCAACCGGCGCCTGACCCTGAACCTCGGGGCCCGCTGGGACAAGTACGACCTCGGCTGGCCCGACCAGGAGTTCACGCCCAACCAGCGCGGCTTCTTCGATCCCGTCTCGGTGTCCGCCACCGACGTGGTGAGCCTGAAGTCGATCAGCCCGCGCATCGGCCTGGCGTGGGACCTGAGCGGCAAGGGCAAGACCGTGCTCAAGGCCTTCGTGGGTCGCTTCTACTACAACCCCAGCGCGGACGTCGCCGACCGCGAGAACCCGGTGGGCGCCGCGCAGAAGCGCTACGAGTTCCTGCCCTGCACCGCCACCCGGACCTCCGGCTGCGACCTGAACGCCAACAAGCTGGTGGACGGCCCCCAGGAGCTCGGTCGGCTGCTCCAGACGCTCGGCGGCGCGGGCTTCGTCAAGATCGACCGCGATATCGAGCATCCTTACGGCAACGAGCTGTCCACCCACATCGAGCACGAGCTCGTGCCCAGCCTGTCCCTGCGCGGCTCCTACGTCTTCAAGGGCACCCGCAACGAATGGGCGGAGGTGGACCTGGCCCGGGTGAATGCCTACACCATCCCCTTCACGTTCGTGGACGTCGGCCCCGACAACGTCCGCGGCACCGCCGACGACCAGACGCTGCAGCTCTTCTACCG
>QHVJ01000132.1 GCA_003222275.1 Acidobacteriota bacterium | reverse complement strand
CTGCTCTTGACGAAGAGGCTTGATATGGCCTCCCACGACGGCGCGGAGGCCGTCGTCCCCGTGCGTGCCTTTACGGTCGGCTATTTCCGGGACTTGAAGATCTTCGAGACCATCAGGGCTGGCCTCGGAGCTGACCTGACGGCTTACGGCGTGCCGTCGGACCTGAAGGAGGTCTACGGCCAGTCGCCGGTCTCGGTGCACGTGTTTGCCCGCCTGCGGTGGAACAAGGGCCACGGCGGCACCCACGGAGCACACTAGCCTGGCGTCGGCCCGATGAGGAATCGAATGACTCGACGCGTCGTCCATGCCGTTCTCGTTGCGACGTCGTCCTCGTGGGCCTCGCTCGCGGCCGGGCACGACACCTGGCTGCTGCCGGCCCGGTTCGATCTGCCGGCGGGCGGGCGGATCGTGCTCGAGCTGACGAGCGGCATGGGCTTTCCCGCGCCGGGGTCGTCGATTCAACCGAATCGGCTCGCCGCCACCGGCTTCCGAATCGCCGGCCGAACACTGCGGCTCGACGCCGGCAACCCGGACAAGACCGCCTTGCGCTTGTCCGGCCGGAGCAGCGGACCCGGCGTGGCCGCGCTCTGGGTCGTTACCCGGCCGAGGACGCTCAGCCTCACGCCCACAGAGGTGCAGGAATACCTGCGCGAGATCGGCGCGGCCGAGGAGGTGGAATCGCGCTGGCGGCGCCAGCAGCGGTGGCGGGAGACGTACGTCAAGCTCGCGAAGACCTTCGTGCGCGTCGGTCAACCGACCGCCGACCCGTCATGGCGGGAGCCCGTGGGCCTGGCGCTCGAGATCGTGCCCCTGACCGATCCGACGACGCTTCTGGTCGGCAGCGAGCTGTCCGTGCAGGTGCTTCGTGACGGCAAGCCGTGGCCGCGGTTTTCGGTGTCCGCCGTCTCATCCGCAGCCAACGAGCCCATCATGCGAAGCACGGACGGGGATGGTCGCGCCGTCTTCAGCCTCGATCGGCCCGGACCCTGGCTGCTCCGAGGCACTTTGATCGAGCCCTCTTCGTCGCCCGACGCGGACTGGCACAGCCTGTTCACTACCTTGACCGTGTGGGTAGCGCCCGCTCCATGACGGGACTGGCCGACCACGAAGGGACGATGACGCGCGTCGTCTACACCTGCCCGATGCACCCCGAGATCGTGCGCGACGGGCCCGGCAGCTGCCCGATCTGCGGCATGGCCCTCGAGCCGCGAACGGTCACCCTGGAGGAAGGTCCCAGCCCGGAGCTCGCTGACATGTCCCGCCGCTTCTGGGTGAGCCTGGCGTTGACGCTTCCCCTGCTCTTCGTGGCCATGGCGCCGATGGCGGGATGGCGTCTGGGCCCGCTCGACGGAGGGGCGGGGCGCTGGGCCGAGCTGGTCGTGGCCACCCCGGTGGTCCTCTGGGGAGGCTGGCCGTTCTTCGTACGGGGATGGGCGTCCATCGTGAACCGGAGCCCGAACATGTTCACGCTGATCGCCCTCGGCACGGGGGTCGCCTATCTCGACAGCGTGGCGGCCGTGCTCGCGCCGGGCCTGTTCCCGCCGTCCTTTCGCGACCATCACGGCGAGGTGGGCGTCTACTTCGAGGCCGCCGCGGCCATCGTGACCCTCGTCCTGCTCGGCCAGGTCCTCGAGCTGCGGGCGCGGAGCCGGACGAGCAGCGCCCTGAAGGCCCTCCTCGGCCTCGCGCCGCGCACGGCCCGCCGCCTCCGGGAGGACGGCGGCGAAGAGGAAGTGCCGCTGGAGCGCGTCGCGGTGCGAGACCGCCTGCGCGTCCGTCCCGGCGAGAAGGTGCCCGTGGACGGTGTGGTCGTCGAAGGCACGAGCGCGGTCGACGAGTCGATGGTGACCGGAGAGTCCTTGCCGGTGGAGAAGAAGCCGGGGGACCGCGTGATCGGCGCCACGCTCAACGGCACCGGCAGCTTCATCATGCGTGCGGAGAAGGTAGGAGCGGACACGGTCCTCGCGCGCATCGTGCGGCTCGTGTCGGAGGCGCAGCGCAGCCGGGCCCCGATCCAGCGGCTGGCCGACGTGGTGGCCTCGTACTTCGTACCCGCCGTGGTCGTCGCCGCCATCGTCACCTTCGCGGCGTGGGCCCTCTTCGGTCCTCCGCCGCGCATGGCCTATGCGCTGGTCAATGCGGTGGCCGTGCTCATCATCGCATGCCCCTGCGCGCTGGGGCTGGCCACCCCGATGTCGATCATGGTCGCCACCGGGCGCGGAGCGACGGCGGGCGTCCTCTTCCGGAACGCCGAGGCGCTGGAGACGATGGAGGGAGTGGACACGCTGGTCGTCGACAAGACGGGCACCCTCACCGAGGGCAAGCCGCGTCTCGAGGCGGTGGTGACCGCCGACGGCGTCGAGGAGAAGGAGCTGCTGCGCCTGGCGGCGAGCCTCGAGCAGGCAAGCGAGCATCCGCTGGCGGCGGCCATCGTCTCCGGCGCCGTCGAGCGCGGCGTGCGGCCGGCCGCCGCGGCGGGGTTCGCGTCGCATACCGGCCGCGGCGTCGCCGGCGTCGTCGATGGGCACCGGGTCGTGGTTGGGAACCGCTCCCTCCTCGACGAGATGGGCGTCGCGCCGGGACCGCTCGCCTCGCGGGCCGAGGCGCTGCGCGGCGAAGGCCACGGGGTCATGTTCGTCGCGGTGGACGGCCGCGTCGCCGGCCTGCTCGGCGTGACCGATCCCCTCAAGCCGTCCACACCGGAGGCGCTCCGGCTCCTGCGCGACGACGGCGTGCACATCGTCATGGTGACGGGTGATGGCCGCGCGACGGCGGAGGCGGTGGCCCGCAAGCTTGGCCTGGAGGACGTCCACGCCGAGGTGCTCCCGGAGCAGAAGGTCGAGATCGTGGCCCGGATGCAGGCTGCGGGCAGGGTGGTTGCCGTGGCCGGCGACGGCATCAACGATGCCCCGGCCCTGGCGAAGGCCGACGTCGGGATCGCCATGGGCACGGGGACCGACGTCGCCATGGAGAGCGCGGGCGTCACCCTCGTCAAGGGAGACCTGCGGGGCGTCGCGCGGGCGCGCCGCCTGAGCCGGGCGACGATGCGCAACATCCGCCAGAACCTCTTCTTCGCGTTCGTCTACAACGTGCTGGGGATTCCGGTGGCGGCGGGCGTGCTCTATCCCTCCACCGGCCTGCTGCTGAACCCGATGATCGCCGCCGCCGCGATGAGCTTCAGCTCGGTGTCGGTCATCGGCAACGCCCTGCGCCTGCGCCGGGCCGCGCTCTGAGGCGCGCTCACAGCTCGAGGCCGACGAACACCGGCTCCGGCAACAGCGTCACGCCGAACCGGTCGCGCACGCGCTCGCGGATCTCCCGGGCGAGCGCCACGACCTCCTGGGCGGTCGCGCCCCCGCAGTTGACGATGGCGAGCGTGTGGTTGGTGGAGATGCCCGCCTGGCCGCGGCGGTAGCCCCGGCGGAGGCCGGCGCGTTCGATCAGCCACGCGGCGGAGAGCTTGGTCCGCCCGTCCGCGGCGGGGAAAGCCGGCATCTTGTCGCCCGTAGCGAGGCTGCCGTCGGCGCGCGCCGCGGCCTCGATCCGCTCCGCCTCTCCGGTGGGCACGACGGGATTCATGAAGAACGAGCCCACGCTGCGGCGGTTGGGGTCGTCGGGGTCGATGACCATCGACTTGCGGCGCCGCACGTCGATGACGGCGCGCCGCGTGTCGGCGACGGTGGGAGCGCCGATGCCCTGGGCGGCGAGGTGGCGCTCCAGGTCCGCGTACCGGATCGACGGCGGCCCTCCCGGCCGCAGGCGATACGTGACACCGAGGATGACGTAGCGGCCGCGGTCCTCGCGCTTGAAGCGGCTGTCGCGGTAGCCGAACCGGCAGGCTTGGCGGTCGAGCTCGTCCGGCTCGCCGCGGTGGAGGTCGAGGACGCCTACGCGCGTGATCGTCTCGGAGACGTCCTGGCCGTAGGCGCCCACGTTCTGCATGGGGGTCGCACCGACGAGGCCGGGGATGCCGGAGAGGCACTCGACGCCCGCCCAGCCTTCCGACACCGCCCGCTCGACCAGCGAATCCCAGGGCTCGCCGGCGCCCGCCGTCAGCTCGACCGCGTCCTCCGTCGGCACCACCTGGATGCCGCGGATCTGCAGATGGACGACGAGGCCGGGGAAGCCCTCGTCCGAAATGACGAGGTTGCTGCCCCCGCCGAGGAAGAGCAGCGGCCGGCCTTCAGCGCGCGCCCACGACGCGGCCGCGGCCACGCCCTCGACGCTGGCGGCGCGCACGTAGTAGCGGGCGGGCCCCCCCACGCCGAGCGTAGTCAGGCCGGCGAGCGGAACGGACTCGGCGAGGTCCGACGGGCGGGTGACAGCCACGGGCATTCAAGGCTAGCATGGCGGGATGGCCGAGCACGGCGCCCAGAGCCAGGGCATCCTGGTCGTCGACGACGACGAAGCGCTGCGGGGCATGATCGGCGAGCACCTGCGCGACCTGGGTTACACGGTGTGGGAGGCGGCCGATCCGGTGGCGGCCCTGGACATCGTCGGCAACGACGCCCAGCGGGTGGACCTGGTCGTCACCGACCTCGTCATGCCGAAGATGAGCGGCCCGCACTTCGTCGAGCGGCTGCGCGAGCTGCGGCCGAAGGTGCAGATCCTGCGCATCTCGGGATACCCGCGCCCCCACCATCCGCGCCTGTCCGCCGACGTGCCGTTCCTGCAGAAGCCCTTCACGCTCGACGCCCTCGAGAGCGCCGTGCGATCCGCGCTCGACGGCGGCTGAGCCTAAAGCGCCAGCACCAGCCGCAACTCGGGCCTGAGATCACTGGTGCTCCCGTGGGCCGTGCTGTCGCGGAATGCTCATCCACGTCGCTACCCGAGCGTCCGGTGCGCGAAGCGGAGGGCGACGCTGAATGCTCATCCACGTCGCGACCCCAGCGTCCGGTGCGCGAAGCGGAGCGTTTCCCCTGCCGTCTCGCGGCGGGTTCATCCCGACGCGAGACGCTTGATGACTTCCGACGCGGAGCGTAGCGCACCGCATTCCGGAAATGAAGGGGCCGCCCGCCGCACGGACGGCCCCTCGTGAAGCTTGCCTTCAAGACTTCTCCCTGGCGCACCTCCCGGGCCACAGCCCAAAAATGAAAAAGCCCCCCGAGCATCGCTCGAAGGGCCGCGGTCCGTCCCGGCGGCGTCGGCTCCTACCCGATCGCCTCCGGCACGCCGGCGGCCCTTGCGCACATACAACAGCCGCAAGCAGATGCGCGCCGACAGTGAAGAGCGGACGTCACGCCATCAAGCCTAGGCTCCACGCCGTATCGTGTCAAGTCGATGTAATATCCTTGAAGTGTCCCCCGAAAGCCGATCGGGTGAGCGGGTGGCCCTCATCGCGGGCTGCCGGACCCCCTTTGCCAAAGCCGGAACCGTCTACCGGGACCTGACGGCGGTCGACCTGGCCCGGGCCTGCGTGCGCGAGCTCGTGGAGCGCAGCGAGGCCGACCCGGCCTGGATCGACACGGTCGTCATGGGCCAGGTCATCCCGTCCATCGCCGCTCCCAACCTCGCCCGGGAGGTGGTGCTCGGGACCGGCCTGCCCGTGAGCATCCCCGCCCACACCGTCAACCGCGCGTGCGCATCCGCGGGCGAGGCCATCGCCGAGGTCGTGGACGAGATCCGCGACGGGCACGCCGCGGTCGGCATCGCCGGGGGAGCGGAGAGCCTGTCCGACATCCCGATCCTGCACAGCCGGCGCATGGCGAAGGCTCTCGTCGAGGCGTCGAAGGCGCGCACGCTCGGCGGCAAGCTCAAGGCGTTCTCGAAGCTGCGGCCGAAAGACCTCGCGCCGCAGACGCCGGCCATCGCCGAGCCGTCGACCGGCCTCACGATGGGCCAGTCGGCGGAGAAGATGGCCAAGGAGAACGGCATCTCGCGCGAGGAGCAGGATTGGATCGCCTATCTCAGCCACCGGAATGCCGCCGCGGGCGTGGACGACGGCCGGCTGACCGCCGAGATGTGCACGGTGTTGCTGCCGCCGCGCTACGAGACGGCGGTCAGCGTCGACAACCTGATCCGCCGCGACACGACGCCCGAGGCGCTGGCCGCCCTGCCCCCGGTCTTCGACAAGAAGTACGGGACCGTCACCGCGGGCAACGCGTCGCCCCTCACGGACGGCGCGGCGGCGGTGCTGCTCATGTCGGAGTCGCGGGCCAAGGAAGAGGGCCTGGCGCCCCTCGCCTTCGTGCGCTCGTGGGCGGTCGCGGCCGTCGATCCCGGTGGTCAGCTCCTGATGGGACCGGGCATCGCCATCCCCAAGGCCCTCGACCGCGCGGGCCTCGAGCTCGCGGACATGGACCTCATCGAGATGCACGAGGCCTTCGCGGCCCAGGTCGCGTCGAACATCCAGGCGCTAGAGTCGCCGCAGTGGGCGAAGGAGAAGCTGGGGCGGAGCGAGCCGGTGGGCAAGGTGGACCGCGACAAGCTCAACGTGATGGGCGGGTCGATCGCCGTCGGCCATCCGTTCGGCGCGACCGGAGCGCGCATCGCGACGACACTCGCCAACGAGCTGAAGCGCCGGAAGGGCCGCTACGGCCTCCTCTCGATCTGCGCGCAGGGCGGGATGGGCTTCGCGATGGTGCTCGAGCGATGATCGGCGCGGCGCGCTCGATGG
>QHVJ01000613.1 GCA_003222275.1 Acidobacteriota bacterium | reverse complement strand
TGAGCAACCCCAGCCGACCATCGAGCAGCGCGTCGCGCGAGCCTTCCAGGCCGCAAGCGATCACCGGCGTGCCACACGCGAGCGATTCGATGAAGACGATGCCGAAGCCTTCCTTGCGCGCCGGCATCACGAACACATCGGCGGCCGAGAATCGCTCGGGAAGCTCTTGCTCGGAAATGGCTCCGATGAAGTCGACGGCTTCTGCGACACCCAATCGTTGGGCGAGCGCCATCAGGCGAGGAATGTCATCGCCCGTTCCTCCGATCATGTAGCGGAGACCGGGGAACCCGGCACGCAGTGCAGGCATCTCCGCGATCACCAGGTCGACGCCCTTCGAGCGTTCGCCCGTCTCCAGGCGGGCTACGGTCAGCATCACGGGACCGCCGGGCGCTCGGGGAGAGCGTACTCGGCGAAAGGTCTCACCGTCCACCGTGACGGGCACGATCCCGAGCCGTCCTCTATCCACACCCCACGCGGCCATCCGATCGGCGGTGTAACGACTGATGGCCAACACCTGGTCGAGACGGCGCGCGGCCCGTCTGAGTCGAAGCGACGGCGCCCACGCGTCGATGCCGTACGCCAGGAGCGTCACGCGCGGGATGAAGACGCGCAGGCTCCACGCGATCAATGCAAAGTTGATGTGGCCGCACACGAGCACATCCGGCCGGTGAACGAGCGCCGCGCGCCATACGGCGGCCGCCATGCGAGCCCTTCGTAGCGGCGACGTCTTCGGTCCGCATCCACTGAAGAACACCCGTCCGGCCGCCTCTGCACCCGGCGGCATCGCGACATCGTTGGCGCTGATGACCCGGATCTCGGCCAGCGGGAAACCCTCGCCCATCGCGCGGAGCAAGCTCTGGCCGTAAGCCTGAATGCCGCCCTTCGTCGCATACGCTTCTGAAAGCAGGACGAGGATTCGGCGCGGCTCACCGCGGCGGGGCCAGGCCGGCAGATGACGGTGGCGATGCATTCCATGGAGAACGGTCACGGCCCAGAAGCGTGACCAGTGAACCTTACCGCGCCGGAAGTCAGTCTCGATGCGCGACGTCTCGCGCTCGTCCACGGCACCGTCACTACCCGCGTTCTCGTTGACGTCGACCTGGCGCATCCAGTGCTCGAATGGAAACGTGAACCCCATCTTGGGGCGATCGAGCGTCTCGTCATCGAGATCGGCTCGGACGGCCGCACGGAGAAGCGGCTTGTTCGTCGCGCGGGAAAATTTCAGCGACGGCGCCAGCCTGGCCACGTGCTCCGCGAGGTGATGGTCGAGATACGGCACGCGCACCTCGATCGAATGGGCCATCGCGAACACGTCGGTGTCGCGCAGCAGCTGATCTTGAAGGTAGAACTCAACCTCCAGTTCGCCATAGCGCGCCGGCGTGACCGGATCGCCGCCTTCCAGGACGCTCAGCGGCAAACGGCCGGCCCCGAGGATCCGCGCCGCGCGATCGGGCGGGAACAGGCCCCGCACGGCGAGGTACGCGGCCAGCGGTCCGGTCTCACGGAGGAAGTCGATCTTCTCCCACGAAGAGCGCCGGCGCGCGGCCAGTCGGGCCGCGAGATGGGCGATCCAGCGCACGCCCGGGATCCGCGCCGTGCGGGCGATCTGCGGCCCCAGACGGAAGCCCGAGTACCCCCAGAAGATCTCGTCGCTTCCTATACCGGAGAGCACCACGGTGAGACCGACCTCTCGCGCGGCCTTGGCGATGAAATAGCTGTTGACGCCGTCGATCGACGGCTGGTCCATCGCGTCGAAGATCCTCGGAATCTCGCGAGCGAAGTCGGCAGCGCGCACGCGAACCTCGACGTGCTTGGCGCCGACGCGCCGGGCGACGCGCTCCGCGTACTCCCCCTCTGAGAATTCCGCCTCGTCGAACGTCACGCTGACGGTCGTGAGCGGATGGCGAAGGTGGCGCGCCGCCAGCGCCGTGATCGCCGAGGAGTCGAGCCCACCGGACAGGAACACGCCCAGCGGTACGTCGCTGACGAGATGCTGGCGCACGGCCTCGTCGAGCAAGCGTCGTGTCTCCGCGACCGCCTCATCGGCCGCTACGGCATCGGCCGCCGGCGACGGCAGCGCCCAATAGCGCGTCGGCCGCGGATACGAGTACGAGCGCTCGTCGATGGTGAGCGTGTGAGCGGCCGGAAGCGAGAAGACGTCACGGACCGTCGTCCAGGGACTCGGGACCGACCCGTGCACGAGGAAGCCGTGGAAGGCACGCGGCTCCGGCTCGTTCGGCATCGCGCCGCCCACCATCAGGGCGCGGACCTCGGAGGCGAAGTGGAGCGTGCAGTCTCGACGCGCCCAGTACATCGGCTTGATGCCGAATCGGTCCCTCGCCAGGAAGAGCCGCGGCGCGTCCGGCCGACGAGCATCGAACACGACGAAGCCGAACATGCCGCGCAGGTGCGACACGACGTCCGGCCCCCACTCCTCGTAGCCGTGAAGAATCGTCTCGGTGTCGGTGTCCGATTCAAAGATGGATCCGCGTTCCCGCAGCTCGTCACGCAGCTCGCGGAAGTTGTAGATCTCGCCGTTGAAGCTGACCCACAGCCTGCCTCCGGCCGCGCCCATCGGCATACGCCCGCGCGACGAGAGATCGATGATCGACAGCCGTCGCGCGCCGAGAACAACGGACGGAGCGCCCGGCTCGGCCGGATACGTCCGGACGTGCTCGAGGCCACGCGACTCGAGCAGGGAGCGCACGGATGCGCTCTGCGCGGCTGCCTCGGGGATGAGGATGCCCCAATCGTTCGGACCACGATGGACCTGCGCGTCGAGCATGCGCAGCACGGCACGGACCGCGTCGGCGTCGGCGGGACGATCGAGCAGGAAGCGCCCGGCGATGCCGCACATGTGGGCGTTACGCCTTGGCGCTCGCCATGCGTGCGGCGGCGGGACGGAATCGCCTCGACAACAGCTCGCGATCGTCGGCGGTCAACCAGAGCGCCCAGGCCGTGGCGCCGGTCGCCAGCGATGTGAGCAGACCAACCAAGAGCCACCGGAACGCGAAATGCCCGCCGACGGCCACATGAGCGACCCAGCC
>QHVJ01000148.1 GCA_003222275.1 Acidobacteriota bacterium | reverse complement strand
GCGGCTGGGACGGAGGCGCGAGGCCCTCGTCGAATACCGCAACGTCGTCGAGCGCTACCCCAACTCAGAGGCGGGCCGCAAGGCCCGCGAGAAGCTCAACCCCTAACCGGAGGCACCATGGCCAGCGTCAACCGAGTGATCCTGATCGGCAACCTCGGCCGGGATCCCGAGATCCGCTACACGCAGAGCGGGGAGCCCATCGCCAACTTCTCCCTGGCCACCAATGAGACCTGGACCGACAAGAGCGGCCAGAAGCAGGAACGGACGGAGTGGCACCGGGTGGAGGTGTTCGGCAAGCCGGCCCAGGTCGTCCGCGACTACCTCACCAAGGGCCGGCAGGTCTACGTCGAGGGCAGCGTCCGCTACGACGAGTGGACGGACAAGGACGGCAACAAGCGCAACACCACCAAGATCCACATCGGCGGCCCCAACTCCAGGCTGGTGCTGCTGGGCGGGCCGGGAGGAGCCCGGGGCGAGGGGGCTCCCCGCGGCGCCGACCGCCCGGCCGAGGGCGCGCCGGCCGGAGAGGACTTCAAGGCCTCCGACGACGACGTGCCGTTTTAACACTTCCCCTTACGGCGCCCGTAACGGCTTACGGCCGCGGTAAGCTTGGACCCGGTACCTCATGCTTGCCGCCCAGTATTGGCGCGCCCGTCCGGCGATGCCCGCGTGGCATCGCCCTTGCTGTGTCACCGGTGACGAACCGCGCCCGGTCCTCGCGGTCACGGGCAGGGGTTGACACGGGGGCCGGGTGCGATGACTACGCTGCTCGCGATAGAGCGCTATCTCCCACCCTATAGATACGACCAGGACGAAGTGACGGGCTGGGTGCGCGCCTGGCTCGAGGAGAAGGGCGGCGCCTCGGCGGCGCGGCTGCTTTCCGTCTACCAGACGGCCGGCGTGAAACGGCGCGCGAGCGTCGTGCCCATCGAGGAAGTCTTCGCTCCCCGCGACTTCGAGCGCCAGAACGACCGGTACATCGAGATCGCCCGCGTCGCCGGAGTCGATCTCGCGCGGCGGGCCCTGGAGCGGGCGGAGCTGCGGCCGGCGGACATCCACCTCGTGGTCAGCGTGTCCTGCACGGGTCTCATGATCCCGGCCGTCGACGCCTACGTCGCGGACGCACTGGGGATGGGCCCGCGCCTGGCCCGCCTGCCGATCACCGAGAGCGGCTGCGCCGGCGGGGTCGTGGCCCTCGCCCGCGCGGGCGACTTCCTCGACGCGCACCCCGACCGCTGCGCCCTCGTGATCTCCCTCGAGTTCGCGAGCCTCACCTTCCAGCGCTGGGACTGTTCCGCGACCAACGTCGTGTCCACCGCGATCTTCGGCGACGGCGGCGCGGCGGTGGTGCTCGCCGGACGCGATCACCCCCGCGCGCGCGGCGCCGGTCTCGCCCGGCTCGCCGCCGCCGAGAGCGTGTTCTTCGCCGGCACGACCCACCTCATGGGCTTCCGCCTCCGCAACCCGGGCCTGCAGATCGTCCTCGACCGCGAGCTCGCCCCGTTCGTGCGCCGGGAAGTGGCCGCGGCCGTGAAGTCGTTCCTGGAGCCGCGCGGGCTGCGGCGCGACGACGTCACGCAATGGATCCTGCACCCCGGCGGCCGGCGCATCATCGAGGTGATGAGCGAGAGGCTCGGCCTGTCGGCGGAGGACCTCGCGCCCACGGAGGCGGTGCTCGCCGAGCACGGCAACATGAGCTCGGTCACGGTGCTGTTCGTGCTCGACGAGATCCTTCGCACGCGGCGGCCGCGGCCCGGAGAGCGCGGCATGCTGGGGGCGTTCGGTCCGGGCTTCGGGGCCGAGTTCGCGCTGCTCGAGTTTCTCTGAAGCGCAGAGGCCGCAGAGAGCGCGCAGAGGCCGCAGAGGACGAACAAGCGCATGGACCTGAGCGAGCGCGCCACCGAGTCGGAGCTGCTGGACGAAGGGGTGCCGGAGAGCGACGCCCTCGAGAGCCTGGCCGATCTGCGCCGCGTCAACCGGTGGCTCGGCACGCATCGGCGCCTGCGGAAGGCGACGCGCCCGTTCCTTTCGTCCTCCCCCCGCCCTCGCCTCCTCGACGTGGGGTGTGGCTCGGCCGACATCCCGGATCGCATCCGCCGGTCCTTCCCGGGACCGCTCCTGGCGGTGGGGGTCGACATCAAGATGCTGCACCTGCGCGCGGCCCCGCCGTCGGTAAGGTGCGTCGTGGCCGACGTGCACGCCCTGCCCTTTGCGAGCGAAGCCTTCGACGTGGTGCTCGCCTCCCACTTCCTCCACCACTTCGACGGCGCGGAGGCGGCCGCGGTGCTCCGCCTGCTCTACGACCTGGCGCGGCGCGCGCTGATCGTGGACGACATCCGGCGGGCGCGCGTGCCCTACGTGTTCGCCCGGTCGCTCTTCCCCTTGCTCCTCCGGTCCCGCGTGAGCGTGGCCGACGGCGCTCTTTCGATCCGGCGCGCCTTCACCGCCGACGAGCTGGCCACCGCCTTCGCCGAAGCCGGGATCCCGGTACGCATCCGCCGCGTCTTTCCGTACGGGCTGCTGGCCGTCGCGCAGAAGGCCGCGTGAGTATGGTGCCCGGCACCGGCGCGCGCGACGTCATCGTCGCCGGGGGCGGCCCCGCCGGATCCGCCATGGCGGTGATGCTGAAGCAGCGCGGGCACGACGTCCTGCTCCTCGACGAGGCTCGCTTCCCGCGGGACAAGATCTGCGGAGAGAGCGTCTCCCCCGAGGCGTGGCGCCTCCTCGCGGAGCTCGGCGCCGACGGCGCGGTGCGGGCCCTCTCGCCTCATCCCCTGCGCGGCATGGCCGTCACCGCGCCCGACGGCACCTGCTTCCGCGGGGACTATCGCGGCGCTGCCCACCCGGGCTTCGCGGTCCGCCGGGAGCACCTCGACCGCGTCCTGCTCGAGCGGGCCCGCGAGGCGGGCGTGGAGGTGCGGGAGGGCCTGCGCGTGACCGGCCTGCTCCAGCGTGCGGGCGTCGTCGAGGGGGTCACTGCCGTCAACGGGTCCGGGCCCGAAGCGGCGCGCGGGCGGCTGGTGATCGGGGCGGACGGCCGGCGCAGCATCGTCGCGCGACGGCTGGGGCTGCTCCGCGAACACCGCCGCCTGCGTAAGTTCGCCGTGCGTGGCTACTGGGAAGGCATGCAGGGCCTCGAGGAGCGGGGAGAGATGCACGGCGGCGGGGGCGGCTACTGCGGCGTGGCCCCGCTTTCCCCGACGCGCGCCAACGTCACGTTCGTCCTCGATCGGCGCGAGATGTCGGCGGCGGGCGGCGCGCTGGAGGGCTTCTACCGGCGCACGCTGCGGCGATGGCCGCGCATCGCCGAGCGCCTGGCGAGGGCGAGCCTGCTGTCGCCGCCGAGAGCGATCGGGCCCCTGGCCCTCGAGGCTTCGCGGGTGTCGGCGCCGGGGGCGCTCCTCGTGGGCGATGCGGCCGGCTTCTACGATCCGTTCACGGGCGAGGGCATCACCCTGGCGCTCCGCAGCGCCGAGCTGGCCACCGAGGTCGCGGACCGCTGCCTCCGCGCCGCGTCCGCCCGCGCGTTTCGGGCCCTGCCGGACTACGACCGCATGCGGCATGCGGCTACGCGCCACAAGTTCCGCTTCAACCGGCTACTCCAGGTCGTGGTCGGCCGCCCGTGGCTCGCCAACGCCGCGGCGCGGCGCCTCGCCCGCCGGCCCGATCTCGCCGACCGCATGGTGAGCATCGCCGGCGATTTCGTCCCGGCGCGGACGGCACTCGGGCCGGGCTTCCTGCTCGACATGCTCTGGTCCTGAGCCGCCGGCATCGGCAGCCACGTGTAGTAGAGTTGGCACCCCCAAACAAGGAGAGCCCATGATCCGAAGTCTGCTCGTTCTCGCGGCCGGCCTCGGCGCGGCGGCGATCGTGGCGGCTCAGGCCGCGACCCCCCCGCCCGGAGGCTCGCTGGCCCCCGACTCCGGCGCCTTCGAGCTGCGCACCTATACTGCGGCGCCCGGCAAGCTGGAAGCGCTTCATGCAAGGTTCCGGAACCACACGAACCGCCTTTTCGCCAAGCACGGCATGAAGATCGTCGGGTTCTGGGTGCCGATCGACAAGGACAAGGGGGCCGACAACACGCTCGTCTACCTCCTCAGGTACCCGGACCGGGCCGCCCGCGAGAAGGCGTGGGAGGATTTCCGGAAGGACCCCGAGTGGATCGCGGCCCGCGACGCCTCGGAGGCGAGCGGCAAGCTCGTCGACAAGGTCGACTCCGTGATGCTGACGGCCACTGACTACTCTCCGCTGAAGTAGCCAGCCCACGTCGGGCGCCTTTCTTCCTGGCTACGACCCGAGGGAATGCCCGGGCGGTAGGCTATGAGAGAGCGGCGACCACGACGGAGGAATGGCCATGAGCATCAATCGACGCGACTTCCTGCGCGGCGCCGCGGGCGCCTCGGGAGCAGCCCTTCTCGGACGAAGCGCCCGTTCGGACAGCGTCGGGCGGCGGCCGCAGGACGAGGGCCTCTCGTCGCTGCCCTCGCCGGAGGCGTCGGGCATCCAGCACATCGTCGTCGTCATGATGGAGAACCGAAGCTTCGACCACTTCCTCGGCTGGTTGCCCAACGCGGATGGGCGCCAGGAGGGCCTCACCTACCTGGATGCGACAGGAACGGCCCACTCGACCCATCCGCTGGCTCCCGACTTCACGGGCTGCAGTCACCCCGACCCCGATCACTCGTACGCAGGCGGGCGCGTGCAGTACGACGGGGGCGCCATGGACGGCTTCCTGCGCTCGGGAGCGAACGACGAGTATTCGATCGGCTTCTACGTGGAAGAGGACCGGCCGTTCGGCAGCGCGCTGGCGCGCAATTTCACCGCTCTCGACCGGTCGTTCTGCTCCATCCTCGGTCCGACCTTCCCCAACCGGTTCTTCCTGCATTCGGCGCAGACGGATCGCCTGAGCAACACCTTCGTGCCTTCCACCCTGCCGACCATCTGGGACCGGCTGGCGGCCGCCGACGTGAGCGCCCTCTACTACTTCTCCAACCTGCCGTTCCTGGCCCTCTGGGGCGCCAAGTACATCCCGATCTCCCGGCCCTACCTGCAATTCCTGGCCGACGCGGCCGCGGGAACGCTGCCGGCGGTGTCCTTCATCGACCCCCGCTTCACGGACTTCACGCCGGACAACAGCGGGAACGACGATCACCCGCCGGCCGACATCCGCGCCGGCGATGCGTTCCTCTCCCAGACCTTCCACGCGGTCGCCAGCGGCCCGCGGTGGTCGCGCACCGTCTTGATCGTCACCTACGACGAGTGGGGTGGCTTCTTCGATCACGTGGCGCCCCCGCGCGCCACCGCCCCCAACGGCGTCGATCCGGACCTCGTGAAAGGGAAGGCGCTCCTCGGCTTCCGCGTACCGACGGTCGTGGCGTCGCCGTTCAGCCGGGGCGAGCCGGACGACCCGAAGGTGAAAGGGATGACGTTCGATCACACGTCGATCCTGAAGCTGATCGAGTGGCGCTTCGGGCTCGATCCCCTGACCGCCCGCGATGCCTCGCGCGACGTCGAGAACCTCGCCCGGGCATTGAGGTTCAAGCACCCCAATGCGACGGTCCCCACCCTGCCGTCGCCGGACCCGCCCCCGCCGGCGCCGTGCGTGACGACGGCTGCGGCGACCTCGAGGGCCCGAAGCGCCGTAACCGCGTCCGACGACCCGACCGACTCGCGGAACCCCTGGCCCGGTCTTCGGGACTCGGGCCTGCTCGCGGGCTGGGAGCTGCCGGAGTAGACGAACCAGGTCTCACGCCAGAAATAGCATCTCCGAGTACTTCGGCAGCGTCCAGAACTCGTCGGCCACCGTTTCCTCGAGGCGGTCGCTCACCTCGCGCACCGCCACCATCGCGGGGACGACCTGCTCGGCCAGCGCGTGGGCGTGCTTCTCGAGGTCGCCGATCTTGCCCGCCTTCTCCGCGACGGACTGCAGCTCGGTCATCCGCGTCGAGAGCTCGTCGACCGCCGCCGACGCCCGGTCCAAGGCAGAACGCGCCGTCTTGGCGCCCCCCGCCGAGGAGAGGAGCGCGAGCTGCTTGTAGCCCGCGGGCAGCACGTGGCCCGTGACGAGGTTCTCGAGGCACTCGACCTCGATGTCGACGTCCTTCACGTAGCGCTCCAGGCGGACGTGGTAGCGGGCTTCGGCCTCCGCCTTCGAGAAGACCTTCGTCCGCGCGAGGAAGTCCAGCGCCTGCGGCTTCACCAGCTCGGCCAGCGCCTCGGGCGTCGTGCGCAGGTTGGGCAGGCCCCGCCGCCGCGCCTCCTCCACCAGCTCCGCCGCGTAGTTGTTCCCCTCGTACCGGACGGCCTTCGTCGCGACGACGGCCTCCCTCACCACGTCGAGCACCGCGTCCTGGAGGCTCGCTCCCTTGGCCGTGCGAGCGCTGATCGCCTGCTCGAACTCGCCCAGGGCATCCGCGACCGCCGCGTTCAGGAAGGCGATCGGGGTGGAGATCGACGCGGCGGAGGAAACGGCCCGGAACTCGAACTTGTTCCCGGTGAAGGCGAACGGCGAGGTCCGGTTGCGGTCGGTGTTGTCCCGCGCGACCTCGGGCAGCTTGCGCACGCCGAGGCTGATGCGCTCCAGCGCGGCCGCGTCGCTGCGCTCTCCCTTCTCGATCCCGTCCAGCACCCGCGTCAGCTGATCGCCGAGGAACACCGAGATGATCGCGGGCGGAGCCTCGTTCGCGCCCAGCCGGTGGTCGTTGCCGGCGCTGGCGATGGCCGCCCGCAACAGACCCGCCCGCTCGTGCACGCCCTTCAGGACGGCCATCAGGATGACCAGGAACTGGAGGTTCTCCTCGGGGGTGGCCCCCGGCTCGAGCAGGTTGCGGCCCTCGGAGTCCATGAGCGACCAGTTGCAGTGCTTGCCGCTGCCGTTGATGCCGGCGAAGGGCTTCTCGTGGAGGAGCAGGGCCAGGCCGTGGCGGCGGGCGACGCGGCTCATCGTCTCCATCACCATCTGGTTGTGGTCGGAGGCGACGTTGGCCTCCTCGAAGATCGGGGCCATCTCGTACTGGCTGGGCGCCACCTCGTTGTGCCGGGTCTTGATCGGGACGCCCAGCTTGTACAGCTCGGTCTCCATCTCCTGCATGTAGGCCAGGATGCGGTCCTTGATGCTGCCGAAGTAGTGGTCCTCGAGCTCCTGGCCCTTGGGCGGCTTCGCCCCCACGAGCGTGCGTCCCGCCGCGACGAGGTCGGGCCGGAGCGCGTAGAACGCGCGGTCGATGAGGAAGTACTCCTGCTCGGGGCCCAGCGTCGGCACCACCCGCGTCGACTCGTTGTTCCCGAAGAGGCGAAGCACGCCGAGCGCCTTCTCGGACAGGTGCTCCATCGAGCGCAGCAGCGGCGTCTTGTTGTCGAGGGCGTCGCCGTGGTAGCTGATGAAGACCGAGGGCACGCACAGCGTCTTCCCGTTGGGCCCGTCCACGATGAAGATGGGGCTCGAGGGGTCCCAGGCCGTGTATCCGCGCGCCTCGAAGGTGGTGCGCATTCCGCCCGACGGGAAGCTCGACGCGTCGGGCTCGCTCTGGATGAGCTGCGCCCCGCTGAAGCGCTCCATCGGCTGGCCCTCGTCGTCGAAGGTGAGGAAGGCGTCGTGCTTCTCGGCGGTGAGGCCGGTCTGGGGCTGGAACCAGTGGCAGAAGT
>QHVJ01000147.1 GCA_003222275.1 Acidobacteriota bacterium | reverse complement strand
AGAAGATCGTCGAGCAGATCAAGCAGGTGGCCGACTCCCCGCTCACTGTCCTCGTCGAGGGCGAGACCGGCACTGGCAAGGAGCTCGTCGCGCGGGCGATCCATCACCTGAGTTCTCGACGCGAGAAGCCGTTTGTCGCTGTCGACTGCGGCGCGATACCGGACACCCTGATCGAGTCGGAGCTCTTCGGCTACGAGAAGGGCGCGTTCACGGGGGCGCATCAGCGAAAGGAAGGGCAGTTCCAGCTGGCAGAAGGCGGAAGCCTTTTCCTCGATGAGATCGTCAACCTGCCCCTCCCCACGCAGACGAAGCTCTTGCGTGTCTTGCAGGAACGACAGGTCCAGCCGCTCGGCAGCAAGCGGCCGGTCCGAGTGGCCGCGCGGATCATCGCCGCCTCCAATGTCCCCCTCGAGCGAGAGGTGCGGGCTGGACGGTTCCGCCAGGATGTCTATTACCGTCTGAACGAATTCGGGATCACCCTGCCGCCCCTCAGGGAGCGAGATGACATCCTCCACCTGGCGAACGAGTTTCTCCCCGAAGCCGGCATGGAGCTCGGCCGCCCGTGCCGCAAAATCTCGGAGGCGGCGGCTCAGGTCCTTCTGCGCTACCCCTGGCCGGGGAATGTGCGGGAGCTCCGGAACGTCATTCGCCGGGCCATTCTGCTCGCTTCGGATGTGATCGAGCCGGAGCACCTCTCGGTCCTGCCCGTCGACCCGTCTCCGGAGACCGCGGCGACCGCACTCCGCGGAGAGCCGGCGCTTGTCGACTCCTTACTCGTCGGCTCCTCTCTCAAGGAGATCGCCGAGGCGGCCGCGGCGGACGCCGAGCGGCAGGCGCTCCGCCGGGTCCTGCAGACTACCAGGGGCAACAAGAGCGAGGCGGCCCGACACCTCCGAACCGACTACAAGACCCTGCACCTCAAGATGAAGCAGTACGGTATTGACGCTGGGCCGTTCAGGGAGTTGTCGGGGTCGTGACTCGCTCGTAAGCGGCGTGTCTATCGCTCGATTGATCGAGCCGTCCGTCCGCTTCGCCCTGCGTAACTCTGGTCCCTCACCCGGGCGCTCTCGCCAGCCTCTGGCTGGCCTGCGAATTGCCGGGATGTGCGAGGCGTTCGAAACGAGATGCACCCCTCCTTGAAGGAAATCGGCGACCAGGCCGCCGCCGAGGCGGAGCGACAGGCGATTCGCGTGGCCCTTCAAGTCACGCAGGGGAACAAGAACGCGGCGGCGCGACTGCTCAGAGTCGACTACAAGACCTTGCACCTGAAGATGAAGCACTACGCCATCGAGGCTCGGGAGTTCCGGCCGTCGCGTGACCTGCGCCCGAACATCTCGACTACAGGGACTGCGCTGTGATCCGGCGGAGGACTGCCCGTAGTACCCGCCGACTCTCTGGCGTTCGCGCCATGGTCTGAGTGCCATAGCTCTTGCCGCTACGCCAGACTTCCCGGCGCGGCATCCTTTCTTTCGTCAATGCGGACCGTCGTTCACCTGACCGGCGTGGACACCCGGTTTCACTCGCCAGCAGCGCCACTTGCCCAGAGCTCCATCATTCGCTCGAGTCGAAGGTTTCGAGCCGACCTGGAGCAACCGCTCCCGCCGGGCACATGTTTTGCGTGGGTCGTTGCGAAGTAGCTCAGGAGCGAACGGTGGATCTCCAATCCTGCTCTAGGCGAGGAGTTCGCCCGCCGAGCGATCAGCCGGCGAGGCGGCCACGCTCCTAGTGTCTCAGGAAGGACCGGAGCGATAAGTGCCTACTGGCCGCAACGGAGGGGATCCATGAAACGTTTCGCTCTCTTGGCCGTCACAATCGCTTTGTGCGCTTTGGCCGGACTGGCGAGGGCGGCGTCGGGGCCGTATAACACCACGGTCGTTGTCACGGCGAATGACCTGGCGCGATGTGGTCCACCCCCTGCTGCACCAAGCTGCGGAGCCGCGCACAGCGATCGGAAATGGTTCTTCTACGATGATGTCAAGGACCTCATCGACAACACCATGGGATCGTTCGTCATCTGCCAGTACGGCCCGTGCCCCTACTACGACGGTGCCGGGCAAACGCCGCCGCTAGGCGTCGGTAGCGTGCAGATCAGCACCGTTCTTAATCGCCGGCCAAACTTGGCGACATACCAGTTCGGCGGCATCAAGCTTGCCGACATCACGACACTACGTTACTCCACCTACAAGCCTTCGGCGGGCAACGGCTCAGACCCGACGCGCTCTGGCTACCTCCAGTTCAACGTCGACTTCACTGGCACCAGCACGGCGTTCCAGCGTCGCCTGACCTTCGTGCCCAGGAACAACCCGCCCGTCCTTCAGAACGACTGGCAGGAATGGGACGCCATCAACAGCGGCAATGCCCTGTGGACCTACTCCGGCCCAACGTGGCCGCTGCCCGGCGCGCCTCTGCCTGGTTCTACTACCAAGACGTGGGCCATGATCCTCGTTGAGTACCCCAACAGCCGTATCCTCCCCGGCGATTCCTTCTTGGGCATCCGCGTCGGTGAACCGTATCCTAACGGCTACACGGAGAACATCGACGCCTTTAAGTTTGGCACGGTAGCAGGCACGATCACGTTCGATTTCGAACCGTACGGCTGCTCGAGCGCTGACGGCGATGGGGAGATGAACGGGCAACATGGGGGCAACGCCCACGTCCATTTCCACAAGAACGGGTGCCCTGGGAATGACGATGGTGTCGAAGAAGCCGACAACGTACAACACAGTGATCCGGGTTCCGGGACTGACTTCAAGTCGACGACTATAACCTCGGCAACTTTTGCCGACGACGAGGGCCGGCAGGCGGTTACCATCATCGGTACCGGTGTGAATAACGGGCTGCCGGTCGGCTTCACGATGATCGCCGTCGATAACGGCAGCCTTGCGCCTGGGGTCTTTACGCTCGTCTTAACTGACGGGTACAGCATAACGGGCAGCCTAACGAGCGGCACCATCGTGATCCAGTAGCCTCGCCGACGCGGAAGGTGCGGGAGGCCGGATTCCGGCCTCCCGCACGTCTGCCGCGAGGCGCCCCGTTGCCCGCGAAAAGCTCGCTGATCCGCGCGCCGTACCTCACCGGATGCTAAAGCCCGTGGCGGCCACCGCCGTCCGTTTCGGAATCGTTCTCCTGCCCGAGTCGCTCGCCGGGTTCGGCGGGCTGTGCCGCGAGGTCGAGGAGAGCGGATTCGACTGGCTCGGCGTCGCCGACTCGCTGGACCATGACGAGCGTGCTCACAGATCCGCAGGGTAATGTCTGGATCCGCAAGCGGTGGGATCCCGTCGCCTACTCGCAACAGCTTTCCGCCCATCACTCCGCTCTCCGGCACCGTCGTCAGGATCAGTATCGTCTTTGACGAGGGCACGGATCAGTCAGGATGGGATGGAAGTGAAAACGAAGTTGCTAGGGTTCTTCGCGATCGTGACGGCTTTCGCGACCGTCTTGACGCTCGGCGAAAGCACGGCACAGGCCGCAACCTGCAACGTCGCACCCTTTACGCCTCCCTACCCGACAATTCAATCCGCAGTCGACGATTTCAGTTGCAACCCAATCAATGTGGCCCCGGGGGTGTACCCGGAGAACGTGATGATCCCCAGGTCTCTCACTCTCAATGGAGCCCAGGCCGGAAATCCCGTCGCCGGGCGAACCTTTGCCGCTCTGTTGGTCGAATCAACCATAACCGGCGTGATCGCTACGCCGTTGCCGGACTGCGCGTTCGGGGTTTGACGGGAACGCGCTCACTGGTCCGCGAATTGCGAGGGTTGATCTGCGCCACCATGAGATCCGGCGACAGACGACGAAAAGAGGTGCGCCCCTCCCTGAAGGAGATCGCCGACCGCGCCGCCGCCGAGGCGGAGCGACAGGCGATCCGCTTGGCCCTTCACGCCACGCGGGGGAACAAGAGCGAGGCAGCTCGGCTCCTCCGGGTGGACTACAAGACCCTGCACCTCAAGACGAAGCGCTACAGTATCGAGGCCGCGGAGTTCCGGGCGTCGTGACCTGAGCGGAAATCTCGGCAAAGGACTGCGCCCGATCTGAAGGACTGCCCGCCGGCAAACTCTATGGCGGCCGCGCCATGGTGTCGGCGCCATACCTCTTGCAGCTGCATCCCGACTTTCTCGGTGCCGCGTCTGTCCCCCGTTCCTCGCGGACCGTCGTTGTTCTTGCGCGCCGCGGACGGCGGTTTCACTCGCTCGCACCGCCACTTGCTCAGCTTGCCGAAGGCTCCGCGGTTCGCTCGAGTTGATCACAGCCGCGACCGCCAGAAGAACGCTCCCAGGCGGGCACGCGCTTTGCTGAGGACATGGAAGTTCCAGAAGGGATCTTCTGGACAAACCTTAGGTTTCTGGCTCACGGCCTTTGCGACCGGAAGGAGAACGGCAATGCGAAGAATCTATCTTCCGCTGTTCCTGTTTTGGCTGCTGCTGGTTCAACAGGCGGTGGCAAAACCCTCCGAGCACCTCAATTTTGGGACGCAACTGAACGCAGCCGAGTGCAACACGACCGGAGCCAGGCTGGTGATCAACGTCATCCAGCACATCATCGGTGACGCCGATTCTGGGGAGTTTGGCAACTACTGGGCCTACGATGACGTCCACCGCAGAATCCAGGTCTGGCAGTTGAGCGAGAACCCGGACACGTTCTGTGCCGTTCTCAAGTACATGGGATCCTTCGTGACGGTTCCGGGTGAGAGCCCCGGTTTTTTCGATCCGGATACCAACGATACTGTTGCGGCTGGGGTGACCGGGACGTTCGAAGGGGGCTACCGGAGTACGGTGTTTACTGGGACGCTCAAAGACCCCCCCGACTACCGAACCAGTGGCAACATCGGAACGTTTAACTACATGTGCGTCATCTTGCCTGGCGTTGTGGGTGGGGCTGCTTGCCCTGGTTACCGGGACTGGACGACCTTTTACTTCTCGAGCACATTGGGTTTCGACCTCGCGTGGTGGGGTTGGGTCTACCACGCCGGCGATAACGGTTCATGGGTCAACTCGATCGATGGGAATTCGGGCGACATCAACTAGCGTCTAGTCTCACGCTGGACGGCCAAGAGCGCACCCGCGGGTGCGCTCTTTCCTGAAAGCTGAGGGCTGACGCGCGTCCCCCAGGAGCGGGTGGTCGGCAGCGTAGTTCTTGTTGAGGTCGCGCTCGTCATTGGTGGCGTGGATGAGCGTCTTGCCGGGCGGGATGCTGGCCGCCATCCCGTGGCGGGTGAAGCTACATCCGATGCCGAAGACCACGTCGGCCTCGCGGAGATACTGCAAGGTGGGCCCGGTCACGGCCGGGCCACCGGTGCCGAGCGCGAGCGGGTGATCCTCGGGGAACGCGCTCTTGGCTTCCATCGTGGTCATGACCGGAGCCTGGAGCAGGTCGGCCAGCTCGAGCAGATCATCCGACGCCTCGGCGTACAGCACACCCTGACCGGCGTGAATCACCGGCCGCCGCGCGTCGCGAAGCACCCGGGCGGCCGTCTCGACGTCGCGGACATTGGCGCCGGCCGACGTCACCTTGACCGGGCGGTACGCATCGATCAACGTCTCGGGCACGTCCTCGTTCAGGATGTCGGCGGGGATCTCGACCATCGCCGGGCCCGGACGGCCCATGCGCATCAGGCTGATGGCCCGGCGCATGACGTCCACGACCTGGCTGCCCACGGTGATGGTCTCGACGGACTTGGTCACCGACGCGTACGTGCGCGCCGAGCTGAACAAGGGGAAGACCTGGGCACGGTCGCGCGGGTGGCCGAGCGGCAGGAGCAGCATCGGCGTGGAATCGGAATACGCGGTGGCCACGCCGGGGAAAGCGTTCTCGGCCCCGGGGCCGTACTGCATGCAGAAGACGGCGAGCGTCTTGCCGTTCTTCACCCGCGCATAGCCGTCGGCGATGCCCACGCCCACCCGTTCCTGGCGGCAGGGCACGGGCCGGATGTCGGCTTTGGCCGCGGCCTCGATCACCGCGGTCGTCGGATAGGCGCTCAGGAACTCGGTGCCCTCGATCTTGAGAATACGGGCGATGGCATCGACGACTTTCACGGTTGCGCGCTCCTCTAGCGTTTGGGCTCTGCGATGAACACCGGGATCCGTCGCGTGGTCTTCGCCTGATATTCGTCGTACGGCGGATAGGCCGCGACGGCGAGCTTCCATAACCGCGCCCGCTCGGCCTCGTCCTTGACCTCGCGGACCCGCATCGTCTGGACGGTGGTGTGGTCGCGGATCTCCACGGCGGGGTTCGCGCGCAGGTTGTAGACCCAGACCGGGTGCGTCGGCGCTCCTCCCAACGAGCCGACGAGGACGTAGCTGGTGCCGTCCCTGACGCGCATCAGCGGCGTCTTGCGAATCGCGCCCGTCTTGTTGCCGGTGTGGGTCACGATGATCACCGGCAGCCCGGTGTCGCGGAGCGTGGTGCCTTCCTTCCCGCCACTGCCCTCGTAGAGCTCGACCTGCTCGCGCACCCACTGCCTGGGGCTTGGGATGTAGTTCGCCACGATGATCTCCTCTCCGATTTCTTTGTCGCCCGACTCGTGATACACCGCCCGCGAAACCTCCGCAAGGCTGTGGCGTATGGGCGCGCCGCGGCTGTCGTAGGACCGCCACCCCGGTCCGCGCCGGCGCTCAGCGGTGTGACCTTTCGGTGACATCAGCGTCGCGCATTCTTGCGTGCGCCGGTCCGGCGCGCTATCGTCCCTCATGCGCGCCGTCCATGAGACGCCGACGGCCTACCCCAAGCCCCGCCTGCTCGACCGTGTCCGTGACGCCATCCGCGCTCGCCACGACAGCCGCCGCACCGAGGACGCATACGTCGGCTGGATCAGGCGATACATCTTCTTTCACGGCAAGCGGCACCCGGCCGAGATGGGCGCGCCGGAGGTCGCCGCATTCGCCGCGTTATGCAAACCAGCCTATCCTGCGGCCGAATTCTAGTTCGCCGACTCCGATCGAGCGATGAGGCCGCATGTACTTCGAGATCGTCGGGCCGATCACCGACATCGAGACCATCGCCGTCGGGAGAGCGATTCGTCAGCTCTCACAGCTGCGGCGCCGGCACGGTCAGGACGTTGGCGTAAACTCAAAGGGATCGCCACGGTCCGCATCGCCAGCGGCGAGCTGCGGCGTGCCGAGATCCACTGGTATGAGGCATATGGAATCGGACGCGTTCGCCACAAGATCAAGAGGTTTCTAGACTGAGCCATGACGACCCGGGAGAAGGGATACGCTCTCTGCGTTGAGAATCGCGGCGCCGAAGATCTTGAGATCCGCAAGGTCT